>CAMASN010000003.1 GCA_945861025.1 Ferrithrix thermotolerans DSM 19514
CCACTGGTAAGGTATTCATATGCTTTCTTTTCTTGATCCCCCAGAGATTGGCCTGCTCGTTGTTTTGGTCCTCGTGCTTTTTGGCGGCTCGCAGCTGCCTAAGTTGGCCAAGAACCTCGGTAAGGCTCAGAACGAATTCAAGAAGGGCCTTGATGCCGGCAGCAAAGAGGCCGTCGTCGAAAGCGATGCCGACAAGCTCAAGCGCCTCGAGGAACTCGACAAGGCCAAGGCTTCGGAGAAGACCGAAAGCAACTGATTGCTTGCTGGTGGGTTCGCCCGCCGCAGCACATCGTTACGAACTGATAATCAAACGCCGGTGTCTACAGACACCGGCGTTTGACGTTTTCTTCTGAAGCTGGCGCTGGACCCAACGCCGAGTGGGCTCAGCCCGGTGTCACGGCAAGGCGGCGACGCGTGAGGATACGGCGACGCTCACGCTCGCTGCATCCTCCCCAAACGCCATGCTCAATTCGGTTATGCAGCGCGTATTCACGGCAAGTGTCGATCACAGAGCATGTTGCGCAAATTTTGCGAGCTCTGTCGACGCCTACTCCGTCGCTTGGGAAAAACGCTTCTGGAGGGTAGTTACGACAGTTGCCTTGAGCCATCCATGTGGCGGCTGCCACTTCTGAAGTGTGGTCGTGCATTAACGAGCCTTTCGCTGGTTCCACCATCTGGTGATCCGCCCGCACGAGCCCCGAAGGACTAGCGACAACCTGACCACGGGAACGTCTCTCTTCAGACGAGCCGCGCATCCATTTGGTTCCCGCTTGTAATAGTCAAACACAATTGTTCGGCGAATCCAAGGCTGTCCGGTACAATCAGCGTTTCGTACGCCAGGAGTGAGTCATGACCGACACAACCGTTCAACCACGAGCCCACGCTCGCATCGTGTATCTCGGCCCAGTGTCGCCTCATTGGGAGGTCGACTTCGGCTACGGCGATCACACCCTGCTCTCAGAGTTCCGTGCACGCGTGTTGGCTCGTCTGGTGCTCTTGCCTCGCGACGACCCACAGTTCCGCCGCAATCGTGAGCGCGTGGTCCGCGATGCCGAGCGTGAGGGCATCTCGATCGAATGGCTTCTCGGTTACGCCGACGAAGAAGAACAGCAATAGATCGGTCGTCGTCCCGTGGTCGATGAGCGCCAACTCAATCGTGAACTTAGTTGGCTCGATTTCAACCGCCGAGTTCTGTCGCTCGCTGGCGAAGCTGGTATTCCGCTGCTTGAACGCGTCAAGTTCATCGCAATCGCGTCATCCAACCTCGATGAGTTCTTTCAGGTGCGAGTTGCGGCACTACACGACCAAGTGGCCGCCGACATCGTCACGGCCACGCCTGATGGTCGCACGCCGCTCGAACAACTTGCGGCGATTACCGGCGTGGTGCGCGAGCACATCTCGATTCAAGAAGACATCGTGGCCAATCAGCTGCGGCCGTTGCTCGGTGCCGAAGGCATTGAGATCTTGTCGTGGAACGAACTCAGTGAGCTTGATCAGAGCTACGCAGTCGAGATCTTTCAGCGCCGCATCTTCCCTGTTCTGACCCCGCTGGCGGTAGACCCGGCGCACCCGTTCCCCTACATCTCAAACCTGGCGTTGAGTATTGCGGCGATGGTGTGCGACCCTGAGACTGGCGAGCGTCGCTTCGCCCGCCTCAAGATCCCAACGGTGTTCCCGCGGTTGGTGGCGCTCAGCGACGGCCAGCGGTTTGTGCCGGTAGAGCAAGTGATCGCCGCACATCTGCACACGTTGTTTATCGGGATGGTCATCGAAGAGTGGGCGGTCTTTCGCGTCACCCGCAACGCCGACCTCACCGTAGAAGACGAAGAAGCCGACGACCTTCTGGCAGCGGTTGAACTCGAGCTTCGGCGCCGTCGCTTCGGCCGCGCGGTGCGTCTCGAGGTCGAGACCTCGATGAGCCCAGAAATGCTCGATGTGTTGCAGCGCGAGCTTGAGCTTGGCAACGACGCAGTCAGTTTCCATCGCCAGTTGCTCGACCTCACGTGCCTGTTCAGCATTCACGGTCTCGATCGACCCACGCTGAAAGACGCTCCCTGGCCGCCGGTAACCGCCGGGCGCATTGCCCGCGCCGAAGAAAGCGATCGCAGTCTGTTCTCGGTTATCCGCGAACGGGCGTTGATGGTCCATCACCCCTACGAGTCGTTTGGGAGCTCGATCGAGGCATTCATCGACGAAGCAGCAACCGATCCTCGGGTGCAGTCGATCAAGATGACTCTGTATCGCACGTCGGGCGATAGCCCGATTGCGCGCAGCCTCATTCGCGCCGCCGAACGCGGCGTGCAGGTGGCTGTTCTGGTCGAACTCAAGGCGCGCTTCGACGAAGCCACCAATGCCACGTGGGCGCGCACGCTCGAGCGTGCTGGTGTGCACGTTGTGTACGGCGTGGTCGGGCTCAAGACGCATGCCAAGTGCGTGTTGGTCGTGCGTTCCGATGCCGATGGGCTGCGTCGCTACGTGCACTTCGGCACCGGCAACTACAACTCGAAGACGGCTCGTGTCTACGAAGACATCGGCTTTCTCACGTGCGACCCTGCGATGGGCGAAGACGCGACCCAGTTGTTCAATCACCTCACCGGATACAGCCGTGCCCACGACTACAACTCGCTCATCGTCGCGCCACACGGGCTTCGTAGTCGCCTGCTGCAGTTCATTGCCAACGAAGCCACCTATGGCAGCGACGGTCATATCACGATCAAGACCAACTCGATCGGCGATCCTGAGGTCATTGAGGCGTTGTACGCGGCCAGCCAGGCCGGCGTGCGTATCGACCTGTTGGTACGTGGCATCTGTTGCCTGCGTGCGGGCGTGCCCGGACTCTCCGAGAACATCCGGGTCCGATGCGTACTCGGTCGCTTTCTCGAGCACTCTCGCGTGTACCGGTTTGGCCATGGCGGCACCGACGGGGCACCCGCTCACTTCATTGGCTCGGCCGACCTGATGCCGCGCAACCTCGATCGTCGGGTCGAGTTGTTGGCTCCTGTGGAACATCCCAAGCACATTGCGTGGCTTGATCAGGTCATTAGTTTTTATCTCGCGCCCGATGTCGTGGCCTTCGATATGCAGTCCAACGACACCTGGTTGCGCGTTGGGCCCACCGATTCGTTCGCGCCACATAGCCAAGAACGTATGTATCACTGGGTGAGCGAGCGCCAAGTTCGTTAGCGCGCCGCACGGCCACTGGGCTGCGGTGTTCACCTCTTGTTCACCTGAGGTGGGGCTGTCGGTTACCTTGATGCCGTACCGTTCGACCTGTTGTTCATCGAGTTCTCGCTCGAATGTGGTGAAGGTCAAGACAAACACGGGATG
Source organism: Ferrithrix thermotolerans DSM 19514 (assembly GCA_945861025.1). Taxonomy (GTDB): domain Bacteria; phylum Actinomycetota; class Acidimicrobiia; order Acidimicrobiales; family Ilumatobacteraceae; genus WLMZ01. The sequence goes on from CAMASN010000003.1 coordinate 3,328, forward strand.
AATCGTTCACAAAAGGTGCCTGATGATCGCTGCAGAAGTACAGCCCGAACCGATCGCTCCCGCTCCGTTGTCGTCGCCTCGATCGCTTGTACCTGACATGCGCACCGACACATCGACGCCCATGGTTACTGCCACCGATCCGGTTGTCGATACCCGTGGCATCATGGTGGCGAGCAACCTCGAAGTGCACTACGGCGATCAGTGCGCCGTCCGCGACGTACACCTCACCATTCGCGAACATGAAATCACGGCGTTTATTGGGCCCTCTGGCTGCGGCAAGTCGACAGTCTTGCGATGTTTCAACCGGATGAACGATCTCATCAACGGTGCTCGCGTCAGCGGTCTGCTCACCTATCACGGTATTGATTTGTATGGACCCGAGGTAAACGCCGCACAAGTGCGTCGACGTATCGGCATGGTTTTTCAGAAGCCGAACCCATTCCCGAAAAGCATCTACGACAACGTGGCATTCGGGCCTCGTTTGGCCGGAATCAAAAAGCGCGCCGAGCTCGATGCCATTGTCGAGTCGTCATTGCGCGGCGCTGCCTTGTGGGACGAAGTAAAGAGCCGGTTACAGACCTCGGGGTTAGGCCTTTCAGGTGGCCAGCAGCAGCGTTTGTGCATTGCTCGGGCCATCGCCGTGGAACCCGAAGTGGTATTGATGGATGAGCCTTGTTCGGCTCTTGACCCCATCGCTACAGCGCGCATCGAAGATCTGATGCACGAAATGAAATCGCGCTACACGATTGTGATCGTGACCCACAACATGCAGCAGGCCGCCCGCGTGAGCGACCGCACAGCGTTCTTCACGTCTGAAAGCGCAGCGAGTTCGCCGAGTTCGGAGCAGGTCAAGAACGACCGCCGAACTGGCGTGCTGGTCGAGTTTGGGCGCACCCAACGGATGTTCTCGAACCCATCTGACGAACGAACTGAGCAGTACATCACCGGAAGGTTTGGATGATGGACGAACTCCGGAAGAGCTTTCACCACGACATCGAAGATGTTCGTACCGAACTTGTTCATATGGCCGCGTTTGTCACCGAGGCCATTCCGCGAGCGACAGCCGTGTTGTTAAACGGCGACCTAGAGGGCGCTGACCAGATCATCAACGGCGACGACGAGATCGATGCGCGTGCACTCGAACTCGAAGATCAGTGCATCCAGATCCTTGCGCTGCAGGCACCGGTGGCTGGCGATCTGCGCCAAATCGTTGCTGCGCTCAAGATGGTGGCCGAGGTTGAGCGTTCGGCCGACTTGGTGTGCAACATCTGTAAGGCAGCGCGTCGCATTTATGGCCACTCCCTCGATCCAACGTTGCGCGGCATCATCACACGTATGGGCGAGCAAGCGCAGCAGTTGTACATCGCTGCCATCGAGTCGTTCGTCGAGAACGATGCTGCCAAGGCTGCCGCCATCGACGACATGGACAACTATCTCGATGCGTTGCAGAAGCAGTTTGTGCAAGCCATCTTTGAAAGCCATGCCGCTGGTCGTATCGATCTGCAGGTTGCCGTGCAGTTGGCTGTGGTCGCTCGCTTCTACGAGCGCATTGGCGATCACGCCGTGAACATTGGCGAACGGGTTCGTTTCGTTGTGACCGGTTGGCTACCCGAGCATCGCGGGGCAGCCCGATTCCGCTCACGCGCCGACGACTCCACCGAAATGACTCGCCCGCCAAGCCTCGGCAGTAGTGACTAACGAATGGATGTCTTCGTGTTGCTTGCCGGTTGCGCCGTGGGTGTGATCGCCACTCTGGTTGCGGTGAAAGTCTTGGAGTCGCGCCGTGCGTCGCCAACTCTGGGCGGCGAGCACGCCAGCGATGTGTCGAGCGAGCAGAGCCTCGCTGCCTCGCAGGCTCGTGCCCATCGGTTGCAGGGGGCCCTCGATGCAATGCCGTATGGCGTGATGGTTGCTGATCAGAACGGCCAGGTGCTGTTGCGCAACAAGGCGGCTGACACTGCTGGGTCAGATGCGCACAACGAGGTACTCGTGCAAGCAGCCGTGCAGTACAACTTGCGCTCGGCATTGCGCGGCGAAGCTCGAACCCAAACGGTCGAGCTCTACGGACCTCCAAAGCGAGTGGTAGTCGTCGAGGCACATCCGTTAGATCCCGACGGTGCGATGGTCACGGTCGAAGATGTCACCGAACGGTTTCGCCTCGACGCAGTGCGCACCGATTTCGTGGCCAACATCAGCCACGAGTTGAAGACGCCCATTGGTGCGCTGGCGGTGCTTGCTGAGACTCTCATTGATGAAACCGATCCGGCCGTCGTTAGGCGCCTCGCCGATCGCACCGTGAACGAAGCGCACCGCGTGGCGAAGATGATCGACGATCTGCTCGAGCTGTCCCGCATAGAACTCAGTGGAGACCTCATCGTGAGTTCGTGCGATGTCGGTTTGCTCGTGGTCGAGGCGGCGTCGCGTAACAGCTTGCTTGCTCGGCAGAACAAGGTGGCGGTCGACGCTGGCGATATTGATGTTGGGCTCAGTATCAATGCCGATCACGCGCAGATCACTTCGGCGCTCGGCAACCTCGTTGATAACGCTGTCAAGTACAGCGACGCCAACGGAGTCGTGAAGGTCACGGCGCACCTCGATCAGCAAGGCGTCACGTTTGTGGTGTCCGACAACGGCATTGGTATCCCGTCGCACGATCTCGATCGAATCTTTGAGCGTTTTTATCGGGTCGATCGCGCCCGTAGTCGTGGCACCGGTGGCACAGGTCTTGGCCTGTCGATTGTTCGTCACGTCGCTAACAACCATGGCGGTTCGATCACGGTCGAATCGCACGAGGGCGAAGGTTCTACGTTTCGTCTCTACATTCCAGAACGGCTGGTGCCACAGACATGACTACTCCAACAATTTTGATTGTCGAAGACGAAGAAAGCTTTGTCGAGGCGCTCACTGTGGGCCTCAACCGTGAAGGCTTTCGAGTCGAAGTAGCCCTAGACGGCGCCGCGGCATTGGCTCGCTTTCATGAGGTGAAGCCCGATCTCGTTCTGCTCGACCTGATGCTGCCGCGCATTTCTGGAATCGATGTCTGCCGCGAGATTCGCAAGACCAGCACCGTGCCCATCATCATGGTCACCGCCAAGAGCGCCGAGATCGACATGGTCGTGGGCCTCGAAGTGGGCGCCGACGATTACATCACCAAGCCGTATCGCATGCGCGAGCTAGTAGCACGGTTGCGCGCGTTGCTGCGCCGTGCCGCAATGGACGCGGGTGCATTGCCCGCCGCCGCAGTGAACAGTCGTTCATTGGTTGTTGGTGACGTTTCGATCGACTCCGATGAACACATCGTCACCGTCGGCGGAGAGCCGGTGAGCTTGCCGCTCAAGGAGTTCGAACTGCTGCACGTATTGCTCAGCAACGCCGGCAGGGTGTTGCCGCGCGAGATGCTGATCGACCGTGTGTGGGGTATGGACTACGTGGGCGACACGAAGACTCTCGACGTACACATCAAGCGCATCCGCGGCAAGATCGAACCCGATCCCTCGAAGCCTGAGCGCATTGTCACCATCCGGGGATTGGGTTATAAGTACGAACGGTCCGCACCTAGCATGCGTTCGTGACATACGAGCGACCTCGCGGATCTAGATCTGAGATCCACGCGTCGCGAACGAGTGGCACCACTTCTCGAATCGGCAAACGGCCACTGACAGCCCAGCCTCGGTTCTCCCCGTTTACCCGGCTTGCTCGGGTGCAAGCCGTGAGTGCGGCGGGCGATGGTTGCCTTGCACTGGCGTTGGCTGCGTCGGTGTTTTTTGGCCTCACCCCCACGGCGGCGCGGCCGAAGGTTTTGTTGTTCTTGGTGATCACCTTCGTTCCGTTTGTAGTGGTTGCCCCACTGATCGGACCGTTGGTTGATCGCGTTGCCGGCGGCCGTCGCCTGGTGATGCAGACCGTTGCGTTGCTGCGCGCGTTCACGATGGTGCTGATGGCGTTTCATCTCAACGATGTGTTGCTGTATCCGATTGCGTTCGCTGCATTGGTGCTGCAGAAGACTCAAGGAATCTCGCGGTCCGCGTTGGTGCCCAGCGTGGTACGCAACGAAGCAGATCTTGTTGAGGCGAACTCAAAGCTCGGCCTCATCTCGGGCGTTTTCGGATTCGTGGGCGCTGCTACGGCCACGATTGCTCGGCTCGTAGCTGGCACCGAGGGCAGCTTGATCATTGGCGCTGCATGTTTTGTGGCCGCCTTCTTCATGGCCACCAAGCTTCCCAGCGAAGTGGTGGCGGCCAAGCGCGCCAGCCCTCAAGAACGAGCCGAGTTGCGTTCTGCCGGCATCACCTTGGCCTCGAGCGCAATGGGTCTCTTGCGCGCATCGGTTGGGTTCTGTTTCTTCCTGCTTGCGTTCTGGCTGAGGACTCAAGACGCTGGCCGCTTCCTCGTGGGTCTTTCGGTGACAATGGTGACCATCGGGGTGATGTTGGCCAACGCAATTGCGCCAGCAGTTCGTAAACGCATTCACGAGGAATCGATCTTCACGGCGGCGCTGGGCCTCACAGCGATCTCGGGAATTCTCGCCGCGCTGTTTGGCGGTGTGTTGGCTGGAGTGCTGTTGGCGTTGGTGGTCAACTTTTCTGCCGCTTTTGCTCGGTTGGCCTTCGACTCGATCGTGCAGCGCGATGCGCCCGATGCAAACCAAGGTCGTGCATTCGCGCAGTTCGAGACGCGGTTTCAACTGGCGTGGGTACTCGGTGGCTTGCCGCCGGTGATCTTCACACCGCCAGGCGAAGTGGGGTTCGCAATCGTGGGCATGATCGCGCTGTTTGCGGTGGGCACATACATCGTGGGTGCCAAGTCGGTGCAAGCTGGCAAGGCCCTGCCGGAAACCATCAGTAAGCGTGCGGGCCGCAAGATGTTGGCTGAGGTAGAGCGGCGTCGAGCGCGCCGCTGAGTGTCTACGCGGGCTGAGTGTCTACGCGGGCTGGGTGTCTACGCAGTTTGATCGTCGAGCGGGAATTCGAGTCGGGCAAGCCACAACCCTGGTGCATCGAGCTCGGCGGGGGTTGGCAACGGTGCGGCTCGATTGAGGAGCTGATTGAGGCCGTCTTGTTGCTCGCGTTCGAACACTCCAGCAACAAACGCGCGGCCTCGCTCGACGAGTTGGCGAGTGAGACGCAAGCCAAGCAAACGCTCGACAAAAATGTCGTCGGGCGAGGTCTCAATGCGCCGACGGCGAACGGCCTCGCTGATGCGGGCAGCGTCGCCGCCGATGAGACGAAATGCGATCTGGTCGACCACGTGATCGATGTAGCCAACAACCGCAGCGAGCGCTGCGTCGAGTTGTGGCTGTAACGCTTCTTGAGCCGCGCTACGTGTTGCGCCAAGCAAAATCTCGGGGTCGCCGAGCGAACGTTGAATCGCCTGCATCGGGTCGTCGCCATCGAACTCAATGGACGAGAGCTTCTCGGCCACAGCGTTTGGATCGGGCTCGAACGCGCCCACGTGAGCACGAACCATTGAGCTGAGACCCTCGCGAATGTGCGTGATCGAAAAGACCACATGCGACGTAAGTTCTTGTACCAGCACCCAGATGCGCATTGAGTCTTGGGGAAGGCTCCAGTCGGAGGCGAAGGCATCGATGGCACTCGGCAGCACGGTGACCTGAGCGCTGGCGGAACGAGGAATGGGGAGGTCGTATTGACCAAATGCGCGCGTGGCGAGGTGCCCGACCATTGAGCCGATGGCCATGCCGAGCATTGCCGGTGCCATCATCTGGCTGAGCCCGAGCATCATCGCTGCCATTGGGTCGGTGCTGCTGTCGTCGTCGGTCGGTGATGGCCGCTTGCCGAGTGACACCGCAAGTTGAGTGAACAATGGCTTGTACGCCTCGAGCGTTTGCTGCGCCCAGACGCCAGGGGTGACGGTGGTGATCTCGTAGCCAGCAAGCTCGTAACCGGTGACATCGAGGACATGCGGTTCGACGATTTGAGCTAATGCGGTGAGCGCAAAGCGGATGCTCGGATCGACGTTTGCTTCGGCGGTCCCGCCGGTCGCCGCGATGTGGGCGAATTGTTTAGCCGCATCCCAATTGAGTGGCCCCTGCCCGGCAAGCGCCCGCGACAGATCGCCGAACATTGGTAGGCCCCCGAAGGGGTTATCGGCGGGGTCGCCCGCAGTCATATTGAGGATGCTACGGGCGATCTATCGGTTATCGTCGCGGCATGACGAGCATCCTGGTGACGGGAACCGAGAGCAGTCTTGGCACCCGGGTTGCGAAGCGACTCACGGGCGAGTGTGGGTTCGATGTGGTGTCGTCGGCGGCCCAACGCGCCGCACTCGAGACATCTACCGAGGCGGATCCCTCTGCCCCAATCGACATTGCTGTGCACCTGTCTGCTGGCGATCACGACACCCGTGCGCGCCGCCGTGAAAGTGTGACCAAGGGTGCCTCGGAGCTCATCGAACTTGCTGAGAAATCGGGCGTCCATCATCTCGTTCTGGTGTCGTCCGCGATGGTGTACGGCGCGTGGGCCAACAATCCGCTGCCGCTCACCGAAGATGCCCCGCTGCGTCCAGACCTCGATTTTGCATTCGCTCGTCAACTCGCTTCTGTCGAGCAGATGGTCGACGACTGGAGAACTGCCGAACCTGGCCGTACTGCCACCGTGCTGCGTCCGGTCGTCACGATGGCCGCCGATGGCACCAGCAGCTTGGCCCGGGCGCTCGCCGCTGGCATGGGTCAGCGCTCGGGCGAAGACGATCCGGGTGCGCAGTTTGTGCAACTCGATGACCTCGCTGCTGCGGTCACTCTCGCTGCGCAAAAGCGACTCGACGGCGTGTTCAACGTTGCTGCCGATGGGTGGGTCGCAGGCGACCGCGTGCGCGCCCTCGCCGGGTCAACCCCACGGCTGAAACTGCCGACACGTTTAGCCGAAGTGGTGTCGCGTATTCGTTGGCGCTTTCAGCGTGGCCCGATTCCTCCAGGTCTTCGTAGCTACACGCAGTGGCAGTGGCTGGTCTCGAACGATCGCCTCAAGTCGCACGGCTGGACACCCACCGTTACCAACGAGCAGGCCTATGTAGAGGGCACCGAAGCGAAGTGGTGGACGATGATCACGCCGAAGCGCAAGCAAGAGTTTTCGCTCGCAGCGATGGCTGCGCTCATTCTCGGATCATGTGCATTTGCGGTCACGTTGGTTCGTCGGGCGAGGCGCCGCCGCGCCGGCTGATTGGGCGGAGTCGGCTACATCGACGACGGATGGCTCGACAACACAACGGCCACGACAACCGATTTCGTCTCGCCTGCTCGTCGCACCGTGAGGTGTACTGAGTCGCCTGCTGCATGGGCCGCGATGACCTGACCAAGGTCGTTGAGAAGAGCCACCGGCATGTCGTCGATTGCTTCGATGACGTCGCCCTCGTGTAGGCCAGCGGCATCGGCTGGTCCGTGGCTGACGACTGCGGCGACGCTGACACCGTGGTCGTCGGTTGTTGGCTCGGGCTGAATGCCGAGCCACGCTGGCACCGACAGGTTGGCCGCAGCCTCGAGCGCGTTCAACATTGTTTCAACCGACACGAGCAACACCTGAGAGTTTTTGAGGGTGCATAGACCGAGTAGGCGACCCTTGTAATCGACGACGATCGAGCCCTCAACTGGTGTGGACGTGTTGTCGAACGACAGATGCAGGCCCTTGTCGTCAGAGACAAACGTGACCTTGAGGGGCTTGGGTGACATCATCACCAAACCGCCAGCGCGCGAGGCGTCGGAGCTGAGCTCCACGATCGACGCATCGATCTCGGCTGGGATGGAGAGCACCGCTGTGCCGGAGGCCTTATCGACGAGAACCACCGCGCCAACGACGGTTTCGCCGGAGGGCAACACCACTTCGATGCCTTGGCGGCCGCTGACAGCTTGCGCTGTGGTGATGACGAAGTGACCCGGCGTGAGTGCGACTGCCGCTGCGGGTTCGGAGGTTGCAGCGTCGAATGCGCCGACAAGCATCGTGGGCATGGGAGGGCCGCTTGGCGCCGGAGGTGCTGCCGACGTGGGTTCGGGCGCACTGGTATCGGCTGGTGCGGCTGGGTCAACCGGAATGGCGACCTCGCGAATTGTTGTGGCGCTGTCTACCGCCGACACGCCGGCGGCGCTGTGATGCGGAATCATTATCCATAGCAGCCCGACTGCTAAAGCCGCGCCGATAGTGCCTGTAGCGATTGAGAGGCCGCGTCCGACAACGAGCGGTGGCTCGTTGAGAGCCCACTGCGTTGCGCCGACTTCGGAAGGGTGACGCCACGAGCGCTCATGGGCCGGCATCGGCGCCTTGGGGTACTCGGGTTCGTCGTTGCCCTCGCCTCGGTTCACGGAGGGCATGGTAGTGAACTGAGAGAACTAATGTATGTCGCTGCAGTGAAGGCTACGATGCGCACGATGCATCCTCCAGCGAGCGGCGATACGTGGGTTGGCCTCACCGTTCACACGTTGCCGATTGCCGAGGCATACGAGTGGGCGGTTCGCGCCGATTGTGGTGCGGTGGTGTTGTTCTCTGGAACCGTGCGAAATCATGCCGAGGGTCGCGAGGGCGTTGACCACCTCACCTACGAGGCGTACGACGAGCAGGCGCCGATCAAGATGAACGAGATCGCGCTCGAGGTTCGCCATCGTTGGCCGAGCACCGGAGCCGTGGTGTTGTTGCATCGCACTGGCCGCCTTGAGCTTGGCGATAGTTCAGTGGTGGTTGTGGTGTCGTCGCCGCATCGTCCCGAAGCATTCGAGGCTGGCCGCTACGCAATCGATGCGCTCAAGGCCAGCGTTCCGATCTGGAAACACGAAGTGTGGCAGGACGGTTCCGATTGGGGAACCGGAGCACATGTCGTGACCGCGGCACACGATGTTGCCGATCAGTCGTCGTTGCAACGCAGTGGCGGCACGCAGTGACCATTGCCGTTGTCATCGTGATCTGCCTTGTGGCCGTATCGGCCATTGCGTTTCTCGTCATTGCTCGTCGGCGGCCAGACGATGGTGTCACCAGCTTTCGTCGTCATATCGATGCGCTCTCGCCCGAGGCGCGCCGTGAAGTCATAGAGCGCGTGCAGAATGCTCGCGAATCGGGCAAAGGGAAGTAGATAGCACATGGCCCGCGACCTCGCGATTGATCTCGGCACGGCGAACACGCTCGTGTACATGAAGGGCCGCGGAATTGTGCTCAACGAGCCGTCGGTCATTGCGCTCAACCGCCAGACCGGCGAGGTACTTGCAACTGGGCGTGAGGCGTGGCAGATGATCGGGCGCACCCCCGGATACATCGTTGCCGTTCGTCCACTTCGCGGCGGTGCCATCACCGACTTCGAGATCACCGAGCGCATGATCCGGTTGCTGTTGCAGCGAGTTGGCGTGAGCCGTTTCACCCGACCCAAGGTGGTCATCTGCGTGCCGTCGGCCATCACCGAGGTCGAGCGCAGAGCAGTCACCGACGCAGCCCGTCGTGCCGGCGCAGCCGATGCGCAACTCATCGAGCAACCCATGGCTGCCGCAATCGGTGCCGACCTTCCGATCGATGAACCGGTTGGAAACATGGTCATCGACGTTGGCGGTGGCACCAGCGAGACAGCGGTCATCAGCCTTGGTGGCGTCGTGGCGCTTGAAGCAGTTCGCGTTGGTAGCTTCGACATCGACGCAGCGATTCAGAACTATGTGCGGCGCGAGCACGGCATCGCGATTGGCGAGCGCACCGCCGAGGAAATCAAGGTGGCCATCGGGTCAGCCGATCCAGTTGGCGATGAGAACGAAGCCGAGGTTCGTGGCCGCGACCTGATGAGTGGGCTTCCCAAGACCGTCTTGCTCAACCCCGAAGAGATTCGATTCGCAATCGACGACGTGGTGTCCAGCATCGTTGCCTCGGTGGTTCGTTGTCTTGCCAAGGCACCGCCCGAACTTGCTCAGGACTTCTTGGTGCGTGGCATGTATCTCGTTGGCGGTGGCGGATTGTTACGCGGCCTGGCTCAGCGCATCGAGCGCGAGACGAAGGTTCCGGTGCGTATGTCGCCGATGCCGCTCGAGGCGGTTGTGCTCGGCGCCGGCCATTGCATCGAGCATTACGACGCTTTGAAGGGCATGTTTATGGGGGCCCGGCGCTAATGACCTATTGACTTCGGTCGGAAGTTAGCGGAAGGTCTGTGTAACTATCGGCGTGTTCAAACCGTCAGATCGTCCGAGCTCGTGAAAGCAGGTAGTCATGGATGCGCAAATCTCGACCCACAGTACGCCGGCGCGCTCGGTCCCGGTGACCAGCGTGAGCCGGTGGCAATCATCGAAATTGTCGATTGCCATGGTTGCGATTGCTGTCATCGCCGTCCTGCTCGCCGTGGGCGCCGCACTGATAGCGAACCACGCGCTCGAAGAAGCGAAGAACGCGAGAGCCGAACTGAGTGACACTCGTTTCAACGCTGACAACCTGCAAACTCAGCTCACTGCTCTCGAGAGCAAGCTCGGATCCTTGCGTACGCGTCAGGCGCTCACCGCAGGGTCTGTTGCCGCGATCAGCAAGCCGGGCGGCCTCTCGTCGGCCGTCGAAGCGGTGCAGATAGCTGTCGACACCCTGAAGGCCGAAATCGATGGCGTGAGGTCTACCGTCGGCGGACTCAGTGGGTTCGGCGCCAGAATCGACAGCCTTGCGAGATGTGTTGGCACCTACATGGACACGGTCGCTAAAGCTGGCGGCGGTCGGTACACCTACTACAAGTGCTAGGTGCGCCAACCGTTCGGCGACGCTGAAGTTCAGCTATTGGCGGCCACGAGTGCGAGCACTTCGCCGGTCTCAACACGCAGCACATAGAGTTCGCCGTCAGGGCCCTGAGCGATCGCACCGGTTCCTGCCATGGTTGCGGAAAGCGTGACCTCGGCGCCGATGCTGCGATCGTCGTTGATGCGCAAGGCGCGCACCTGACCGCTGCAGTAATCGCCGTACACGTATGAGCCCACCAGCGATGGCACGGCTGTGCCGCGGTAGCGCACGCCGCCTGAAATCGAGCAGCCAGCATCGCCATGTTGGTACTCGTAGATGGGCATCGTCACTTGTTCGCCAGGCTGATCAACATTGAAGCGATGGGTGCCCTCGTATGCGCTCCATCCAAAGTTCCAGCCATGGATGCCGCCGAGGCCGACCCATGCCACATCGATTTCTTCCCACGCGTTTTGGCCAACGTCGGCGATCCACAGGTCGCCGGTGGCCTGATCGAAGTTGAACCGCCACGGGTTGCGCATGCCGATCGCCCAGATTTCTGGGCGCGCCTTGGGGTCGTTGGCGAAGGGGTTGTCTTTGGGAATTGAGTACGGCGCGCTGGTGCTGGCCTTGGGATCGATGCGCAGAATCTTGCCAAGAAGTTCGCTGGTGTTGAGCGCTCGGCGATCGGGGTCGTTGGCCGCCCCGCCGTCACCCATGCCGATGTACAGGAACCCGTCGGGGCCGATGCGTAGCGCACCGCCGTTGTGATTGGAATAGGGCTGATTGATGGTCAGTAGCTGCCGCTGGCTGTTTGGCTCGAACACGCCGTCGGTGCCCACTGCGTATTCGGCGATGACGGTGTTGCCGTTGGTGTCGGTGTAATCAACGTACGCGTTTTGTCCGTCGGTGGAGAACGTGAGGCCGAGCAGTCCCCGCTCGCCGCCAGCCGAAATGGTGCTGGTGAGATCGAGCACTGGCTTGGGGTCGAGTACCCCATTGCGGATGGCCGAGATCTGGCCTTCGCGGCTGGCCACGAACAGCGTGTTGTCGCCCGAGCGATAGGCGAGATCGAGCGCGCCTGGAACCTTGGCAACTTCGGTGAATGCCACCTGCTCGGCCGTGAGTGGCGTGGTGACAACGGGCGCGGCGGTTGTGGTTGTGGCGGGCTCAGCGTTGACCACTGACGTGTCAGAACTGACGGAAGTGTCGGCAGCACTGTTGGAGCTGGACTGCGAACTGCTTGAGCATGCCGAGCCCACAAGTACGAGGGCGGCGAGCGCGTAGCGAAGGGCTGTTCTCATTGTCCGACTCGCGCCAATCCTTCTTGCACAACGGTGACAGCAAGGGTGCCGTCTTGGCGGTAGATGGCTCCGCCGGCCAAGCCGCGTGCACCTGTTGTCGAGATCGCGCTCTGGTCGTAGAGCAACCATTCGTCGGCTCGAAATGGGCGATGGAACCACATCGCATGGTCGAGGCTTGCCATCTGCAGACCGGGGCTGTCCCACGATAGGCCAAAGGGCAACACGGTGGTGTCGAGCAAGGTCATATCGCTGGCATAGGTGACGATGCAGGCATGCAGTGTGGGATCCATCGGGAGTTCGCCATCGGCGCGCAGCCACACTTGCTGACCCAGCGCTGCCTTGCCTCGACGACTGATGGGGTCGTCGTTCACATAGCGCAGATCGATGGGGCGCGGCACGTCGTACCAACTGCCCATCTGCACTTTGTAGGGCTCCATGCGGGTTTTGAAATCGGGCAGCGTGTCGGGATGGGCGAGACCCGCAGGCATTTGAATCTGGTGGTCGGGGCCATCTTCGGCGACATGAAAACTGGCCTGCAGGTTGAAGATGACCTTGCCGTGCTGAATGGCGACCACTCGGCGGGTGGTGAAACTCTTGCCATCGCGGATGCGATCGACTTCGTAAAGAATGGGCACGTTTGGGTCGCCGGGGCGAAGGAAGTACGCGTGCAGCGAATGCACCATTCGGCCCGGATCGTCTACCGTGCGGGCGGCGGCGACCAACGCTTGTCCGGCCACTTGCCCGCCGAAGACTCGCTGGCGATTCTCGTCTGGTGAACGGCCTCGGAAGATGTTGACCTCGATTGCTTCGAGGTCGAGCAACTTCACGAGATCGTCGAGTGCTTCTTGCATGCGCCTATGTTGCCACGGAAATGGAAGGGCCACCCGTTCGGTCGAAGGACTGCGGGCAGATTATGGTGCCCTCGATGCCTCTTCTTCCGCTTGACCCAGACCAGCTGCTCAGCACAACGCGTGCGGTTCGTAAACGACTCGACTTTACGCGACCCGTGCCCGACGATCTCATCCGTGAATGCGTGGCCGCAGCGATGCAGTCGCCCAGTGGTTCGAACAACATGACCATGCAGTTCGTGATTATTCGCGATGCCGAAAAGCGCAAGGCAATTGGTGAGGTGTATCGCCAGGCCTACAGCATCTACAAGACCCTCGACGGCGTCTACATCCGCAGCATCGATAAGGGAGAAGCCACTGCTCAAAAGCAGCAAGAGCGCTCGGCCGACAGCGCCGATTTCCTTGGCGATCACATGGGCGATGCGCCTGTGTTGGTGCTGGCGTGCAGTGTCGGGGCACGCGTCGATGGTGCCCCAGCGATGATGGCCGCTTCGTTGATGGGCAACGTGTTGCCCGCCACCTGGAGCTTCATGCTCGCAGCGCGGGCACGGGGACTCGGCACGGCATGGACCACCGTGCATTTGATGATGGAGCAACAGGTTGCCGACATCGTTGGTATCCCGTTCGACACAGTGCAGCAGGTCTGCCTCACCCCGTTGGCCTACACCATTGGCACAGACTTCAAGCCCGCTTCTCGCCCGGCCCCTGACTCGATTATCCACTGGGACAAATGGTGATTCCTGCCGATCTACGCGCTCACGCTGTTGGCGCCAAAGGGTTCATGCCTCCCGACGAAGGTGATGCGCTATACGAAGCCGCAGTTGAGGCCGGCGCTCGATGCGCGGGTCTCGCGTTCTTAGAAGTTGGCTCGTATTGTGGCCGATCTACCGTTTGGCTCGGAGGCGCAGCGCGCGAGTGTGGCACCGTTGTGTTCGCCGTCGATCACCACCGCGGTTCAGAAGAGAACCAGTCGGGGTGGGAGCATCACGACCCCACGGTGGTAGATCCACGAATTAACCGCATGGACACGCTGCCCATTTTCCGCGCCGCCATCTACGACGCTGGCGTTGAAGATGTCGTTGTAGCGGTGGTGGGTCAGTCGCCCGCCGTAGCCAAGTACTGGACCTCGCCGCTTGCGTTCTTGTTCATCGACGGCGGACACGGCGTAGAACCAGCACGCGCCGACTTCGAGGGATGGACTCCGCACGTGGCCGTGGGTGGCACGTTGGCGATTCACGATGTGTTCCCCGACCCGGCCGATGGCGGCCGCCCGCCCTACGAGCAGATCTATCTGCCGGCGTTGGCAAGCGGTCGATTCGAACTGCAGTCGGCAACGGGATCGTTGCGCGTGCTGCGCTGCATTGCCTGATCTCTAGACGAACCGCACACCTTGCGCGAGCGGTAGGTCGTTCGAGTAGTTGACCGTGTTGGTGGCTCGGCGCATGTAGGCCTTCCACGCGTCGCTGCCGCTTTCGCGTCCGCCGCCGGTGGTCTTCTCGCCGCCGAAGGCGCCACCGACTTCGGCTCCCGACGGGCCGATGTTCACGTTGGCGATGCCGCAGTCGCTGCCGTCGGCGGCGCAGAAGCGCTCGGCCTCGCGCACATCGGTCGTGAAGATGCTGCTGGCCAAGCCTTGTGGCACGCCGTTCTGCAATGCGATTGCCTGATCGAAGTCGTCGTAGCGCATCACGTAGAGCAGCGGAGCGAAGGTCTCGGTGGCCACAATGGTGGTCTGCGCTGGCATGGTGACAATCGCTGGCTGCGTGTACGCGGCGTCAGGAGCCTGGTCGAGCAGTAGGCGTTCTCCGCCCACGATGAGGTGGCCACCGTCGGCAGTTGCAGCACTGATGGCGGCGCTCATCTTGTCGAAAGCAATGGTGTTGATGAGCGGGCCCACCAACGTGGAAGGCTCAAACGGATTGCCAACCGGAAGTGTTGCATAGGCAGCGGCAAGTCGTTCGATGAGTTCATCGTGGCGACTGGTGTGCACGATGACGCGGCGCAGTGTGGTGCATCGCTGGCCTGCTGTGCCCGCGGCTGAAAAGGTGATGCCGCGCACCGCAAGTTCGGCATCGGCCGATGGGGCAACGATGGCGGCATTGTTGCCACCGAGTTCGAGAATCGAGCGACCAAAGCGGGCCGCAACCACCGGCGCCACGCGGGCGCCCATTGCGGTGGAGCCAGTTGCGCTGATCAGCGCCACGCCGGGGTGCGCGACAAGTGCCGCACCAACATCGGCGCCGCCGAGCAACACCTGACTGAGGTGCGCCGGGGCGCCCGCAAGCGCTGCAGCGCGCTCGTACAGCGCCTGCGATGCCAGTGCCGTGAGCGGTGTGAGCTCGCTGGGCTTCCAGATCACCGGGTTGCCGCACACCAACGCGATGGTGGCGTTCCAGCTCCAGACAGCCACCGGAAAGTTGAACGCCGAGATCACGCCGACTGGGCCAATCGGATGCCATGTCTCCATCAGGCGGTGGCCTGGGCGCTCTGACGCCATTGTGTGCCCACCCATGGTGCGGCTCAGGCCCACTGCGTAGTCGCAGATGTCGATCATCTCTTGCACTTCGCCGAGTGCTTCGCTGCGGATCTTGCCAGCTTCAATCGACACGATGGTGGCGAGGTCGCCAATGTGTTCACGCAGCAGCGCAGCGAGGTGACGAACCACTTCGGCGCGTCGTGGTGCGGGGGTGGTGCGCCATGTTGCAAAGGCGGCGGTAGCGCGCTCGACGGCGATGTCGACAGTGAGTTCGTTGCCGGCTGCGCTGTTGAGCCCAGCGACAGCGCCGAACTGCAGACCGTTGATCGGAGATCGCACCGGATGTACACCCGAAGTAAGCAACACGTGGGCGCCGCATGCGGTGAGCGCTGATCTGGCAAGTGTGAGCAGTGATTCAGATGTTGGCAGCGAGGTCACGCCAAGGGTTTAGTCGGTGCAGGAGGCCGGCACAAACAATCGACTGCCGGCCGAAGCGCCACAGATGGCGTCGGCGGCCAAGATGACGGCGGCTCCGGTGTAGGCAGAGCGCTCGCCAGCGGGGAATCGTTCGAGCGAGGGATACACGATGCCGGTGCTGTAGGCGCCATCGTCGCAGCGATGGGCCCGGGTCCAGCTGAGCAGATCGGTTGCAGTGGCGAGATCGCCGATTGCAGTAAACGACAACGAAGCCTCGGCTGTCTCGGAAGCGGTGACCCATGGTTCGTCGCTGACGCAGCGAATGCCGCGGCCTTCGATGGCGAAGGTTTCCCAGCCATCAGTGAGGCGGGCCTTGGCGTCTTCGCCGGTCATTGCGCCCGTGAGCACGGGGTAATACCAGTCCATCGCCCAACGGGTTTTTGGCTCGAACGCAGTGTCGGCTTGAGTGCTGATGACTGTGCGCAACGCCTCGGCTGCTGCTGCCCAGTCGGGGCGTGGCTCGTTGATGAGGTCGGCCAGTTTCGAGGCGCACTGCAGCGCGTGCATGATGCTGCTCGAGCCGGTGAGCAATGCATAGTCCCAAGGGCGCTCGCCGTCGGGTTCGCACGCCCACAAGATGGTGCCGTCGTGTCGACGCATGCCGAGCACCCAGTCGATGGCGCGCTCGACGGTTGGCCACAGGTGATCGACGAAGGCGCGATCCCAGGTGCAGAGCCAGTGATGCCACACGCCAGCGGCGACGTAGGCGCACACGTTGGTGTCGAGCTTGATGTCTTCGACTGTGCCATCGGGGAGGTAATAGTTGTTCCAGCTGCCCTCGGGACGCTGTGTGTCGACCAGCCATTCGTAGGCCCGCTCGGCGTGCGAGTGCATGCCGGCGATGTCGAGGGCCATTGCGGTTTCGACGTGGTTCCATGGGTCGCAATGGCCACCAACAAACCACGGGATCATGCCGGTGGGCAACTGGAGATCGGCGATTGAGAGCGCGGTCAAGCAGACCTCTTCAGCGCTTAAGACGCCTTCGATGTCTGGAATGCGGCTCACGACGAAGCGACCAAACTGGGCATTGGTTTGGTGCCGTACACGGCAAGGCTCTTACCGAGCACAGGGCTGAGCACGCGCTCGGCGATGCGCGTGACCTTGGGGCCCTTGATGATGTCCCACTCGAGGAACTTCTTGTATGCGTTGACAGCGTTGCTGTCTTCACGACGTGGGCCGACGGCGCACTTCAGCCACCAGTACGGCGAGTGCAGCGCGTGTGCGTGATGGCTACCGGTAACGGTGAGCCCCGACGAACGCAGCTTGGCTTTCAGTTCGGTCTCGGTGTAGATGCGCACGTGGCCGCCCACAGACTTGGGTGCGTGGTACTCGTCGCTGAGCATCCAGTTGATTTTCTCTGGCAACCACGACGGCACGGTGCCGGCAAAGCGTCCACCTGGTTTGAGGATGCGCACCATCTCGGCGATGGCTCCGACATCGTTTTGGATGTGCTCAAGGACTTCGCTGGTGATGACGATGTCGAAGGTGTTGTCGGGGAATGGCAACTTGGTGCCGTCGCCGCGCAACACGCCCACGTAACTGTGCAGAGGGATCTCGCCGGCATCGACCATGCCGCCCAAGGTGGCGCGGGTGCCGAGCACTTCGTCGGCCGCGTAATCGAGAGCGACAACGCGTCCGCCGCGCCGGGCTACTTCGAAACAGTGGCGGCCAAAACCGGCACCAACATCGAGCACGAGGTCTCCGGCCTTGAGGCCCAATCGATCGAATCGAATGGTGAGCACTACGAGATCCGCCCGTTGGCGCGCAACTTGGCGATGTTGTGAGGCATGGCCAACACTTCGCGGTACTGATCGACAGTGAGCTTGGCGCAGTGGGTCCAGCTCCAGCGCTCGACCACGCGCTGACGGCCGGCCTCGCCGATGCGATGACGGAGCTCGGGGTTCTCAAGCGCGAGACGAATCTGGGCGGCGAGACCCTCGGCGTCGCCGGCCTTGCACTGGAACACGGTGTCGCCGTCTTTGCCGGTGACTTCGGGAAGCGCGCCGCCGTCGGTGGCAACCAGCGGCGTGCCAGTGCACATTGCTTCGATAGCGGGAAGGCTGAAACCCTCGTAGAGGCTGGGCACCACGGCCAACTCAGCTTCGGCATACAGCTCGACAATGCGCTCGTCGCTGACGCCGCTGACGAAGTTGATATGCGGGCGCAATCCGAGGCGCTCGATGAGATCGTCGCTGTGGCCTTCGCGCGGCTTGCCGATGATGGTGAGCGTGATGTCGCGCTCGGTGCGCAGCTTGGCCATGGCCTCGAGCAAGTACGACAAGCCCTTGAGCGCAACGTCGGCCGACGCTGTGGTGATGAGTCGCCCAGGCACACGGGCAACGTGCGGCAGTGGCTTGAATAGATCTGGGTCTACGCCCACCGGCACGAGACGCATGCGATCGAGGCTGACGCCCATATCGGCGTTGATGTCTTTGATGCTGTTCTCGCTGACGACGACAATGCGCGGCATGCGACTGGCAACTCGGCCCTGCATCTTCACGAAGCCGTACCAGCGACCAACGCTGCGACGCTTCCAACGTGATGGGGCGTGCCTCATCTCGAGTTCGCGGTCTTTGGTGATGGGGTGATGCAACGTGACGACCGTAGGGATGATCTTTTCGATCTGCAAAATGCTGTAACCGAGGCACTGGTTGTCGTGCACAAGATCGAAGTCGCGGGCGCGTGACTTGAGTGCCTTGTACGCGCGGGCGCTAAACGCGAGTGGCTCGCTGAATGTGCCGGTGAGATATTGCAATGTTTCGAGCACGTCTTCTTTGCTCTTCATCTCCCAGTAGGCGGGCAGACGGCCCGGATACTGCTCGTTGAAAATGTCGAGGCTGGGCAGTTTGTGTAGTGGCACGCGCGAATCGAGAATGGGATACGGCTGGCCACCGAACACTTCGATCTCGTGACCGAGGTCGGCGAGAGCCTTGGTGAGATGACGCGTGTATACCCCTTGGCCACCCACGTGCGGCTTGCCTCGGTAGGTGAGGTAAGCAATCCGCAGGGGCCCGTTGGGGTCCGAGGCTGTAGACATGGAAGCCAACGCTATCGGCGCATGGTTGGGTACCGGTATACGAGCGGCGTATTCGGCACCTGTCACGAGACCGTCATCTAGGTCTTAGCGTTGGGTCTGACCTGCGATGATGTCCCAGTCGATGGTCATTTTGCGGTGCAGCGTTTGCCCCGCCCGAATTGGCGATGAACTTGCCGATAGCGCCGATTTCACGAGCTCGGCGATGTTGAATCCGTCGGGTGGACCCGACTGTGGTTCGACGCATGTGGCATGAGCGGGTTGGTCGAAGATGACCCAATGGTCGCAATCGCTCTCGACCGTGATCAGCAGTGAATCGTGGTCGGGGGTTTCGTATCGCAGCTCGATCGGCTCCAGGGGATTGATGAAGCAATCGTCCCAAGGTTGATCGCTCGGAGTCGCTACTTCGCCGGTGGGAATGCCGTGGACATCGCGAACGTACATTTCGCTCAACCGCAGTTGTGCCGACTGCGGCTTGGCGAACCACGGATGCCAACCGACCTGGGCCGGCATGTCGTGCTCGGCGGCAGTGACCGAGAGTTCGCAACTGAGGTGGTCGTCGTGTAGCTCGATGCGTTGTTTTGCTGAGCCGCCGAGTGGCCAGTGCGGCCCGAGCTCGCACGACAGCGTGACCGCATTGCCATCGATCGAGTCAACATGCCAGAAACGGGTGAACACGGTGCCATGGATGGCGTGCGGCGCGAGGTTGATGGGCAGTTGGTGCGTGACGCCATCGAACGTGAAGGTTCCGTTGCGGATGCGGCCAGCCCACGGCGCCATCGGGTAGCAACCCCACGCCATTGGATCAAGGTCGTCGGCGTCGGGTTCGGCGTCGTGATCGGGCGGCCGGACCAACAGTTGAACGCCGTACACCGTGAGCGATGCCACGCGCCCGCCGTGCTCGGGGCTGAGCCAACAGTGCGCAGGGCCTGCTTGTAGTTCAATCACGGTGCAGAGTCTGCCCGCAGCCGCCGTCGACTGCGAGCCTCAGCTGCAACAATGGCGATGTGCGTGCATTGGTTCAGCGAGTTCTTGAAGCAAGTGTCACCGTTGTTGGCGTCGACGGCGCCGAGCTTGTTGGCGCCATTGGTGCCGGGCTCTGCGTGCTGGTGGGAGTGACACACGACGACACGCTTGCCAACGCGCGCAAGCTTGCCGACAAACTGTGGCACCTGCGCATCATCGACGACGAGAACGGTGTGATGAACCAGTCGGTGGCCGATACAAGTCGCGAGATTCTTGTCGTGAGCCAGTTCACGTTGTATGCCGATACCGGTGCTGGGCGCCGTCCGAGCTACATCGCCGCAGCGAAGCCCGACCACGCTGAGCCACTCGTTGCAGCAGTGGTCGATGAGTTGCGGTTGCTCGGCGCCACGGTTGCTACCGGTCGGTTCCGTACCGACATGCACGTTGCGTTGGTGAACGACGGTCCGGTCACATTGTTCATCGAGATCTAGCTCTCGCTCGCGAGGTCAGCGCTCGAACGCTTGGCGCGATCGCGCGAGAACCACGCCGCTGCAGCGAACGCCACTGCCGCCAGTGCTACCCATGGGATGTCGCCCAGTGACACGTACCAGGTGGCGCCGGTGCGTAACTCAACATCGTGAATGATCACGCGCTGCTCGCTGACCCGCGTGCGGCTGATGACATCGCCGTCGGGAGAGACAAATGCGGTGAACCCGGTGGGTGCGGCCTGCACCACCCACCGACCCGTTTCGATCGCGCGCAATCGAGATGATGCAACCTGTTGGGTTTGCAGCACGGTCCATGTGTAGCTCGAACCGTTGGTGGGATTGATGATCAGTTGACCGCCATGGCTGACACCGTCGCGACCGCGCCCGCCGAAGAACACTTCCCACGAGATGACAACGCCAACTCGGGTGCCGTCGGGCAACGTGAGATAGCCGGGTCCGCGGCCGGCCACGGCATCGCGCGGCACGAGGTTGGTTGGCGCCCCGAGCGCTGAGAGCAAGCCGCGCTGGGGCATGTATTCGCCGAACGGAACGCGTCGAACCTTTTCGTAACGGCTGGTGATCTGGCCGTCGGGAGCGACCACAACTTGGGCATTCAGGAAGCGGTCGTTTGGTGCGTCTTCGGTGATGCCAACGAGCATCGGCACGTTGAGCCGGCGAGCCTCGGCGGCAACTTTGTCGAGTTCGGGGCTTGCAGCAAACGTGCCCACGTCGATGACATTTTCGGGCCACACCACAAGGTCGACTTTGTCGGCTGCGGTGATGGTTCGGGTGGCCGCAAGGTGACGATCGAGCACGATGCTCGAGTCGGTGAAGGCTGCGTGGGTGCCTTGTTGGCCGCCGCCCTGCACGGCTGCGATACGCAGCGAGCGTGCGGTTGCGTGTCCAGTTGGGGCGATCGCCGCGAGCACGATGATGGCACCCACAGCGCCGAGCGCCAGCACCCCATGCAGCGATCCCGTGGCCCCACCGCTACGCCGTTTGGCGAACTTCGGCACTGCTGGTGATGGCCCGGCCAAAGCGAAGCCGATCTGGAATGTGACCCACGTGAGTAAGACGGCGCCACCGATGCGAGCAACGCCAACGAGGGGCCCACTGCTTTGCCCAATGGCGAGGCTGGCCAACGGCACCCCGCCGAAGGGAAAGCAAAATCTTGCCGCCTCAATCAGCGTGTGAATCGCGGGTCGGGCGACAACGCGCCAGCGACCGGTAGGTGCTGCCATCGCTGCAAACGCGTGAAGCGTGGCGAACATGGCGGCACCCAAGAGGTAACCGGGAGCGGTGAGAAACCACATCCAGACCATGCCGGGAAACAGCCAGCCGGCACCAAACAGCCATCCGTAGCGAAAGGCATCGCGGCGAGTGGGCGATTCGCCAAGTGCCGTTTCGAACAGCATGATGCCCAAGAACGCGAGCGGCCAGTATCCCCATGGTGGCAGTGAGAGCGCCACGAGAGCGCCACCAACGAGCGACAGCGTTGCCTGTCTGCTGGGTCGAGCGATTCGAGGACGCGATGGCCGAGCGGTTGGCATGTCCGTGCGACGTTACCGCTGTAGCGGACCGAGGACCGAGATCAGCCAAGAACGAGGTGCACCACGATGCGCTGCTTGGTTGACCCCGGGGGGTGGCATGCGAACAGGGTGGCGGTCTTGGCTGAGGTCTGATTCGTGATGTCGATGCGGTCGGGAGTCACGATTTCGGTGCCCACGACTCGATAGACGAATCGACCATCGGGCATCGTGAAAATCACTTCGTCTCCCGGAGCCAGTGCGTCGAGACGGCGGAAAGGCTTTGTGTGGCTGGTGCGGTGGCCGGCAACCACGACGTTGCCTGCCCTGCCTGGCATTGCGGTGCCGGGCCAGTGCCCGGGGCCGCGATCGAGGGTGGTCAAGCGGATGCCCTCGAGCATGGTCATCTTGATGCCGATCTTTGGGATCTCAATGATTCCAAGGTCAGTACGGGGTTCGGGCGCCCGCGCATCGCGTGGCGACGCAACCGGCTTAGGGAGCGCCGCGACGGCGAGAGTGGTGCTCGATGCATCGGCGAAGAGAGCAGGCGGGATGGTGGACGGCGCAGTTGTTGAGGTGGCAGGCGTTGTTGGGATAGGCATCGTCGGCCGGGTGACCGCCGGAGGCACATTGACGTAGGTTTGGCTTTCGAACGCGCACGCGCTGAGTATCGAGGCCGCGCCCGCGAGGGCATACAGGGCTCGCAATCGACGCATCTTGCTAGCTAAGCACGACACCTATGTATTTGGCTACCCCTTGTGCTGAGGAATTGGCCTGTTGCACACACGCTGGTATGCCGATTCCCTTGTAACTGGCTCCGCAGACGAAGATTCCGGGCGCATCGGTGGCCAATGCAGTCTCGATGCCCAGCACGCGCTTGGCGTGGCCAGGGCGATATTGGGGAAACGCTGCGGGCCAACGGGTGAGTCGATGCTCGGTTGGCTGCAGGTCGAGTCCGACATGCGCACCCACTTCGCTGAGTGCGGCGTCGATCAACTTGTCATCTGGCTGATCGGTGAGGTCGAGTCCGTCGCGGCCCAACGAGATGCGCAGAATGACCCCGCCTTCGGGTGTTGTCGGTTGCCAGTGCGCCCACTTGCTGCTTGCGAACGATGTGGCGGTGACCCATTTCTGCATGGGCTTGGGCACTAAGTAGCCGCTGCGTGCGGCGTAGTCGGCGGGCCAGGTGTCGCCGGGAAGTGCAATCGTGAGCATCACGACTCCGGCGTGATCGAACTTGGCCAATGTTGCTCCGGTGTCGGGACTGAGCGGCGCGACCAATGGAGCCGTTGTTTTGGCTGGGGTGGCCAGCACAACGGCGTCGGCGAATTCGCCGTTTACCAACCAGCCAGCGCCCGAGCGATCGATCGACTCGACTCGGCAGCCCGTTGTGATGGTCACACCTGAGGCGCGCAGCGACTGCGCCAAGGTGTTGGTGAGCGTGGCCATTCCGGTGCGTGGCGAGCCAAAGATTGGGCCGGCCGCCGGAGGAGCCTTGCGTCGGGCGCGGCGAGCGCCGATGAGCAGGCTGCGGTTGTTGCTCGCAAGGTCGAGAATCTGGGTGACCCCACTGAGGCTGAAGCGATCGGTGTCGGCGGCATAGATGCTGCCCACGAGCGGATCAACCAAGCGCTCGTGCACTTGCTTGCCGAAGCGGTGACGAATGAGCCGTCCGACCGAATCGGCACCGACGCCGGTGGCGGGCAGGATGGGTTCGAGCGCGGCCCGAAGCTTTCCGGGCCAGGTGAGCAGATCGCTTTTGGCGAGCTTGACGAGGTCGGTGGGCACGCCCAACATCAGCCCCTCGGGGATGTTATGCATTTCGTTCCACCACACATATGCAGAGCCCACCGCCGGTGAGGTGAGTTGAGCAGTGAGCCCTAATTCGGCGGCAAGGTTGACCGCAAATGGGATGCGAGTGAGGAAGGCATCGGCGCCTTCGTCGATGCCGTCGAGTCCAGCGAACGGTGACGAACTGATTTTGCCGCCGACTTGGTGATCGGCTTCGATGACCGCGATCTCTGCGTCTGGCAACAGTTGGCGCAGCCGATATGCAGTGGTGAGACCGGTGATGCCACCGCCAACCACCACAACGCGGCGGGTCATCAGTTGTTCGCCACGGCGATCACTCGGTCGGCCAAGGCCTTCATGATTTCGGGATTGTCATTTACGCAGGCCGTGCGGTCGAAGGCCAGCCCCAGTTTGTCGGCGTGGGTGCGGGCCTCGATGTCGAGGTCGTAGAGCACCTCAAGATGGTCGGCCACAAAGCCGCACGCACTGACAACAACGCCATCGCCGTTTTCGCTGGAGCCGAGCTCAGAAATGACCTGCAAAATGTCGGGACCAAGCCATGGCTCGGGGGTGCGACCGGCCGACTGCCATGCAATGGCCCATTGGCTCCAATGGGCGAGGCCCACCTGTGCGGCCACGGCCTCGGCGGTGGCGCGCAGCTCGTCGGGGTACGGATCGCCAGCGTCGATGATGCGTTGCGGCAGCGAGTGCGCGGTGAACAGCACCTTAGTGTTCGCGGGCATTGCGGCGAGGCGTTCGCGAAGATCGTCGGCGAGAAATTTGATGAACGCCGGCTCGGTGGCCCAACTGTCGATGCCATCGAACGTAATGCCATAAGTCGCAGCGGCGTCTCGGGCCCGACCGTGATACTGCCCGATCGAGTAGCTGCTGAAATGTGGGGCGAGCACCAAGCCAATGATGCGCTTCACGCCAAGCGCAGCGAGATCGTCGACCGCAGTTTCGATCATTGGCGCGGCGTGCTTGAGGCCGAGTGTGACCATGTATTGGCCGGGGGCTTGCTGGTCGAGAGCGGCCTGCAATGCATCGCGCTGAGCTTCGGTTCGTTGAGCCAATGGCGAGATACCACCGATGGCCTCGTAACGATTCAAGAGATCGCCGAGTTGCTCGGGAGTGGGCGGACGGCCGCGGCGAATATCGGTGTAGTAGGGCAGGATTTCGTCGCGCGTACGCGGCGTGCCGTATGCCATCAGCAGCACTGCAATGGGGGTGGTCATGATCGCCTTGTCTTGTCGTGGACGTATGCAACGATCTGCTCGAGCACGCCCGGATCGGTGTTCGGTTGCACGCCGTGGCCGAGGTTGAAAATGTGCGCAGGGTGCCCGGCGTTATCGGCGAGCACGTCGTCGCAACCTTGTTGAGCCACTGGCCATCCGGCCAACACCAGCGCAGGATCGAGGTTGCCCTGCACTGCTGTGTTCGGTCCGAGACGGATGCGGGCCTGTTGGATGCGGGTGCGCCAGTCGAGGCCGATGACCGTTGGGCCAGCGGCGTACATCGACTCAAGAATGTGATCGCAACCGATGCCGAAGTGAATGCCGGGCACGTGGGGATGACTGGCCGCAAGTTCGCTGAAGACCTTCGCCGAGTGCGGCTTGGCGAACCGCTCGTAGTGGACACGGCTCATTGCCCCGGCCCACGAATCGAATAACTGAAACGCAGAACCGCCAGCATCGAGTTGGCTGCGGATAGATGCGATCGCATGATCGGCGAGACGATCCATGAGTTCGTGCCACGTGCGCTCGTCGGTGTGCATGAGCGCTTTGGTGTGCTCGTAGGTGCGGCTTGGCCGGCCCTCGATGAGATAACTAGCAACGGTAAAGGGGGCCCCGGCGAATGCAAGCAAGGGAACGGTGAGTTCGGCGGCCAAGATGCGGCACGTCTCGATGACGTATGGCGTGTCGATTTCTGGCTCGAACGGGCGCACGCGGGCAAGGTCGGCGGCGCTGCGGAACGGCACGGTAGCAACGGGACCGGTGCCTGGCGCCACATCGATACCGAAACCGATTGCGTGCGCTGGCACCACGATGTCGCTGTACAACACGGCGGCGTCGACACCGTAGCGAGTGACTGGCTGCAGGGTGATCTGCGCTGAGAGCTCGGGATTCTTGATGGCGTGCAGAATGCTGCCGTCGCCACGAACGGCTTTGTATTCGGGCAAGCTGCGGCCCGCTTGACGCATGAACCACACCGGCGTGTGCGAACCATGTTCGCCACGGGCAGCAGCGAGGAAGGTGTTGTTCGAAATGCCAGTGACCACGACCAGAACGCTAGCTGTCGATAGCGAGCGGCACCGCATAATGCCGGTGGCGAGTCGTTATAGACATGGCGGGTGCGACTGTTGGCGTGTCAATGCAGCAGAATCGTGCAATGGCATCTGACCTCTTTTCACTCTCCGGAAAAACAGCACTCGTCACCGGCGGCAGCCGCGGGATTGGTGCGATGATCACCCGCGGCCTGCTCGACGCAGGAGCCACAGTGATCATTAGCTCGCGCAAAGCGGGCGAGCTGATGGCTGCTCAAGCCGAACTCGCCGAATACGGCGACGTACGCGCAATCCCCGCCGACGTGAGCACGGTCGAGGGTTGCAAGACCCTTGCCGCCCAAGTGGTCGAGCAGTTTCCGGTGCTGAACATCTTGGTGAACAACGCTGGCGCCACGTGGGGCATGCCGCTCGACGAGTTCACCGAAGCCGCATGGGACAAGGTCATGGACACCAACGTGAAGTCGTTGTTCTTCCTCACCCAGACCTTGTTGCCAAACCTGCGTGCGGGCGCCACCGCCGACGACCCAGCTCGCATCATCAACATCGGCTCCATCGATGGCTTGCACGTGAACCCGATGGACACCTACTCATACGCCGCCAGTAAGGCGGGGGTGCACCACCTCACCCGTGCACTTGCTCGCAAGCTCGGGCCGCAGCACATCACGGTT
This sequence comes from Ferrithrix thermotolerans DSM 19514, assembly GCA_945861025.1. GTDB lineage: Bacteria > Actinomycetota > Acidimicrobiia > Acidimicrobiales > Ilumatobacteraceae > WLMZ01. Next base: position 29,857 of record CAMASN010000003.1, read on the forward strand.
AACGCCGTCGCGCCTGGCCCATTCGAGAGCAAGATGATGGCTGCCACATTGGAGGCCTTTGGCGACTCGATCGCACGCTCGGCGCCACTCGGCCGCATCGGTCGCCCTGACGACATGGCTGGCGTAGCGGTCTACCTTGCAAGTCGAGCTGGCTCTTATGTCACGGGCTCGGTTATCGCTGTCGACGGTGGCATCGCAACCACGTCATAGGGCGATAAGATTTTTCGACCCCGATTCAGGTATCGCACCTCGGCCGGACCACCTCCCACATGACACAACAACACCCCGATCTCGCAGACGAACAGGCCTATATCGACCACGCTTACGGGTGTCTCGAGACCAGTAGAACCGACGCCTGGAAGCTGCGCAACATCCACGAAGGCACGCTGGGCGGCACCACTCAGGCCCGTTACGAGCGCGACGTCTTCGACGAGACCTTGGTCAATCGCCTCACCCAACTCGATCTGGGCGATGCAGCGCTTGTCTTTGGACGTATCGATCGCCACCGCGACCCCGTCGCTGGCGAACCCGACACCGATGAACCGGGAGTTATCGAGAGCTTTCACATCGGTCGTTTGGCTGTTGCCGACGACAATCGCGAACCCGTCGTGGTCGATTGGCGCGCGCCGGTGGCCGAGCCGTTTTACCGGGCCACTGGTCGCGAATCGATGGGCCTGGCGCGCCGTCGTCACTTCGCCGTTCAGGGGCGCAACCTGCTCGGCATCGAAGACGAACTCTTTGGCGCTGGACATTTGGGTGTTGGTCAAGAAGACGACATCGAGGCCAAGCCTGGTGCAGGCCTTCGCGGCTACAGCACGCTGCTGGCCGTGCTCGAGCGTGGTCGCACTGGTCAACTCGGCGACATCGTTGCCACCATCCAAGGCGAGCAAGACGAAATCATCCGCTCGCCTCAGGCCGGCGTGTTGGTCGTGCAGGGTGGGCCAGGAACTGGCAAGACCGTGGTTGCGCTGCACCGCGCTGCGTACTTGCTGTACACATTTCGATTCCCGCTCGAAGACCAAGGTGTCTTGGTCATCGGCCCCAACCGCGTGTTCCTGCGCTACATCGAGCGCGTGTTGCCGTCGCTTGGCGAGGCCGGCGTTGAGCAGGTTGTGCTTGCCGATCTCGTGCACGACGTCACGTGGGGTGGCCACGATGCGCCCCTTACCGCTCGCACCAAGGGTGACCTACGCATGGCGATGGTCATCGATAAGGCAGTCACCGATCGCGAGCGCCCGCTACGCGAAGACCTCGTGATTGGGTTCCGCACTGGCTATCTGCGCTTACGCGAGCAAGAAACATTCCGCATCGTTCGCGCTGCTCAGCGTCGCTTCCGCCGTCACAACGCGGCCCGTCGTTGGGTCGAAGGCGAGGTGTGGGCGTCGATGGCCGCAACGTGGCGCGATGGCGAAGTCACCCCGGCTCAAGTGAAGGAAGGTATTCGACACATGCCCGAGGTGCGTCAAGCACTCGAACGCATGTGGCCAGTGCTCTCTCCCGCCGATTTGTTGCACGATCTTTTTGGCTCGAAAGCACTGCTCAAACTGGCCGCAACGGGCCAACTTAACGAAGACGAATACCTGTCGCTGTACCGCTCGCGCGCCGATGACATCAGCACGGTTCGCTGGAGCGACAACGACATCGCGCTGCTCGACGAAGCACGCAACTACCTCGGGCAGCGTCCGGTTAAGGCTGGCGGCCCCGAAGAGACCGACGAAATCCGCACTTACGGTCACATCGTCATCGACGAAGTGCAAGACCTCACACCAATGCAATTGCGCATGGCATCACGTCGTTCGCTGAACGGATCAATGACCGTTGTCGGCGATATTGCCCAAGCCACCGGAGCGCTTGCCCCGAACAACTGGGACGACATCGTCAAACACTTGCCCGATCGCAAGGGCAGCCGGGTCATCGGCCTCAGCGTGGGCTACCGAATTCCGGCGCAGATCATGGAGATCGCCAACCGAGTGATGATGGCCGCAACGCCGTCGCTGCGTCCACCAACAGCGGTGCGTCAGGGCGACGATGTGCCCGACTTCGTGTATGTCGATTCGGCCGATGCGCTCGGCGCAGCCGTGGCTGCCGAGACCGCTCGTCTCATCGGTGAAATTGTCGATGGCAACATCGCAGTTGTTGCGCCCGATCCAATGGTTGAGATGATTTCGGCGGCGCTCAACGCAGCGGGCATCAAGCATGGCCGGGCGACGCGCACGGCACTCGATACGGGTGTCACCGTTGTTCCTGTCAGCGTGGTCAAGGGCCTCGAGCTCGATGGAGTCATCGTGGTCGAACCTGCCGCCATCGTGGCCGACGAAATGCAGGGCCTACGGGCACTGTACGTAGCGCTCACGCGCAGCACGCGTCGGCTCAGCATTGTGCATTCGCAGCCGCTGCCTCTGGCCATGGTTGGCGACGCCTAAGCCTGCTGGCGTTGGATCCGATCGGGGTCGATCGGGGTGTTAGGGGCGACGGGGTCGAACTAACCGAGGTAGCTGGTGGTGAGCGCGGTGAGATTACGAGCGCAGCGGTCTGCGTCGGCGGGGCGATTGAACTTCGTGCCTTTTGTGCACAGCTCAATGGCAGCATCGAAGGTGTCTGCGAGGTCTGCGTCAGCCGCAGCGACCTCGGGGCGTGCAGCCGCCCACAGGTTGTTGATGAGCTGCATCTGATCGTTCTTGTCACCAGCGGTGCCGATGAGTTCGGAGAGCTTGCCGGCCTCGGCGACCAAGCGCCCCAACAGTTGGGAGGCCGAACCCGTGGGCAACGTGGTGGTGACTGCCACCTGAGGAGCTTCGGTAATTGTGGTGTCGATGATGGTCTTGCCGCACGACGAGAGAGCGAACAGGGCGACGAGTGCAAGGCTAGTTTTGAACATCGTGGTCAGGTTAGGCAGTGACGAGGATGCGCGCACTGGCGAACGCGCCGACATCGACGTGACTTCCGGCGATCTCGACGGTCATTGTGCCGTCGGCCGAGGTAGCGGTAACCGTGCCGGCGCGACCAGGCAACAGTGCCGCGCTCTCGAGGAAGTCGAGTAGGCCGGGGGTGAACTCAAGTTCTTCGGGAATGCGACTCACGGTAAAGCCATCGCCCACTGCAAGGTCGATAAGTCGATGCGCATCGGGCGCCAAGTATTGGCTACCTGGGATGGGATTTCCGTGTGGGCATGTGGTCGGGCTGCCGAGCAGGCGGTCCATAGCGACCTCGACGTTGGTGCTCATCACGTGCTCCCAGCGGCCAGCTTCGTGATGGGCTTCGGCCCACGACAAGCCGAGAATGTCGGTGAGGAAACGCTCGGCGAGGCGATGGCGGCGCACTACTTGCTGTGCCAGCGTGGTGCCTGCGGCTGTGAGCCGAATGGCGGTGCCGGTGATGTGAATGAGTTTGTCGGCTTCGAGGCGGCGAATCATCTCTGAAACAGCGGGACGGCTGACACCGAGGCGCTCGACGATGCGGGCCTGGATGACATCGACGTCGTCTTCTTGCAGCTCAAAAATGCATTCGCAGTATTCCTCGAATGCGGGGTGATGTTCACCGGAGCTAGCCATGGTGTGAGGCTACCGCTGATCTGCTGAGCGGATGCCAACTGTTTTGCCGTCGGGCTGGCAGGTGGGCTGGTGGGCTGGCAGGTTCTCGCTTCGTAAAGCGTGAGCGCACGGTAAACGTGCGCTGACGCTTTACAGAGACGGGTGATGGGTCGATAGGGCGGTGGTCGGGGTGGCCGAACTCAGCTAGGTGCGGCGCTTGCGTAACTGAGCAAGCCATTCTTCGGACTTGCGCAGGCGTCGCTCGAGTTGATCAGTCGTCGCGCTCGGCACCGCAATCACGCTGGCAAGGCGGTTCATTTCGCCGTTGACTCGGCCGTGGCTCCAGCCCGTGAAATCGACCAGTCGCTTCGCCAGCGCAGCGTTTCGCTCGCGGAGTTCTTCTTTGATCTCAAACACGCTGCGTGCGGAATCGGGACCCCACCCAGCGTCGGTTGGGATGTCGGCGAGGTCGAGTTCTAACAGCGGGTCGTCTTCGAAATGTGGCTCGGGTAGCTCGGGTTCGTCGGCACCAAGCTCGAAGGGAATGGCGATGCCCGATGGAGTCATCGCGTGAATCTGCATGCCCGTAGCAACTGCTGAGAGCACGCTGAACAACGACAGTTGCTCGGGCGGGAAGTCTTGGGGCACCTCATCGAACGGCGCGTCCTTTTCGGGATCGCCGGTTTCCATCACCTCGTCACCAACCTCGAAACGGCGCAGCACGTGGCGGCGTGACTCCATGATCTGGAAGGCGTGCGAACGAAGGCGGGGGTCATCGGGCAGATAGACGAACGCCTTCTGCGATGGCTGCCCGGTTTGCCAGCGCACGAAACGACCAACGGCTTGGCGGAAGAACAACTCGGTGGACACGGTGCTGGCGTACACGCCGATGCGCAGCCTGGGGATGTCGACGCCCTCGGACACCATGCGCACCGAGACGAGCCACGGTGCGTCCGATTGGGCGAACGCAGAGATCTTCTTCGATGCGCCGGGGTCGTCGCTGACCACCACATCGGCCGGAGTGCCGAGACGGGTTCTGATCAATCGAGCGATTGCGTGCGCATGCTCTTGATCCATTGCCATGACCAAGCCGCCTGCGGAGGGCTGCTGATCGCGGATGTACATCAGGCGTTCGTGTGCCTGCTCGAGTACGTGTGGCAGCCATTCGCCGTCGAGGCTCAGTGCGGCACGCAGCCGTTGGCTCATGCCGTCGCGATCGAGTTCGTCTTGGAACGAGGCGGACAGCACAGATCCGTCGGGAGCGCTCCACTCCATGTTGCCGTCGATGCGTGGAAAGTAGACCGGCCGCACAACGCCGCCGTCGCGCAGCGCATCGCCGTAGCCGTATTCGTAATCGGCGAATGCTTGCCCATCGTCGTAGCGAACGAACGGAATCGAGGCCGTATCGCTGCGGAAGGGAGTTCCGGACAGACATAAGCGGCGATGTGCGCCGGAGAACGCAAGCCGCACCGAGTCGCCCCATGCGCGCTCGTCGCCAGCATGGTGCAGTTCGTCAAGGATGACAAACGCATCGTGGGCAACACCCTTCAACACATTTGCGGTGTCGCCGGTGGCCACTTGTTGGAAGGTGGTGACGATGCCGTGCACGTCTTTGGCAATGCCGCCGCCGGGGGTCCAATCGGGATCGAGCTGCAGCCCGAGACGGTGCGCCGCCAAGCTCCACTGCAACTTCAGGTGGCTGGTGGGGGCAACTACTACCACCCGCCGACGCTGCTGCGACAAGGCCCAGCGGGCGCACGCGAGGGCGAAGGTGGTCTTGCCGGCTCCGGGGGTTGCGACCGCCAGAAAGTTCGGTTCGTCGTCGCTGAGCGCGCTGAACGCATCGAACGCAGCGCGCTGCCAAGGGCGAAGTCGAACTGCTGTCATCGGCGCGGACGGAGGGCTGTCATTGAGTGTGCGATTCTGTCGGCAATGGCGCACAGATACAACGCAGCAGGGGAGAGCGGTGTGTGTCTGATGACCGATTGACGCCCCTTGGCTAGGGTTGGAGCAGGGCTGGCCTGCCATTGCCAACCGCGGCGGCACATGCGGCAGGCATGCCGTTGGCGTGGTTCGATCGGCGTAGCCATCACCTGTTGCTGTTTCCAGTTGCCAGGGCGGCAATCAGCGAGTTGAAGCGCGTCGGATTCGTCGAGGGCTATCGGGGTTTGAGCCTGCGGCCGTAGGCGGCCGACTCACTGCGCGCAGACCGGCCCATGCCATGTCGCTCACCTGGCGGGCAAGGAGGTCCGGATCGAAATCGGTGCCGTTGTCGACAAGGCGTCGGCTTGCGCCTTCGGCGATACCCACCAAAGCATGCGCCAAGGTGCGCTGGTGTTCAGGGTCGATGTCGGCAGCGATCAGTGGCTTGATCGACTCGGCAACCTGAGCGGTCACCTTGCGCACTGCGTCGTTGAATTCGTCGTCGGCCTTGCCGCCTCCGCCGAAGAGCAACAAGAACGCGTCGTGGTCGTGAGCAACCCAACGGAAGTAGGCCTGAAAGCCGAGCTCTGTTACGTGCTTGCCGCTTGTGGCGCCAGCTGTGGCGGTATAGATGGCGGTCAGCAGACGCTCGCCGACCGCGTCGAGCAGCGCCAGATACAGGTCTCGCTTCGAGTCGAAGTGCTGGTACACCACTGGCTTGGTCACGCCTGCGGCATCGGCGACGTCGTTCATCGAGGCGCCGTGGTAACCCTGTCGTGCGAAAACCTGCAGCGCGACCTCGAGCAGTTGCTCGCGGCGGGCAGAAGCGGGAAGACGGATCGACATAGAGGTGACCATAGGGTAATCGTGGCGACACGAAATATGTCGGGCTACATGCGGCTGCATGCGGCTACAGGCCTCGGGCGATGTCGTCTTTCTCGGCGGCCTTCACGGCATAGCCAATGACGATTGCGGGTGCCAGCAACACAGAGCCAATGACCATGCTCGCCGTGATGATGGTGACCTTGCCTTGCGAGAAGTTGGTGGTGAGTGCCACGAAAAACATCACCATCGCGACTGCGTAGAGCAAATAGCCAACGCGTGTGGCGAGGTGATTCCACTTCGCGATCTGAGCGCGACGAGCGCGAATCGGATCGGTTGGAGACGAAGGTTGGCCGGGCGAAGTCATACAGTTCCCAGCATGGTAGAGCCGAGCGCGCGATGACAGTGCATCTCACATTTCGCGATCGGGTCGCACTGGTCACCCTCGATCGTCCCGAGCGGCGCAATGCGGTAGACCACGGGACCCTTTTGGCGCTGCGCCAGGCGCAACTCGATGTGCTCGCCGCAAACGCTCGATGTCTCGTGCTCACTGGTGCTCCTCCAGCGTTTTGTGCGGGTGCCGATCTCAGTGACGTCGAAAATGGCGAGTTCGTGAAAGCGCTCGTGGCAGCACTTCGCGGCTTTACCGAGATGCCCATTCCCACGATTGCAGCGATCGATGGGCCAGCACTTGGGGCTGGCACACAGCTGGTGATTGCGTGCGACCTTCGTGTCGCAACCGAGCGCAGCGTGTTCGGAATCCCGGCGGCAAAGCTTGGGCTGGTTGTCGACCATTGGACCATCGAACGTCTGGCTCGCGAACTAGGTTGGTCGATAGCGCGGGCAATGTTGCTGGCAGCGCAGACATATCGCTCCGAGCAGTTGCACGCCATTGGTGCCGTGCACCGAATCGGTGGCCTCGACGATGCACTTGGATGGGCAGCCGAGCTGGCTGTGCTTGCTCCGCTCACCATCTCAAGCCACAAGCTGGCCCTCGAGCAATCGGCGCCCTTTCCGGCATTCGACGAGCTCTTCGAGCAGGCCCGAGATGCCGCGTGGGCGAGCCATGATGCCGAAGAGGGTCGCACGGCATTCTTAGAGAAGCGGCCACCAAACTTTCGTGGCCGATAACGCCCACTACGAGTGCGCTGTGGGGGCTGCTTAAATGGCGGCTGGCAGCAGTCGGTTCACGTTCTCAAAGAAAAAATACGACACCACTAAGAACGGCACAGTTCCGACCGCAAACGCTAGCCACAGCTTGCGCTGACGCTTCGCGAGGCGGTGCGACGCGATGGCCACGCCCAGCAGCACCAACCCCCACAGGATTACCGGCAGGTAGGCGCCGGAGTCGGCAAACCAGCCTTGGTTGAATGCGTCGGCTGGCGCAGCGAAGGCGGACGTGTCGTCGGGCGCCGCTGTGGCAACGGGTGCTGCCGAGTTTGTGGGCAGCGTTGACACTGCTCCCGAAACCGTGGTTGTAGTGATTGCTGGTTCGCCGGAGAGGCCGTCGGGTGACGAACTGTTGGGTGGGGTCTGGCCGTAGAACAGCTCGGCCTTGCCGACAGGCGATGACTTCAGCAGGTCGAGAGTGGCGTGAATCACGAGACGCCGGCTTGAGGTGCCCACCGGCGTGCACGTAATGAGCGTGAGCGTGGCCTTGTTCGGATCTGAGTCGGTGATGACGTAGTAGTCGTTCTTGCCGACCTCTTCAGAGCCTGTCACCACGTAGACGTAGGTGCCACCCAAGATGGTGGAGACGTTGATGTCGTCACCGGGCTTGAGCTTGTTGAGGTCGTAGAAGGGCTGCCCATACGTAGTGCGGTGCCCAGCGATGGCCGAGTTGCCCAATTGGCCAGGGAACGGCGTGTTTGGGAAGTGTCCGACGCCCTTGCGTAAATCGTTGACACCTACGCCCGCAACCACATATTTGGTGAGGTTGATCGCTGGGATCGTGATCGCCGCGACCACCTCGCCCGCAGTGATGGTATGGGGAAACGGCTGATCGGCCGGGCCAGCAACAGTGGTTGGCGGAGCCGGCACATTGGGGTCGACGACAGCGGTGGTGGTGGTGCCAACATCTTTGATGGCTGCCGAGAAGGCTTGGCCCAACTGGTCCTGCGAGCGGGCTTCTTGGATGCCGGTGCCCCACAGTTGGTAGCCGACAAAGGCGAACATCATCAAGCCGGTGGTGATGAGCGCCCGGCCGAGTTGGCCGATGGCCCAGCGCCAGTCGTGCGGATCGGGTGGACGATCCCAGCGACTTGGGCGCACTCGGGCGGGCCGTGGCGTATCGCGCGCAGGCGACTTGGTGTCGGCCACCTGCCACTGGCGCGGAGCAGCATCGGTTTGGTAGCGATCGTCGTCACTCACAGAGCGCGACGATAGCGGCGTGACGGGCGAAACAAAGGGCATAGCGCTGGGCGGGCGGGGGTCAACCTCGCTAGCGTGGCGGTGTCCCATGGTTCCTGTCGTGCACCTTTCCAACGCAGTTGCAGTCCTCGGTCAGTTTCCCGTACTGGCTGGGGTCAACCTCACCGTGAACCGCGGTGAGATTGTGCTGTTGCAGGGCCCTAACGGCGCCGGCAAAACCTCATTGCTGCGCCTGTGTGCTGGGCTGTTGCCGCTAGCGCGTGGCGAGGCCGTGTTGCTTGGGTGCGATTTGCGCACTCAACGTGAGGCCGTGCGCAGCCGGGTTGGCTTGCTCGGCCACGCGAATGGCCTGTATGCCGATCTCACCGTTGCCGAAAACGTGCGTTTTTGGGGCGCCACGGTTGGGGCAAGCAAGCCCGAGGTGCAGGCGGCGTTGCAACGCATGGGTCTCGCCCAGCGCCTCACCGATGTTGCAGTCAGCCGCTTATCTGCTGGCCAAAAGCGCCGCACAGCGCTGGCTTGTCTCATTGCCCGCCGCGCCGAGCTGTGGTTGCTTGACGAACCTCACGCTGGCCTCGACGCCTCCGCTCGCGACGAACTCGATGCCACCTTGCGCGACGCCGCCGCCGCCGGGGCAACCATCATCGTGGCGAGTCACGAACTCGAGCGCGCTGGCGCACTGGCTACCAGAGTGGTCGAGGTCGTCGGCGGCCAGATTCGCACGCTAGATGGCGAGGCCGCCTGATGTTTCGCATTGCCCGCCTCATCGCCGCTAAAGACCTCCGGGTCGAGATGCGTAGCCGCGTAGTGACCAATCAGGTGCTGCCGTTTGCCGCCATCGTGATGGTGATGTTTGCCTTTGCGCTCAACAGCGATGCCGTTGTGAGTCGAGTAGCGCCAGGCCTGGTGTGGCTCGCCACTCTGTTTAGCTTGCTGATTTTGGTGCAGCGGTCGTTCGCTATCGAGAACGCCGATGGTGCCACCGATGCCCTACGCGCAGCCGGCGTCGACCCGGGCGGAATATTTCTTGGCAAGGCGATGGCGCTCGCGGCGCAGCTTGCAGTGCTTGAGGTGGTGTTGCTGGTCAGCGCGGTGGTGCTGTACAGCACCGAACTCCGCGTCGGCGGCATCGTGTTGTTACTTGTCACATTCGTTGCCGCGACCGTGGGCCTCGCCCTCGTGGGTACGCTCTATGGAGGCCTTGCTGGCGGCGTTCGTGGACGGGAGACATTGCTCCCTCTCCTCTTATTGCCGGTGGTGGCGCCGGTGTTGATAGGTGCCACTCGCGCAACAGAATCTGCGCTTGGGACCGGCGGTGCAACGGTTGCAGAAGGTTGGCCATGGGTTGGCTTGCTCGGTGTGTTTGTTGCGCTGTTCAGCGTCGGCGGCACACTTGCGTTCGGGCCCCTGATCGAGGAATGAAGCATGGCTACCACTGACATCGAGACCCCCGCCACAGCGGTCGGCGCACGCGCCGGCACAGGAACCTTGTTCACCCGTTTCGTTGGGCTCGCCACCATCGTCGGCATGGCCGCGCTTGGTGTGTTTGGGCTGCTGTTGTCGCCTCCCGACGTGCAGCAAAGCGACAGTGTTCGCATTCTCTATATCCACGTCGGCACGGTGTGGGTCGCGTACGTGGCGTTCGCTTTCACGGCCTTGGCATCGGCGGCATATCTCTGGAAGCGCACCACTTCGCTTGCTTGGGACCGCTTTGCCGGAGCGAGTGCCGAGATTGGCGTGTTGTTTATGGCACTCACGCTGGTGGCCGGGTCCTTATGGGGCCGGCTCTCGTGGGGCAAGTTCTGGGTGTGGGATGCGCGGGTTACCAGCACGGCCTTCATGTTCGTGACCTATGTGGGCTACCTCGCGGTGCGCGGACTCGGCGGGAGCCACCATCAGCGAGCACGTCGAAGCGCGGTTGTGGCTCTGCTGGCAGTGCTCGAAATTCCGCTCGTGCATTTCAGCGTCAAGCTGTGGCGTGGTCTACACCAAGATTCGAGCGTGGCCGATCGCACCAACGTGAACTTGCACGGGTTGATGCTGTTCTCATTGTTCATCTCGGTGATTGCGTTCACATTGCTCTACGTGTGGCTGCTGATGCATCGGCAACGAGTTCTTGCGATGCAAGACGCCATCGATAATACGGGCCTCGATTATGCGCTGCGGCAGCGCCGCGACGAAGGTGATCTCTAAGTGGAAGACCTCGGCTTCATCCTCGCTACGTACATCGTCACGTTTGGCTCGGTCGCAGCGTTCGCATTCGCGATCGTGCGGCGCGGCCGTCGCCTCGCTGCGCAACTGCCAGCCAAGGACAAGCCGTGGACCTGACTCCTCGACCGGCCAGTGAAGCGGCGGCTCCCAAGGCACGTAATCGTCGCAAGATGCTGTCGGTTGGTCTGCTGTTATTCGTGCTGCTCGCAGGCATCTTGGTCGTCAGCAAGTTCCTCACCCAATCGCTCGACTACTACTGCAACGTCGACGAAGTTGGTCAAAAGGATGGTTGCGAAGCTGGCCGTCGCCTGCGCATCCAAGGCGTTGTCGACAAGGGTTCCATCACCACCGACAACGGCGTTACCTCCTTCAACCTCACCTTCAACAAGGTCACCGTGCCGGTTGTATATGACTCGGGCGAGCCGGGCGGCTTGTTTCAACAGTGCATCCCGGTTGTCGTGCATGGCGTGATGAAGAGCGGCACGTTCGAGGGTGACGATGTCGAAGTGAAGCACAGCAACGAATACGACGAGAAGAACAAGAACCGCGTCGCCACGGCCGATGCAGAGGCGGCAGCGTGTTCGCAGTCGAAGTAGCCGCGGGCATCAACGCCACGCTCGGACACTCGGTATTGCTCGTCGGGTTGGTGTGCGCCACGTTCGGTGCACTCGCCACCGTCTACGGAATTCGCACCAACGACAACAGGTTGTTGCGCAGCACGCAGCGATACGCATGGGGTGTTTGTGCCGCTGGTGTTGGCGCCTTCGCGGTCATGGAGCGGGCGCTTATCCAGCGCGACTGGTCGATGAAATACGTGCAGCAGGTCGGGTCCGCCGACACGCCGTTCTTGTTCAACATCACCGCCATCTGGAGCGCGCTCGAAGGCAGCATCTTGTTGTGGCTTGTGGTGCTCGTGGGCTACACAGTGGTCATCGCTCAGCGCTTCCGTAAGCGCTTGGCCGATCCGTTGGTGGCGTGGGCCCTCGTGGTGATGTTCGTCGTGTGCATGTTCTTTTTCTTGCTCGCTCTTGGGCCTGCCGATGCATTCCAACGCGGTGCTCTAGGGGTCACCAGCGGACCAGGTCCCAACCCACTGCTGCAGAACCACATTCTTGTGTTGTTCCACCCGCCCATCTTGTATCTCGGATACGTGGGAATGACTGTTCCGTTTGCATTCGCGATCGCAGCGCTCATCACCGGCCGCGTCGGCGAGCGGTGGCTCAGCGAAACCCGTCGGTTCGCGTTGTTCGCATGGGGCTTTCTCACCATCGGCATCATTCTTGGCGGGTGGTGGAGCTACGAGGTGCTCGGCTGGAGCGGCGTGTGGGGCTGGGACCCAGTAGAGAACGCGAGCCTGTTGCCGTGGCTCACCGGAACCGCCTACATCCACTCGGTGTTGGTTCAAGAACGCCGTGGCATGTTGCGGGTGTGGAACCTTACGTTGTTGGTCGCCACCTTTGCGCTCACCATCTTGGGTACGTTCCTCACCCGGTCGGGTGTGATCCAGAGCGTTCACGCGTTTAGTAACGGCTCAGTCGGCCCCTACTTACTCTCGTTCTTCGGGCTTATTGTGGTGGTGTCGCTCGGGCTCATCGCCTGGCGCGGCGACCGGTTGCGATCACCCGGCTCCATCGATTCACCGCTGTCTCGCGAGGGCGCTTTCTTGGCGAACAACGTGGTGTTTACCGTCTTCGCTTTTGTGGTGTTACTTGGCACCGTGTTCCCGCTGATAGTCGAGGCGTTGCAGAACCGCACCATCAAAGTGGGTGCCCCGTACTTCGAGCGCCTCTCCATTCCATTCGGAATCACCCTGCTGTTCTTGATGGCCGTTGCGCCTGTGCTGCCGTGGCGTAAAGCCAGCACCGAACTGCTGCGCGAGCGTTTGTTCTGGCCTGCATGGGGCGGTGCTCTGACGATTGTTGTGCCGCTACTTATCGGTGCCCGCGGTCTTGCTCCGCTGCTTGCGTTCGGCCTCGGCGGTTTCGCCTCCGGTGCGGCACTGCGCCAACTCGTCTTGGCTACTCGCCGTCAGGGCTGGCGTGGCTTGGTTGGTCGTGCCAATGGCGGCATGATCGTGCACATCGGCGTCATTGTCGTTGCGGTAGCCCTCGTGGCGTCAACCACCTATACGCATTCGTCGCGGCTCATTCTCGAGGTCGGCAAGCCAGCCAGTTACGGCGGCCACACCTTCGAACTCATCGAGGTGCAATCGTTCGCTACGCCGCGCAGCAACGGAATCAGAGCACAGATCAGCATCGATGGCGGCCAGGCGTACGCGCCGGCTATCACCAAGTTCACCAACTTCGGCAGCAACATCCCCACGCCGTCGGTGCGCACCGGCATTCTGAACGACATTTACCTCACCCTCGAATCGGGAGCCAAGGCTGGCGCCACCACGCTGCCGATGAAGGTGTTCATCAAACCGCTCATCATCTGGCTCTGGATCGGTGGAGCATTGATGGTGTTCGGCACGTTGTTGTCGGCGTTCCCAGGCACGCGCAGGCGCTTGCCAACCCAGCCCACATCGGCGCCGATACCAGTAGGCAGCGACGAACCACTTGCCGAGATTGTCGATGTCTGACGACACCACCATTCACGACAGCGGCGACTCGATTCATGATGCTTCGCCCAATGCCGTGACATCGCGTCGCACGGCACCGTTGATCGTGGCGGCTGTGGCTCTCGTGCTCGCCGGATTCTTCGCAGTGCTCATCGGCGCCAAGACCAACGAAGCCGATACTGCCGACTCGCCGTTGCTCGGTCGGCCGGCGCCGGCGGTGCAGACCACAACGCTCGATGGTCAGCCGTTCGATCTGCAGCGCCGCAAGGGAAGTTGGGTTGTGCTGAACTTCTTCAACTCAACCTGCGTGCCGTGCGTGCAAGAGCATCCTGAGCTCGTAAAGTTCGCCGATGAGCAAGCAAAGCTCAGCGATGGCGCCGAGTTCTACACCGTCGTGTGGGACGACAACCGCGGTGCCGTGCAGAAGTTCTTTGCCGACAATGGTGGTTCGTGGCCCATCCTTGCCGACGACGACGCCCGAATCGAAGTGGCGTTCGGCGTGGCCAAAGTGCCCGAGACATGGATCATCGATCCCAACGGGTTCGTGGTCTCACGGCATCTCGGTGGCACCACCGACGACCAACTCACGCGGTTGCTCGCACAGGCCAAGGTGGGCTGATGAGTCTCTCGATCAACCGACGCGTGCTCAATAAGCAGCTCAAGCGGTGGCCTGGCTGGCTGGTGCTTGCCGCTGTTGTTGTGATCGCACTGGCCGTCGCCACGGTGGGTTCTTCGGGGCCGCTGACCGATAGCGATCGCATCGACAGCATTTCGCAACGTCTCGCATGTCCTACGTGCGATGGAGAAAGCGTGTATGAGTCGCAGGCGTCAGCGGCACGTGGCATACGTCAACAGATCAAGCGTTTCGTCGAGCAAGGCACGCCAAGCGACGACCAGATCATTCAGTACATTCAGAATCAGTTCGGCGCGAAGACACTGCTTGTGCCCAATGCCTCGGGCTTCGACGCGTTGGTGTGGGCGCTGCCGGCATTTGCGTTTGTGGTGGCCGTTGCCGGCCTAGCGGTTGCGTTTCGTCGCTGGAAGTTGGTGGCCGACACGGTGGCCACCGACGACGACCGCGCCTTGGTGCAGGCCGCGTTGAACGATCAGGAACGCGAACATGAATCCTGACCGGCTCGCCGAACTCGAGGAAGAGCGTCGCTTCTTGCTGGGGTCGTTGGTCGACCTCGAGCGAGAGCGCGAAGCCGGTGATGTCGAAGATGCCGACTACGAAGCATTGCGCGACGGCTACACCGCCCGCGCCGCGATGGTGTTGCGCAACATCGAGCATGGTCTCGCCGCCGCAGCGCCGCTCGCCCCGCCTCGGCGCATGCGCAGGGTGTTAGTTGGTCTCGCCGTCGTTTCGGTGGCCGTCACAGCGGGGTGGTTGGTCGCTCGGTCATCGGGTCAGCGTTTGCCTGGCGACACCATCACGGGTGGCTCGTCGCCCGATCGTACGGCCGTGTTGCTCAGCGAGGCGCGGGCCTTGCTTGGCACAGATCCAGACGGCGCTTCGCAGCGCTATCTCAGCGTGCTCAGCATTGACCCCGATAACGCCGAGGCCTATACCTACACCGGTTGGCTGTTGGCTATCTCTACGCAGAACCAAAGCGCTGGCGATTCCGCAGCAACGCTCGAGGTCGCCAAGAAAGATCTCGAACGGGCTATCGAGATCGACCCCACGTTCCCCGATCCGCACTGCTTTCTGGCAGTGATTGCTGCTCGATTCGAGAACGACATGGCTGCTGGCAAGGTGCGCGCGGCCGAGTGCCTTGCCAACAATCCGCCCACCGAGATGCGCGGCATGATCGAGGCGTTTGCGGGCAGCCTCGACTCGGCTCCTCCCACTTCGTAGTGCTCGCCCCGCGTTTGAGATCCACTGAGGGTCTTGTCGCCGCCAGTACTGTTTGGCGATGAGCATCCCGCCGCCGCCGCCGCCGCCACCGCCACCGCCACCGCCACCGCCGCCACACTTTCCTGAGTACGGCGCCGCTTCATCGGCGAGCTCGCCGCAATCGATGCAGCCGCAACGCAACAATGGCATGAGCACCGCCAGCTTGGTGCTGAGTTTGGTCAACGTCATCCCATGCTTTTGGGTTACACCGATTCCGGCGCTGCTCGGCGTGATCTTCGGCTTCGTTGGCCGCGGTCAGATGAAGCGGTCAGGCTCGGACAAGGGCAAACGAATGGCGATAGCTGGCATCGCGATAGGAACCGTGTTCTTGGTGCTTGCAGCCGTGCTTATCGTGGCGTTCATCACCGGCCGCGACAGTTGCGACCCCGCCATCGAACTCTGTTAGCTAACGCGGTGGGCTCCAGCAACGTGCGGTAGTGGCGTTGCCCGAAGCGTCTCGCTCGATGACCCACACTGATGCTTTCTTCCAGTTGGGTTCACCAATGAAATCGCATCCGCGTCGTTGCAGCGCGGCCATCGTGTCGGGAATCATGTCGCCGTGGCTGCAGAGCACAGCGCCGTCGGGTTGTTCAGCGATCATCTCGAGCATTGCGCCCAACGGTTGGGCTTCGGCAAGGCGATCGTCGGCAACGACCTTCAGGTCGAGCGCTGCGGCTAATGGCTCAAGCGTCTGCATGCAACGCACGTAGGGGCTCGCTAGCAAGATTCTGCCGGCTCCGGCTCCAAGTAAAGGAGCCACGATCGCGTTGGACTGAATCCAGCCCGCCTTGCTGAGTGGTCGTTGCATGTCGGCGTCGACCGAGTCGTTGCGCTGACCGGCTTTGGCATGGCGGACCAAAAAGATCATCAAACCACGCCGGTGAACTGTTGGTGGCGCGCTGTGAGTCGGCGCACGAGTTGTATGAAAGCGATTGCCGCCGCCAACTGGCACACCGAGGCCAACGTGGAAATCGTGAACGAATCAACGAGCTTTCTTGCTGCATCTTCAGTGGATTGATTCGTCAAGCTGCTGGCGCCCGCAAACGTGACACCGATAAAAAACGTGGGGATGAGGCCATACAGAATCCACCACGTGGTCACCACCGGGTCCACTGGGTTCTTCTTCCAGTCGGGGCCCGACTGCGGATCGGACCCCTTCCATAGATCGCGCATCATCAAGAACGGGATCACATAGAGCACGCACGGCGGCAGGAACCATCCGCCGATTGCCCAACCGGGGACCCAGGTGCCGACGCGTCCGAGGGTTTGATTGTTGCGGGCGATGCGGAACATCCAAATGATGGTGAGTACAAACACGGCGAGCGTTGTCGCGCCGGTGAGGATCGAGAGCAGCCCGGTTAATCCAAACGAGTTGGTGAAGTCGGTTTCGCTGAGATTGCCATCGAGAAAGTCGCGCGCCTGGCCGCGGAGATTGAAGCTGATTGAGACAGAAAATGCGCTGAGCACGGCAATGACCACCATCAGCCGAGTGATCCACTTGCCGAGAGAACCCACGCTCTGCGGCGGTGACGACGCGCCGGCGCCGGACTCGTTGTAGCCCCCGAAGTTCGGTGGTGCGGTGAGATATGCGGGAGGTGGCGGCGGCGGTGCCGGCGGCTGATCGCCGAGAGGTACTCCCCAGTCAAAATCGCTCATCCTATGAATCTAGTTGCATCACCGTGACGAGCGAAACAGAGACTCGCTGCAAGAATGAGTTGATGAGTTTTTTCCAGCGAAACCGCAACGAACTCAAGAGCAAGGGCATTGATCCCGCTCGGCTGCCTCCGGGGCAATATCTCACCGATCGTTTCCCAGTGCTGCACGTTGGCGACGTGCCTCGCTATTCGCCTGGCGAATGGAGCCTCACTGTATTTGGCCTCGTCGATCAAAAGATCACCATCACGCTCGACGATCTCAAGCAGATGTCATCGGTGACTCCCACATTCGACATTCACTGCGTGACGAAGTGGTCGAAGTTCGACACCACCTGGACCGGTGTCCGGGTGCGCGATGTGTTGGCTCTTGCTGGTGTCCAGCCCGGAGCCACCCATGTGATGGAGCACGCCGAATACGGCTACACCACCAACATTCCGCTCGCCGATATCACCACCGATGAAGCCATCGTTGCCTTCGCATACGAAGGCGAAGACATCGAGCCAGTGCACGGCGGACCCGTGCGCATTGTGGTGCCGCATCTGTATTTCTGGAAGAGCGCGAAGTGGGTTCGAGGTCTCGAATTGAGTGACCGAGATGCTCCCGGATTCTGGGAGCAGAACGGCTACAACATGTACGGAGACCCGTTTCTCGAGCAGCGCCACTAACCCCGCCGCTTCAACCGTCCCCAACCGTCCCCAACGTCCCCGCCGTCCCCAACCTTGTTGCATGGGCGCGATTTGGGACAGCAGTTGATTCCGCCTCCCAAATCGCGCCCATGCAAACAGAAACTGGGCGACTGGGGGTCCGGTGCGTGCGCGATGCGACGGGCGGATTGTTTAGAACGACGTCACGCAGTACTGGTCGCCCAGCGGTATTGACGTCTCGATCGAAGGATCGGTGTCGCCGTACAAGGCCTTGAGCATTCCCTTGACCATGCCGCGGTCTACTGCGCAGATCACTGGGTTGTCGATTGCGACATCGCCGAATGGGCAGTGGTTGTTGATGATGCGCAACTGGTTATTGCGTTGATCGGCGTGTGCTGCGAAACCGTGTGCGGTGAGTGCGTCGGCAACCGTGTGTAACGCCGAACGGAACGAGCGCTGCACGACCTCGCCATCGGGTGCTGCGCCCTGCAACGCAAGCGCCATTGTGCGCCCGTACTCGATGCCTACTTCTTCGGCCATGATCTCGGCCTGCTCGCGGGGCAACATGGCGAGCGAACGTCCGAGCAGGGTGAGTACGAGATCGTCGCTACGCACTGGAAATTCGAGTGGCTCTGCATCGGCAGCAGCGCGGTAATGCTTCGATGGCCGACCTGCCCCACCACCTTCGCTGCGCTCTACGGCCACCTCTACGTATCCGCCGGCGGCGAGTTTGTCGAGGTGATGGCGAGCAACATTGGGATGCAATCCGAAGTGCTCGGCTACCTGAGCGGCGGTGACGCCGTTGCCCGATTCGCGGGTGTAGAGGTAGATGCTGCGCCGAGTTGGGTCGCCAAATGCCGAGGTGATTGCTGTGACTTGCGCACTGAACGCGCCCGGTGTCATCCCGGAGGTGGCTGCAGCCGAAGTCATGGCGGTATTCTACCTATCTACGTAGTGGTAATTGCCGTACTCAAACCCTCACGCCTGGAGCGCCCATGCCCACACCCGAACAGATCATCGAAGCGCTGCGCCCTGTTGAGGATCCTGAATTGCATCGTTCCATTGTCGATCTTGGCATGGTGCGCAATGTCGAGGTGCGGCCCGATGGTTCGGTTGCTGTGCTGATTGCGCTCACGATTGCGGGTTGCCCATTGCGCAACGAGATCCAAAACCGCGTCACCGGCGCGCTCGTGCCGCTGGGTGTGACCACCGTTGCGCTCGACTTTACGGTGATGACCGACCAAGAGCGCGAAGACCTTCGCATCAAACTGCACGGCAACCCCGGCGCCAGCGCTGGACAGGGCCAGGCGCATGGCCACGCCGAGGGCCGCAAGGTTCCGTTCGCCGAAGTCGGATCAAAGACACGCCCGCTGCTTATTGCCTCGGGTAAGGGTGGCGTTGGCAAGAGCACCGTCACCACCAACCTCGCAGTGGCACTGGCCGCGCAGGGGTACAGCGTCGGCGTTGTCGACGCCGACATCTACGGCTACAGCATCCCGCGCATGCTCGGCACGGATCGCGACCCAGTGGCTATCGACCAGATGCTCATCCCACCAGAGGCGTGGGGCGTGCGTTGCATCTCTATTGGTTACTTCGTGCCCGAAGGCCAAGCCGTCATCTGGCGCGGCCCCATGTTGCATAAGGCACTCGAGCAGTTCCTCACCGATGTGTTCTGGGACGAGCCCGACTTCTTGCTCATCGACATGCCACCAGGCACCGGTGACATTGCGCTGTCGCTCAGCCAGTACCTGCCCCGAGCCGAGGTTTTTGTGGTCACCACGCCTCAGCCGGCCGCGCAGAAAGTTGCGCGTTTGTCGGCCGCCATGGCCGCCAAGGTCAACCTTCCGGTGCGCGGCATCATCGAGAACATGAGCTGGTTCACCGGCGATGATGGCAAGCGCTACGAAATCTTCGGTAACGGTGGCGGCCAAGAGCTCGCCGACGAGCTCGGTGTTCCGTTGCTCGGCAAGTTGCCATTGGTGCCTGCTGTTCGCGAAGGTGGCGACGATGGCCGTCCGGTAGCCGCGATAGACCCAGGCAGCGAGGCCGGTTTGATGTTCCACGAAATGGCGCGTCGCATCGCCACCGAACTCAAGCCGAAGAAGGTCTTCAGCGCGAGCCTCAAGATCAACGGCTGACCGATCGCAACCGCCGACCTACCGCAACCGCCGACCGCTGACCTACCGCTGACCTACCGCAACCGCCGCGCAACCGCCGGATTTGCTTCAATAAACGGTTTGTTGAAGACAAGAGGTCGACCCTTGACCAAGTGTCTTCAACAAACTTGGGAACGAGGCAGAGATCGAGCGTCGGTGATCCCTACTATTGTGAGGCATTGAGTTCGTTGAAAGGACCATCGTGGACGTACGCATTGGCGTGACCCAAGCACCCCGTGAGATCAGCGTCGAGTTGGCCGATGACGTCGACCGATCTGAAGTGAAGACCAAAGTTGAAGCGGCGCTCTCTGGCGCCGTCGATGTGCTGTGGCTCACCGACAAAAAGGGCCGCGACATCGGAGTCGCCGCATCGAAGATTGCCTATATCGAGATCGGCACAACCGACAGCGAGCGCCGCATCGGTTTTGGCGGCTGAAGCCAGCATGATCGTGGCGGCCTGAGGCTCGTGTTCGGTCAGCCACCGTGCAACTGCTGAACCGTCAACTGCTGTTCGTCACCGGCAAAGGTGGCGTTGGCAAGACAACTGTTGCCGCCGCTATTGCCCAACTGGCAGCACAGCACGGTCGCCGCACGCTTGTCTGCGAGATGGACGCCAAGGGCGCGCTCGCGGCTGCGTTTGATTGTTCGCCATTTCCGTACCAACCGAGGCAAATCGATTCGAATCTGTTCGGCATGGCCATGAACACCGAAGACTCGTTACGGGAGTACCTCAAGCTGTTCGTGCGCATCCCGTTCGTCGGGCGCATTGGTCCGTTGGCGCGCACGTTTGACTTCGTTGCCGACGCTGCTCCGGGGGTCAAAGAGATCCTCGCCATCGGCAAGCTCTGTTACGAGGTGCGTGAACGCAACTACGACCTCGTGGTGGTCGACGCCGAAGCCAGTGGACACATCGTGAGTCAGATCGGCGCGCCGCGTGTGATCGGCGAGCTTGTGCAGGTGGGCTTGGTGCGCGAGCAGACCAAGTGGATGCTCGACATCCTTGAGGATCCTGAGCGCACTGGGCTGATCACGGTGACGACCCCCGAAGAAATGCCCGTGAACGAAACCATTGAGCTGCTCGATCGCGTGCGCGAACGCACCAAGGTGGATCTCGCTGGCGTGGTGGTGAACCGCGTGTTGCCAGCATTGTTCGGCACGCGCGAGATGGCGGTGTTCGATCAGTTATCTACCCCTGCGGCGCAAGGGCTGATGACCGGTGCGGCCGGCCGCCGTGTCACCGCAGTTGTCGACGCGGCGCGGATGAACGAGGCTCGCCGGCGAGTTGGCTCCGGCCATCTCGAGCGACTGCGCGGCGCGGTTCCGGCCGATACACCGATGCTTTACATCCCAGAACTGTTCACGCGTGCGGTTGGTCGGCGCGCTGTAAGCCAGATCGTCGACGCATTATCCGATGAGTTGATCTGATGCCTGCTGCTCAAACCAACAGCGGAATCGCCGACCTGCTCGCCTCGAAGGAAATGATCATCGTGTGCGGCAGCGGCGGCGTTGGCAAGACCACCATTGCGGCGTCACTGGCGGCCGAGGCGGCGGTTCGCATCGGTGGCCGCGTGCTCGTGCTCACGGTGGACCCCGCCCGTCGTCTCGCCAACGCGCTCGGACTGCAGGCGTTCGGAAACTCCGAAACCCAAATCCCGCTCGACGCGTTCGCGGGGGCCGGCGTTACGCCTCGCGGCGAACTATGGGCCGCCATGCTCGATACCAAGGCCGGATGGGATGAACTCATCGCCCGGCACGCGCCCGACGAGGTGCTACGCGACACGGTGCTGGCCAACCCGCTGTACCAAAACATCACTGGCCGGTTCGTGCAGAGCCATGACTACATCGCAATGGAGCGCCTGCATGAGATCCATGCGTCGGGCCGCTACGACCTTGTCATCATCGACACACCGCCTTCGCGCAACGCGCTCGACATTCTCGATTCGCCTGGCCGAATGATGGAGTTCTTTGGCAGTCGCTTGTTGCGCTGGCTCACGGTTCCTTATCGATCGCGATTGTTCACCGCCGCATCGAAGCCGTTTTACCAAGTTGCCGATCGTGTGCTCGGGTCTCGCTTTCTGCAAGACATCGCCGAGTTCTTCGTGTTGTTTCAGACGATGGAGACGGGCTTTGTTGAGCGTGCTCGCGAAGTTGAGCGGTTGCTCTCGGACCCGCGGACTGCCTTTCTTGTTGTGTCCACGCTCGAGGCGGCGCCCGCATATGAGGCGGCGTATCTCGCCGAAGCGCTGCGCGAGCGCCATCTGCCCCTCGGTGGCATGGTGTTGAACCGCACGATGCCTTCGGCGCTGCGTGAGCCAGCCGCAGAGAAGGCTGCTGCGCAGCTACGCAAAGCGGCTCAGACGGGCTCGTTGGCCGCCGACCTTGGCTCGGTGTTGGACGCAGATCCTCAGGTGGTTCGTGGGGTGCTCACCGAGGTGGCCGATCGCTTTCACGACATCGCGATGGTCGCTGCGAGGGAAGCCGAACGCCGCAGTGAACTCGAGCGTCTTGCGCCGTTCACGGTGGCCGCCCCGTCGCTCGACCACGACATCAATGACTTGCGCAGCCTGCTTCAACTCGGAGATCATCTCTGGAGCTAGTCGGATGCGCCAAACTCAGAGATGACGGTCTGACGATCTGACCATCTGACGATCTGACGACAGGCCCACAGGACAATCCCATCCGGAGAATCCGAACAGGAGAATCATGGCGACCCTTGCCGAACTCGCGAGACAGCACACCGCACTGTCGCGAGACGAAACAGCACATCTGCAACACCTCGTCTCTGAGTGGGGTTTGCTCGCCGACCTGAGCTTCGCCGATCTCTTGCTGTATGTGCCGGCCGGAGAGGGCCGCTGGCTCGTCACCGCGCACGTTCGGCCATCTACCGGCCAGACCATCTACCTCAGCGACTGGGTGGGCGCTTGGGCCAGCGCTAACGAACTGCCGTTGCTTGCGTCGTCGATGGCCAGCGGCGAGGTACAAGAGGGCGATATCGCGGTCGAGAGCCAGTCGGCGCCGGCGCAGATGCTCGCTATCCCTGTGCGGTTCGAAGATCGCGTCATTGCGGTCTTGACCCGCGAACGCTCGAGTGTCACTGGTCGTCAGCCAGGTGAGCTTGAGCGCACCTATCTGTCGATCTTCGATCGATTCGCGAAGATGATTTCGCAGGGCCAGTTTCCATTCCCGGGCCGCATCGCCGATTCGGGCGCGGCGCCACGCGTGGGCGACGGTGCGATGGTGCTCGACGACGAAGCGCGCGTTCGTTATGCGTCGCCGAACGCCGTCTCTGCGTTGCATCGTGTGGGCATCAGCGCCAACGCCGTCGGCATGCGACTGGCGGAACTCGGGTTCAACGACAGCACGATTCGCCAGGCCTACGAACGCAGTGAGCCGGTGATCGAAGAGTTCGACCAGAACGCCGATGTCACCTTGCTGACCCGGTGTATCCCGATCATCGAAGACGGTGTCGTCACCGGCGGCATGCTGATGCTGCGCGATGTCACCGAGTTGCGCCGCCGTGATCGTTTGCTGCTTTCGAAAGACGCCACCATTCGCGAGATCCACCATCGGGTCAAGAACAACTTGCAGACCATCTCGTCACTGCTGCGGTTACAGGCCCGCCGGCTCACATCTCAAGAAGCCAAGGCAGCAATCGCCGAGTCGGTGCGTCGCATCCGAACGATCGCTCTCGTGCACGAAACGCTGTCACGCGAACCTGGCGACGATGTTGCGTTCATCGAGATCGTGCGTCCGCTGTTGCGTCTGGCCGAAGAAGGATTGCAGTCGGAGGATCGTCCGGTGCAGTTCGTGGTGCAGGGCGATGGCGGTCGCTTGCCCTCAACGGTGGCGACGCCGCTCAGCGTTGTACTCACCGAGTTGTTGCAGAACGCTGTGGATCATGGATTCCCTGAGGGCAGCGAGGGCGGCACGGTCATTGTGCAGTTGGCCAACGATGGTGCCGAGCTTCGAGTGCGGGTGCTCGACGATGGGCGCGGCTTGGATCCGTCGTTCGATCTGAGCAAGGCCAGCGGACTTGGGCTGTCAATTGTGCGCACCTTGGTGACTACCGAATTGGCCGGGTCACTCTCGATGCGGGCGAGTCTCGACGCAGACTTCGTTGCTGCCGGTGTTACCGAGCGCCGACATGGGGCCGGCACCGTGGTTGATCTGCGTGTGCCACTCGAAAGCGTGTAGCCGAATTTTTCCATCACGCCACGACAGTGGCTGGCGAAACAGCGGCGAACGAAATAGTGGCGAACGAAATCAGCTGGCGATGCTGGTCTTGTTGCGGGCTACCTGAGCTCGACGCATGACGCGGCGCTCTTCTTCGGAGGTGCCGCCCCAGATGCCGGAGTCTTGGTTGGTCTCGAGTGCGAACTCGAGACAACATTCGCTCACGGGGCATTCGCCGCACACCTCTTTGGCCCGTGCGATCTGGCTGAGCGCATGGCCTGTGGTTCCGATTGGGAAGAACAGGTCAGGGTCGGTGTCACGACAGATTGAAGCTCCGCGCCATGAATAATCGGCGTGAGCGAGGGTGAGGCTTGACGCGAGAATCGACACGTCGTCTCCTGACGGACTAAGGGCGGAGTGGAATAAGTCACCATCAAAAAGTGGTCATCCCGACGTAAGGGATGGCAACTCATGCGGCGCTCGTACGGTACGTTGGTCGAGCCGACTTGACAAGACCTTCATTTCAAGAAGATGTCCATTTGGCAAACATTTGATGTCCCCTATCACAAAAACAGATAGGCAGATCGGGTCGTGTTTTGGCCTGCGCCCAAGGAGAAAACAGTGGCTGTACAGGTGTTGGCTCATCGCGGAGCGTCTCGGGCCGAGCGCGAGAACACAATCGCGGCGTTTCTCCGCGCTGGCGAGATGGGCGCGCACGGGGTCGAGCTCGATGTTCGCCGCGCGGCCGACGACGTGTTGGTTGTGCACCACGATGCTCACTTGGCCGACGGTCGAGTCATCCGCGAGGTGTCGAGTGTCGACATCGCGGCCAACGAACCCACGGCACACATTCCCACGCTCGACCAAGCGCTCGATGCGTGTGCAGGCATGTGGGTCAACGTCGAAATCAAAAACGACGAACAGGAACCCGATTTCGATACGACCGAGTGGGTGGCCGATCAGACCATGGCGTTGCTCGATCGCCGCGGCGAGCCGCATCGCTGGCTGATCTCATCGTTTCGAATCGAGACCGTCGATCGTTGCCGATCCATAGCTCCGCATGTGCGCACTGCTTGGCTCACCGGGCCGACGCCCGAAGATGTGGTCGAGTTGCTCACTACTCGCGGACACTCGGCCCTGCATCCGTGGGTGCGAATGCTTTCGCGCGACGTGATCGATCGATGTCATCAAGCCGGCATTCAGGTAAACACGTGGACCTGCGACGACCCCGACCGAATGCGCGAACTCATCGAATGGGGCATCGACGGCATTTGCACCAACGTGCCCGACGTTGCGCTCGAGATTCTCGCGGCGAGTTAGAGCTTGTCGGGCGACATGCCCGCAACGCCCGGACGAACCAGGCGCACGGCGTTGCGCACGTGCTCGAACTGCAAGTCAGTGGTCTCACCGAGATAGTCGCCATCGACCTGATATGGGAAGGGTTGATGACTGGTGATCGAGAGGCTCTCGACATCTTCGTGAACGTCGAGCGAGGCAGTTGGTTTCACACCGCCACCGCGTAGTGCGCCGCCCAACGATTTCAGGATCGTGGTGGCCTGCATGGTCCTGAACGTGACTGCAACGAGTCCGCGATCAAGTGTGGCTGCTGGCGACAGGTCGAGTGGCCGGTTGCCGAGATACGTATAGGGGTTGGTGTTGAGCACCACCGTGAAGTAGCCCTCGACCACGCGGTCGCCATTGGCGAAGGCCAGTTCGAAGTGCGGATTCTTGCGATCGTATTTTGAGGCCCATGTGTGCACCGCTGCGTAAATGAACAGCGGGTGCCCGGCCCAGCGCTTGAGTGAGCCATGGTTCTCGACTTCTTTCACAACGGCCGCGTCGTAGCCAATGCCGGTGTGAAAGCAAAAGTAGCGGCCGTTCACTTTGCCGAGGCCGATGGGTTCGATGTTGTTGCTGTTGATGCCGTCGGTCAGTTGCTGCACCGCAAGCACCGGATCGTTGGGCATGCCCAGTGTTCGTGCAAACACGTTGGTGCTGCCGCCCGGTAGCGCGCCGAGCGCCGTGTCGGTGCCAGCAACGCCGGTGGCCACTTCGTTGAGCGTGCCATCGCCGCCAAAGCCGATGACCACGTCGATGCCGCGTCGGGCCGCATCTTGCGAAAATCGGGTGGCGTGGCCGCGGCGGTTCGTTTCGACGATCTCAACGTCGTTGCCGCGCGACAGAATTTGGTGCACTACGACGGTGTTTCGGGCCGTCACGGACGACGCGAACGCGTTGACAACGAGCAAGATCCGCAAGACTCCGAGGGTAGCAGCGACGAAAGACTTGGTGCGCCGGTTAGGAACAGCGCTCGCGGGTCGGTAACAATGGTTCTTCTATGAACGTGATCGTTTGTGTCAAACAGATCCCCGACCCGGCAAGCCCGGGCGCGCTGGATCCCTCTACTAATACTCTTAAGCGTGACGGCAAGCTCATCCTTGATGAGTCCGACAGCTACGGCGTCGAAATGGCGCTTCAACTGGTCGACGCAGCTGGCGGCGGCGAAGTGAGCCTCATCTCAATGGCCCCCAACGGCGAAGTGTCGGGCATGCGCACCGCTCTCGCAATGGGCGCAGCGAAAGGCGTGCTCATTAGCGACCCGGCTTTGTTGGGCTCTGATGCGCTCACCACGGCCAAGGTGCTCGCTGCTGCTGTGCAACGCTTGGGCGGCGCCGATTTGATCATCGCGGCCACCGAATCGAGCGATGGCTACACGGGCACCGTTCCCGAGCAACTCGCCGAGGTGCTCGGTCTTGCTTCGGTCACGTTCGCCAAGAAGGTCACCATCACCGGTGGCACGCTCGAGGCGCATCGTCAGACCGAAGAGGGCTACGACGAAGTCACCTGTGCGTTGCCGGCCGTCATCAGCGTTACCGCTGGCGTCGTCGAGCCCCGCTACCCAAGCTTCAAAGGCATCATGGCTGCGAAGTCGAAGCCGGTCGAGCAGGTCACCGCAGCCGATCTTGGCATCACGCCAGTTGGTTGGGCTGGCTCGGGCCAAGCAGTCGTCACTATCACGCAGGCCGAGGCCCGCGCTGCTGGCGAAATCATTGAAGATGATGGCGAGACCTTCACGAAGATCGTTGCCTTCCTTGAAAACCTGAAAGTGATCTGAGGTCCGTCATGGCATTGAACAACATCTGGGTCTTCGCGCAAGTCGCAAATGGAGCACCCACCACGGGCACGCTCGAACTCCTCACTAAGGCACGCAGCCTGGGCGGCACGCTGTCGGCATTCGTCGGTGGCGATGGCGCAGCAGTCGCATCAACGCTCGGCGAATATGGTGTAACAACGGTGTACGCAACCGGCGATCTGGGCGGCAAGTTGCCCGGCGTTGCTGTGTCGTCAGCGATGAAGGCAGTGATCGATGGCGGCAACGCCCCCGATCTGGTCATGTTCCCGCAGAGCTACGAAGGGCGCGACGTTGTGAGCCGCCTCTCGGTGAAACTCGACCGCACTGTGCTCACCAACAACGTCGACATCGCTGTCGATGGCGATTCAGTCAACGTGACCACGCCGGTGTTCGGCGGCAACGTGTTGGTCACCACCGGCTTCACCGGTTCGGGCCCACACCTTGCAGCCTTCCGTCCAAAGAGCTTCGCTGCTGAGTCCGCCGGTGGCGCTGCAGCCGCTGTGGTCGCAGCTCCAGTTCCCGAGCTCGGCGCAACTGGTGGGGCAACCGTCACGGCAGTGCATGTCGAAGAGACCAGCGGTCCAAAGATTGACGAAGCAAACATCGTCGTGTCGGGCGGCCGTGGCCTCGGCGAAGCAGTGAAGTACGAAATGATCGAGCAGCTCGCCAAGTTACTCAAGGGTGCCCCTGGCGCATCACGAGCAATCGTCGATGCCGGCTGGGTTCCGTACAGCTATCAGGTTGGGCAGACCGGCAAGGTCGTCAAGCCAAGCGTGTACCTGGCAGCAGGCATCTCGGGTGCCACCCAGCACATGGTTGGCATGAAGGGCTCGAAGAACATCATCGCGATCAACAAAGACAAAGAGGCACCGATCTTCGGCATCGCCGATCTGGGCATCGTTGGCGATGTTCACAAGGTTCTTCCCAAGCTGATCGAGGCGTTGCAGGCTCGTTCCTGAGGCCTGATGGCACTGTCGTGATGGCAGTTGTTCCCGCTCCCGCGAGGGGGTTGGATCAGCTGCCATTTCGCATTTTTCGGGCAGGTTGATCACGCTGCGTGATCGCCGCGGGGAGACCCACGGCTAGGTGGCCTACGCTTTGGCGATGCCCCCCATCTCAACGCACGGTCTGGCGCATCGAATGACCAAGCGTGTCGCCACGATGTGCGCCGCAAGCCTGTTCGCTGCGGTTGCTTGTGTGGCGGCCCCAACAAACTTCTCGTTGGCCCCGGCCGCTGCAACTGGTGGCGTGTTCGATGTCTCTGGCTGGGCGCCGTGGTGGCAGCCGCTCGATGCCTTGGCGGCATACACCGCTCATTCGTCGCAGTTCGGCGAGTTGTCGCCGTTCTTCTTCTCGGCTCAGGCCAACGGCACCATCGCTACCAACGCATCTGCGGCCAGCAAGATTCAGGCCTACAAAGATGCCGCTGGCGCCGCCGGCAAGCCGCTGATTCCCACGGTTGTCGATGGCAATGCAGCTCGCGTGATGGCCGGCATCTTGGCCGACCCCGCAGCTCGTACGAATCACATCTGGCAGTTGTTGGCGTTCGTGCTCGACGGTGGTTACGACGGCGTCGACCTCGATTACGAACAGTTCGCGTTCGCCGACGGCCGCTCAAGCTGGACCACCACGCGGCCACATTGGGTGGCGTTCATTACCGAGCTTTCGGCAGCGTTGCACTCGATTGGCAAGACACTCGAAGTCAGCGTGCCGCCCATCTACGACGGTGGCACCTCAGGCATCAGCGGCTACTGGGTATACGACTACGCAATGCTCGGTCAGATGGTCGATCGCATCAGGGTGATGACCTATTCGTACAGCACCAGTTCGGCTGGCCCGATGGCGCCATATCTGTGGGTGAGCAACAGTATTGATGCTGCCATTGCAGTGTCGGGTCAGCCCGCCAAGATCGTGATGGGCATCCCGCTGTATGGCACCGACTGGATTACCAATGTCGATGGCAGTTGCCCACTGGTGGTGCCTTCCGACATGAAGCTTTCGAAGAAGAGTTACGAGACTTCGCAGTTCCCAGCTTTGGCGCAACGCAAGGGCGCCACGCCGCTGTGGAATGGGTCGTTGCAGGAGCGCACCTTTACGTACACCGACTCAATCGGCGGACGAGACATCAATGGCGTCAGCGTGCGTTGCAACGTGGACCACACGGTGTTCTACATGGATCCCGATGGTGTGTATGCGCGCATTGCTCTGGCCAAGTCGAAAGGCATCAGCGGAGTTGCCTTTTGGGCACTTGGTAACGACGACGCCGCTACGTGGACAGCGGTCGATGCTGCAATGGCGGGCAGCCCGAATCCTGGTTACCTACAACTCACGCCAAACGTGGTGCCGCCGCCGCTGCCGGCCGTTGTGTCGGCCCTCCCAGCCCGATTTGTCGATACCCGCGCCGGGATGACCACCATCGACGGTCAGCACGCCGCACGCGGACTGCGCCTCAGCGGGTCGACTCTTGAAGTGCAGATAGCGGGGCGCGGTGTGGTGCCAACCAACGCCGAGTCGGTGGCCATCAATGTCACGGCAGTCGCGCTCGGCGAGGGCTACATCACGGTGTATCCGTGTGGTCAGCGGCCAAGCACATCGAACCTCAACGTGCGCGCGGGTCAGATCATTTCGAACAGCGTTGTCACCAAGCTCAGCATCACCGGAAGCATCTGCATCTATAACCAGTCGCCGACGCATCTTGTCGTCGACATCTTTGGGGTGTTGTCGTCAACGACGTTCACGCCCGTACCGGCGCCTGCGCGCCTTCTCGACACGCGCCCAGGCGAACGAACCACCGATGGGCAAATGACCGGAGGTGGGGCGATGACTACCGGCTCGACCCTTGAGGTTCCGGTCGCAGGGCGAGGTGCAATGGGTTCGTCGGGCCAGACGGCAGTGCTCAATGTGACCATCGATGGCGCCACTACAAACGGCTATCTCACGCTGTGGGCGTGCGGCACCGAGCAACCCAAGACCTCGAATATCAACTACGTTCCCGGCGTCACCGTTGCCAACGCAGTGGTCACTGCCCTAGGGGCCAATGGTTCGGTGTGTGTGTTCTCGTCGGGTGCCGCGCACGTCATCATCGACACGTTTGGCGAACTGTCGTCGGGCAAGTTTGCGCCGCTGGCTCAGCCCGCACGGTTGCTCGATACCCGACCCGGGCTATTCACCGTCGATCAACAATTCGCCGGCGAGGGCGTTCGTTCAGCAAACACTACGTTGGTGCTCGACGTCGGCGATCGAGCTGGCCTCGGAGCTTCGCCCGCTGCGGTGATCTTGAACGTAACGGTTGATGCCCCGGCGTTGAGTGGCTTCGTCACCGTGTACCCATGTGGCGGCGTGCGCCCCAATGTGTCGAACGTGAACTACGCGAGTGGCCAGACTCTACCGAACCTCGTGATCTCGGCGGTGTCGTCGGCCGGAACCCTGTGCGTGTTCACCTCGGTGAAGACTCACGTGATCGTCGACATCTTTGGGTCGCTCACACCCTGATTGAGCCCGCTGGCCAACAGTTGGGACCTAGGAAGCGTCGCGGGCGCTGACGGCCCACGCAAGGCCCTCTGCGGGCAGCTCAACGGCAAGTTGCAGCTGCCAGCCCAGCGCCGGCTCGGCAGCGTCCCACCAGAACCATTGCAACTCACTGGCTAATGCACCGAGCACGTCGGGATTCGTTGGCCAATCGTTGCTGATGCCTC
Organism: Ferrithrix thermotolerans DSM 19514; assembly: GCA_945861025.1. Taxonomy (GTDB): domain Bacteria; phylum Actinomycetota; class Acidimicrobiia; order Acidimicrobiales; family Ilumatobacteraceae; genus WLMZ01. The sequence continues at coordinate 60,624 of CAMASN010000003.1, forward strand.
CGAGTGCAGCCACGAGCCACCACGCACCAAAGCGTCCGAGTGCAGTGCCCCGGCGTCGACCGAACGCTCCTCCGCTCGCGCCAGCCCATGTGAGCCATTGCAGTGCGTGCGCGGGCGTGATCGCGGTGATGTGGCCTCGTGCGACGCCGAGGGCTGTTACTGCATCGATGGCGCTGCCTTCGACACACACCACCTCGGCCTTGCCGTTTGATTCGGCGGTCCATGCCTCGACAAGTTGGCGAACAGCGAGGGTCACGTCGTCGTCAATGATTTCTTCATAGCTCGAAGCGGCACTGCGGTCGAACTGCAGCGCGAGTTCGCTTGAAGAATCGGGCAACGCCGGAGCCTCAAATGTGGCCGAGTCGGGCTCATACACCGCAACCGGATAGACGGGTTCCCATGGCTGCAATGCGAACGGCATTTCAAGTACATCGGGCAACTCTGACGAATCGATTACTTCGCCACGGATGACGCGCTCGTGCGCTACAAATGCGGCGCGTGGTCCGGCGGGCAGCAGCGGCGCGAGCGATTGCCACGTGTGCGCCTGCGCGATGACCTCGGTGAGCGGCCCGATGCTGAACTTGCCGGTGTCTTCGTCGAGCACCTGCGCTGCCCACTCGGCAGGAGCGAGCAGCGCCAAGCGGTACTCGGCCAGAGTGGCGGCGGGCCAGAGTTGGCGGCCTGTAGACACGGCCCATCGGGCTCGATCGCGCAGATGCAGCAGCCCTTGCCAGTTGGCCGACGCGCAGCGTGAGTCGATGAGTCGAACCAGGCCATCGAGATCGGCAGCGGTGATGAGTGCGTCGAGCGGCTCGTCGATGCTGTCTAGACCAGAGGCCACGGATACCTGCGTCCGGACTCGTCGATAGGAAACTCGCCTTGCTGCAGTAGCCATTCGGCGCGCTCTTGAATAGCGAGGACTTCTTCGTCGACCAACAGCGCGGCAACCTCGAGCGGAACGCCTTCGAGTAGACGTTGTAACGGTGCAATGGATTCGTCGGGTAGCGACTCGCCACCAAATTCCCAGATCACCGTGCGCAGTTTGAACTCGGCAGCGAAGCACAGACCATGGTCAATGCCCCACACTCGTTCGTCATAGCCAAGCAAGCAATGGCCGCTCTTGCGATCGGTGTTGTTGGCCACGATGTCGAGCACAGCCATCAACCGAAGTTGGTGGTGCAGGTCTTCGCGCTTTTCGAAAATGGTGAAGTAGTGCTCTTGGTGATCGGCTTCGACGAACCATTGCATCGAGCCTTCGCCGACCGGTCCTTCGCGGAGCACGGTGTGGGGCACAACGCCAAATCCCATCGCCTCGCTGAGCCGGTAGGCGGCTACCTCTCGGCGGTGGAGCCCTGGTTCGAAATCCCACAGCGGTCGTTCGCCGCGCAGTGGTTTGTAGATGGCTTGGCCCGCACCGTGTTCGCTGGTGAGGTTCACTAAGAATGTTGCGTTGCTGCTCCAGGGCATGCGGCCAACGATTTCGATCTCGCCCGAGTAGAGCAGGTCGTGGATTAGTTCATTGTTGGACATGGGTGCCCGTTGGGTTCCATCGGCCTACCGCAGAACGCGCACGGTGCCCGACCCGCCGACACCACCGACTCGGTGTGCGCGCAGAAAGCCAATGCTTGATCGCGCTGCAGCAGCACGCGCACTTGGCCGCGATCGTCGAATGCTTCTTCGTCGGGTTCGCCGTCCTCGTCGACAGCGATGACCTCTTCGAGTTGGACCAAGAGTCGGTCGTTCTCGCGGTCGTAACCGAGCGCGATTGGGCCGAGCACGAACGCTGCCTCGAACGGAGGCGGAGTCTCGAACGAAAGTGATCGTGGCAGTTCTGCCGAGGGCTCGAGGTCGGTCATTGCCGTACGGAGGAAGTCGGCGATGGCGGCCACTTGTTGCTTCTCGCATTTCACGGCCACGCTGATGTTGCCTTGGCGTGCGTACAGAAAAAATACGCGCTGGCCTGGAGCGCCTTGAGTCACCGTGGTGAAGGCATCGACGTCGTCGAACTGAAAGAAGACTCCCATGTGGTGGCCGACTCAGCTTGGGCGTAGCTCGCTGAGCGAGCCGCCGGTTGAGTTGACGTTGAGCACGATTGGCCCACCCGCGGAGTAAGCAATCGCGCTGATTGAACACGTGGAGATCACGATGCGCTGGAACAGATCGATGTGAGTACCCATGGCGTGCGCAACAGCGGCCTTGATTGGGTCGGCGTGCGACACGCACACAATGGTTCCGCCGGGATGTGTGGCTCGCAACCGGTCGAGCGTGCTGACCATGCGTGTTTGCATCTCAAGAAAGCTCTCGCCATTGGGAAAGCGAAAGGTGGATGGAGACCGCTGCACGGTGGTCCATTCGGGCAACTTCATCAGCGCCGAGAGTTCGGCGCCAGTCCAATCGCCGAAATCGCACTCAAGGAGACCTTTGTCGATACGCACCTTTTGGCCCAGTGCTTTAGCGATGGGCGCTGCGGTTTCGCGAGCCCGCTCGAGCGGTGATGCATAGATGGCATCGACCTTGGCCAAGCCGGCAATGCGATCGGCTGCCACTTGGGCTTGAGCACGGCCCTGATCGGCAAGGTGAAGGCCACTGGCGCGGCCGGGCAACAACTTGCCCGTGGTGGGGGTCTGTCCGTGACGAACCAACAACACAAGCGTTGGCGACGGACCGGCGGGAGGCTTCTTCGGCATGTACCTGCAAATTTAGCCACGGTTCGGTGAATACGGCCTACTGTCGGCGGGATGAGCGCTGCAACTTCGGACACGTCGAAGAGTCTCGACCAACTGCGTCGCCGTGTGATCGACTGCCGCGCGTGCCCGCGGCTCGTTGAATGGCGCGAACAGGTATCGATCGACAAGCGGGCTTCGTATCGCGACGAAGAGTATTGGGGCCGGCCAATTCCTGGGTTTGGCGACCCGAAGGCGTCGATCATCGTGCTGGGTCTGGCGCCCGCTGCCCACGGAGCGAATCGAACTGGGCGGGTGTTCACTGGTGATCGCAGCGGCGACTGGCTATTCCGTGCGATGCACAAGGCAGGCTTGGCCAATCAGGCGTTGTCGCTCTCACGCAGCGATGGGCTCGAACTCGACAATGCGTGGGTCACGGCTGCAGTGAAATGCGCGCCTCCCGGCAACAAGCCTGAGACCAGCGAGCGTGACTCGTGCCGGCCGTTCTTGCAACGCGAGTTCGCGCTGTTGCGTCACGCCAAAGTTGTGGTGTGCCTTGGCGGGTTCGCATATGAGGCGGCGTGCTCAGAGTTTGGGGTACGGCCCCGACCCAAGTTTGGGCATCTCGTTGAGGCGAGCACCGATTCTGGACTCACGTTGCTGTGCTCGTTTCATCCGAGCCAGCAAAACACCTTCACGGGTCGTTTGACCGAACCGATGCTTGATGCGGTGTTCACCCGAGCCCTTGTGCTTGGCGCAAACTGACGCCTATTTACTGAATGCAGTTTTCAGCTCCTCGGCGGCCACAGCGTGGGCTGCGTGTGCATCGTCGATCATCTCGGCCATGCTGAAGAACCCGTGGATCATTCCGCTGAAACGAACGTGCGTGGTGGCGACGCCGAGTTCTGCAAGGCGCGTGGCGTACTGCTCGCCTTCGTCTCGCAATGGATCGAACTCGGCGGTGATCACGAGTGCTGGCGGAGTAGCCCGCAGCGTTGCGTCGTCGGCTAGTAACGGCGAGACGCGTGGGTCTTCGGGCGAGCCTTGGCCGCCCGACAGGTAATGGTTGACGAACCACTCCATGGCCGCAGCGGTGAGGAAATAGCCGGTGGCGTTTTCGGAATACGACGCCGATACGCGACGGCAGTCGGTGACCGGGTAGATGAGCATCTGATGGCAGAGCGGAATCGGTGCGATCTGTGCGACGACCGCAGCCAGGTTGGCCCCGGCAGAGTCTCCGCCGACAGCGATGCGATGTGCATCGCAACCCAGTTCGGCTGCATTCGCATGAGCCCAACGGGTGGCCTGAATGGAGTCACCGAGGGCTGCCGGAAACGGGTGCTCTGGGGCGAGGCGGTAATCGACGCTGAGCACTGCGTGGCCACTTCGATTCGCAAGCGTGCGACACACGTTGTCGTGTGACTCGAGGTCACCGATGACCCAACCGCCACCATGGAAGTAGACCAGCAGACCAAGGTCGCTTGCGGCACTTGGCCGGTACAAGCGAGCTGGAACTCCACCGGCGTCGAGATCGCGGACTTCGTGTACGTGTTCTGCAGGTGCCATACCTCGGGCGGCGCGAGCGTCTCTCGCCTGCTGCGGGGTTCCCAACTCTAAGGGGGGAAGACCGAGCTGAGCGAGGGCCTGAATCAAGACGTGAGCTTGGGGATGCAAAGGCATAGACGTGAGTCTGGCATGGCCCCGCGGCAGTTCTTTGGTGCGAGGGCGTGTAGCGAAGTTCTGACGAAGGGCCTAGGGCGCGGCCGGAGCCGGAGCCGGGGCTTCGGCCTTCTTCTTCGGAGGTGGCACGCCAACCGAAGGTGCTCGGTCGGCGAACTCTGGCCAGCGGCGACGGCTCACAATCGACAGCAGGCGCAACAGGCGCATTGCTTCTTTATCGTCTTGCGCCGGCCGAGCGATGATGGATCCGTCGGCGATCATGCGGTTGATGACCTCTTCGCCCAACTCAGTGCGCACGATGGTGAGGGTCCAGTCGTTGTCTTCGCCGATGCCGCCTGTTGATACGTCGGCATGTTCGGCGGAGAAGTCGGGACAGCTCTTGCAGCCCTCGCGGGTCCACTTGTGGCATTCCTTGAGATCGATCTCGTGGTACGAGCCGTCCTTCATCCAAATCTGGAAGACGCCCTTGATATTCATCTTCACCATGTCGGCCTTTTTCAGGCCGTACTTGGCTTCGAACAACTCGGGGAAGATGGCGTCGTCGAATGTTTTTGAGCAGAGCAGACCAATGTTGAACACGAACGGCTTCGAGACCTTGCCGGCCTTGCGATCCCACATGATTGGAGGCGACGAGGTCTGACATCCCATGCCCACGAGAGCGAGGCGCGAGAGGCCTTGCTCTTTGGCATCACGCAAGGCGAGCGGGTTGGCGCAGTAGGTGTAGCGGCTGCCGGCGGTGGCGAGCACTTCGGCGGTGTTGCGGGCCAGCACGGGCTTGGCTTTCCATGCGTCGTCGGGCTCAACGCCGCTGACCATCGCGGCTTCGATGTAGTCGTGCTCCATCAGCCAGATGAGCATCGCCGACACGAGACCGCCGTCTTGGCCGATCTTGTGGACCATGTCGTCGCTGGCGCGGGTGAGATACAGCGCACGCCAGATACCGCCCATCTCTTCGGGCTCACGCACGCGACCGAACAGGTGCATGTCGGCGGCTGGCTCCCACGCACGAAAACGTGGGCACGCGCGAGTACACGTGGTGCAACCCTTTTCGCCGTGAATGCAGTTGTCGAGACCGAGTTCTTCTTCGAGATGAAACGGCAAGTACTTGCCCTCGGAGTGTTCGTAACCGATGACGTCGTGAGGACACGTCACGACGCAACCAGCGCAGCCGGTGCATAAGCCGGTGGTTACGACTTCGGCGTAGAGTTCCTTCCACTGCGCAGTCCAACGTTCTGCTTTTGGTGGTGCCGATTCAGTCAAAGTCATGATGTGAATCTAGGCGTTGTCATTGGTTCGTGCCTAGGTCTGCGCGTTTCTGAGCTCAAACCACATGAAAGAGGAGTCAGTGCGATGGGGATAGTTGGTCAGCGGGTTGTACGTGGTGAGGACCCGGCGCTGCTTACAGGTCACGGCACGTTTATCGACAACCTTCATCTCGAAGGGGCTGCACACGTGGTCTACGTGCGGTCGCAGATGGCCCATGCGCGCATCACCGAAATCGATACCGCCGAGGCGCGTCAAGCTCCCGGAGTCGTTGGCATCTTTCTGAACAGCGACATCGATCTCGGGCCGTTTCCGATCGACCTCCCGTTTTTGCCGACTACCTGCGCGCGCTCAGCGCTGGCCTCCGACACGGTTCGTTACGTGGGCGAACCCATCGTTGCCATCGTTGCTGAGACACGCGAGCAGGCAACCGATGCGGTGCAAATGGTCATCGTTTCGTACGACGTGTTGCCCGGAGTCATTACGGTCGCACAAGCGCTCACCGACGAGGTGCTGCTGTTTCCTGGCCACGGTTCTAACGTTTGCATGAGCATCCCTGCTGCAGCGCCGGTCGACTTTATCGACTGCGAAGTCGTGGTCAGCGCGAACATCGTGAATCAACGCGTTGCCCCATCGCCATTAGAGGGACGTGTCTCGGCGAGCCGCTGGGAAGATGATGGTCGCCTCACTCATTGGCAGTCCGGCCAAGGTGCGCACCCTGTGCAAGAGCGGCTCTGCGAGTGGTATTCGCTCGAGTCGGCGATGGTGCGGGTGATCACTCCCGATGTCGGTGGCGGATTCGGCGCGAAGGCATCGGTGTATCCCGAAGAGACACTGGTGCCGTGGCTGGCTCGCGCAGTGGGTCGCCCCGTGCGTTATACCGAGACGCGCAGCGAGAGCATGAACGGTCTTGGCCATGGTCGTGCGCAGACACAGAAACTCACCATCGGCGGGTCGCGTGATGGTCGCGTCACGGCATATCAACTCGATGTCGTGCAAGACGCCGGTGCGTTTCCGCGTATCGGCGCCATCTTGCCGTTCATGACCCGAATGATGCTCACGGGTGTGTACGACATCGCTGCCGCCGAGCTCAGCTCCACAGCAGTAGTGACCAACACGGTTCCCATCGTTGCGTACCGTGGCGCGGGTCGTCCCGAAGCTGCCGCAGCAATCGAACGGGCGATGGATCTCTTCGCTGCCGAGATTGGCATGGACCCAGTTGAGGTTCGCCGCCGCAATCTCATCGCCGCCGATCGGTTCCCCTTCACCACCGTTACCGGCACCACATATGACAGCGGCGACTACGAAGGTGGTCTTGACAAGTTGCTCGCAGCGGTCGACTACGCAGCGTTGCGTGTCGAGCAACAGCAACGAAGAGATCGTGGCGACATCGTGCAGTTGGGCATCGGCGTGTCGGTGTACGTAGAGGTCACTGCGATGTCGGGCGGCGGCGAACTCGGACAGGTCGAGGTCACGCCATCACCAACCGGCGACGGCGTAGCAGTGCGCGTGGTCACCGGCACAACGCCGTATGGCCAAGGCCATCGCACGACGTGGGCGATGCTCGTTGCCGACACATTGGGCGTGCCGATGGACAGCATCACGGTGATTCATGGCGACACCGATCTGGTCGCGCGTGGGTCGGTCACGGGCGGGTCTCGCTCGGTGCAATTGGGTGGTACCAACGTTGCGAGAGCAGCAACGTTGGTGGCCGACCAGGCGCGCTCGGTTGCGGCACGTTTGCTCGAAGCCGATGTTGCCGACGTCGTCATCACCGACGGTGTCTTTCACGTCGCCGGAGCGCCGGCCATCAGTCGCACCTGGACCGAGATCGTCGCGGCGGCGCAGACATCAAGCCTCACGCTGTTCGGCGAGGGCGACTTCGAACAGGCCGGTGGCAGCTTCCCGTCGGGCGCGCATCTTGCCGTGGTCGAACTCGATACCGAGACCGGCCGCGCTGTGCTGCGTCAACTCGTTGCTGTCGACGACGCTGGCAAGATCATCAACCCATTGTTGGCCGAAGGTCAGATTCACGGCGGCCTAGCTCAGGGTGTCGCGCAAGCGTTGTTCGAGGAGTTCGTCTACGACGCCGACGGCAACCCGCTCACCTCTAACTTCGCCGACTATGGCATCGTCTCGGCTGCCGAGCTGCCGAGCTTTCAAACCGTGCATGCCGAGACGCCGTCACCGCTCAACGACCTCGGTGCCAAGGGCATCGGCGAGAGCGGCACCATTGGCGCAACCCCTGCCGTGCAGAGCGCTGTCGTCGATGCAGTGGCCCACCTCGGTGTTCGCCACATCGATATGCCGTGTACCTCGCAGCGGGTGTGGACAGCGATGCAAGCAGCTGTCGCGAACTGATCAGCTGCTGCGTCCGTTAGGCCGTGGTGGCCCGCACCGCTTCGACAACGATGGCCTTCACTTCGGCACCGGTGAGCTCGTCGTAGTCGAGCAGTGCGTTGGTGAGATTGATCAACGCGTAGCGATGCTCAAGCACCAGACACGCAGCCGCGTCGGCGGCGTCGAACAACATCTGGTCCACCTTCTGGCGCGACGCTTCGTCGGCTAGCACCTTGGCCACCAAGTTTGCGGCGGTTGGCATGGCGGCGGCCTCAAGGCTGATCAGACTGTCGCCGGCACCGAGCTGGCCAACAAGTTGAGCAGCGATGGTGGTGGCCACCTGAAGGTCTGACGCGATGCCACTGCTGGCCTCACCGAATTCCTGCATCTCTGCGGCGCGCCCGGCGAGCGCGATTGCCATCAGGTTGAACGCTTCTGTGGGTGTGCGCAGGTGGCGCTCGTCGGCGTCGGAATGCGACACAAGGCCGAGCGCACCACCGCGGCGCAGAATTGAGGCGATTCGAATATCGCGGCCCGCGACTGCGGCCGTCAGCGCGTGCCCCGCTTCGTGAACAGCCACCCGACGACGCTCGTCGGGGTGATAGCCCACTTCGTGCGACAGGCCGACATCGGTGATGAGCTGTGCCTCAATCACGTCTTCAACCGTCATTGCTCGCCGGCCATGGCGCAGCGCAATGATCAAGGCCTCATCGAGAATTCGCTCGATGCGCACAGGGGTGTAGCCAGCGGACAGGTCGGCGATCGCCTTGGCGGTGACGGCAGGCGTGTGCGACTTCTTGTTCAAGTAGTACTCGGCGATCTCGACGCGATCCGAGTGCGGCGGAAGGTCGAAGTGGATGACTCGGTCGAAGCGACCTGGGCGCAGTAGCGCTGGATCCAAGTCGGCGGCTCGGTTGGTGGCGGCGATGAGCAACACGTTTGCGGTGGTGGGCTTCGGGCGAGGAATGGTGGTGCCTTCTGGCAGCAGCGAGTTCACGCGGTCGATCCACTTGCTCTTCATTTTCTGCCATCCGGTGGGCAGGTCGAAGCTCTGCATCTGCACTAACAATTCGTTCACGATGCCGACGCTGCCTTCACGAGATGAGTTCGAGCTCATTCCGCTGCGTGCCCCACCGATGGCGTCGAACTCTTCGATGAAGCCGATGGCGCCACCTTCGGCTCGAGCGGCTTTGCGCATGGCCTTGAAGAACGAGCGAACCTTCTTGTTCGTCTGGCCGAAGAACATCGACTGAAATTCGCTCGCCGATACGAACAGGAACGGAACGCCCGCTTCGGCCGCAAGTGCCTTGGCGAGATAGGTCTTGCCGGTGCCAGGTAGCCCTTCAAACAGCACACCACGTCGAGGCGAGCCGCCAAGTTCGTCGGCGAAGGTCTGATGGTTCAAAAACAGGTTCAGCGTGTCGATGGCTTCGCGGCGTGTGGCCTCGGCGCCGACCACATCGGCCAAGCGAATCTTCGAGTCCGACGCCCGCAGCATGGTGTGTGGCGACTTGCCGGCCCCGAGGTAGGGGATGAGGGTCATTGCGGCCATTAACACGAGCAGCACGACGAGCAAGGACAACTCGGGGCTGCTACGCACGATGCTCGGCAGACCTGGGCTCACTGGATTGCCGGTGAGTTCGCGATACCAAATCCACGCCAGCGGAAGCCCGAAGACAACGACCAAACGGGTGAGACGCCGCTGACGCTGGTGCTCGCGTGCAGCAGTGGTGTCCACTTGGTGACCGTGAACCAGTCGGCCGTGCTGTAGATCGGTGATGTCCATCGCGGAACCCTCTCGAAGTGAATGACTGCTGGCACATTACCAGATCTCCCACGCAGAGTGGTAGTGATTCACGGAGAGTGGTTTCGTCCGTACGGCTGGTCGCACCCCTTGACAAACGCTTCACGATGGCCGTGTTCGAAGGTGGTGACCGTGCGCGGTGGTTTGCCGAAATCGAGCATCGGAGTACGGCAGCGGCGGGCTCGGCGAGGGCTGTGCGCTGCGAGAAAAAGCAGGCAGCCCGCTCCTAGCATCCAGCGGCCGCCGGGGGGACGGTAAGCACTGGTGAGGGTGAGCCAGGAGCGAGCTGTACTACGAGATTTACCGTACGGGTCAGCCGTTACGGCTCGGTATGTGCCGTGTGAACGGTATGTAAACAGGATCTGACACATTTGCGGCTCCGCTTGGAACCGAGGCGCGTTGTCGGTCAAACTCTTGCAATGGACCTGAGCTATTCCCCCGCCGACGAGACATTCCGCACCGAGATCCGAGGGTGGCTCGAGACAAACCTGCCTGCGGGCTGGTTCGATAAGGGCTTCGAGATGACCGCCGAGCAGCGCAAAGAGTTCAACGCTACGTGGCCGTCAACGTTGTTCGAAGGCGGCTGGATCTGCGCCACTTGGCCTATTGACTACGGCGGCAAGGGCCTCAGCACGATGCAGGGCGTTGTGCTCAGCGAAGAGTTTGCTCGGGCAAAAGCTCCACTTCGCGCAGATTTTTTTGGTGACACTTTGGTGGGCCCAACGATTCTGCAGTGGGGCACCGAGGAGCAAAAGAAGCACTTCCTCCCCAAGATCCTCAATGGCACGATGTCATGGTGCCAAGGCTTCTCGGAGCCCAACTCGGGCTCCGACCTCGCCAGCCTCAAGACCTCGGCCGTGCTCGACGGCGACGAGTGGATCATCAACGGCCAAAAAGTGTGGACTACACAGGGCCATCACGCCGACTACTGCTTCTTGCTCACTCGCACCGACCCCGATGCGCCCAAGCACAAGGGCATTTCGTATCTGCTCGTGCCAATGAATCAGCCCGGTGTCGAGGTTCGTGGCATCACCCAGCCTGACGGCACCGCTGAGTTCTGTGAAGTGTTCTTCGATAACGCACATTGCCCCAAGGACAATGTCGTTGGAGGCGTGAACAACGGTTGGAAGGTTGCCAACTCAACGCTGGCGTTTGAGCGCGGCATGAGCGCAACCACCGGCTACCGCCGCTTCGAAGAAGAGCACCGCTTGATGACAGAAATGGCCAAGAGCAACGGGCTCATCGACGATCCCAACATTCGCCAGCGTCTCGTCAAGTTCTATACGAAGATTCAGATCCTGCGCGTGAACGGACTGCGCTCGCTGAGCGCCACGCTCAACAACAGCCGCGACCTTGGCGTTGCTGCACTCGGTGCATCGAACAAGATGTACTGGTCCGAGATGCACCAAGAAGCAATGCTGCTTGCGCTTGACATCACAGGCGCTGGCGCAATGCTGGTCGACGCTGGCCCAACGGTTGGTACATGGCCCGGCGCCGCACGCGATAAGCGTCGTCCCGGATACCCAGTGAGCCCAATGATGAGCTCGTTCTTCTTCAGCCGCAGCGAGACCATCTGGGGTGGCACCAGCCAGATCCAGCGCAACATCGTTGGCGAGCGAGTGTTGGGTCTGCCCAAAGAGCCCAGCTGAGCTGAGCTGAGCCCGGTTCATACCGCGCCGGCGCGCAGTGCCTGCGCCCGGTCACACAGAAGGGTTGGTACCGATGTTGTACGAAACCACGATGTCGACTCCGGTCGGTGTGCTCACCCTTGTCGCATCCGATGTTGGGCTGCGCGCCGTGCTCTGGCCGACAGAGAAGCCAAACCGTGTGCGTCTCGATGATTGCGATGGCGGCGGGTCTGATCCCAATGGCGTGCTCGACCAGACGCGTCAACAACTCAGCGAGTACTTCGCGGGCACCCGTACCGAGTTCGACCTCGCGCTCGATCCGCAGGGCACCGAGTTTCAACAGGCCGCATGGATGGCGTTGCGCTCCATCGCCTTTGCCGAGTCCGTGAGTTACGGCGAACAGGCGCGGCGTATGGGCGACGGGCGCAAGGCGCGTGCGGTTGGCGCGGCGAATGGGCGCAACCCATTGTCGATTGTGGTGCCGTGCCATCGGGTGGTGGGCGCCGACGGTTCTCTCACCGGATTCGCAGCGGGCATCGATGCGAAAAAGTGGTTACTGAGTCACGAACGTTTGGTTGCCGACGCGCAGGGCTCGGCGGCGCATAGCAATTAGGCGCGGTTGCGAGCGCGTGCCACTTGGTCGCGTCGCAGCTTTGCTTCGGCCTGCTCTTGGGCCTTGCGCTCTTTGCGCTGTGCCTTCAGACGTAGACGCTCGTCGTCGTCGGCCTTTGGTGGCAACAGCGGTGCCAGTGGCTTGAGCTCGATCGGATCGAGCTTCACGGTTTCGTCGGTCTTGAGCAAACCTACGATCATCGCCGACACCGGGGCTTCGCCGACCACGGTTGCAGCGAGCATGACGCGCACGATGCCGAGGCCGTGACGCTCGATGAGGCCGGGGATGACCGCCTGCAGTTCTTCTTCGGTGGGCATGTCGGCTGCGTCGCCGAGCTGCTCGAGGCAATCGGCCAAGCTCGCGTCGGAGAGCACCACACCCAGTCGCTGCAGATCGCCATTGAGGCGACCCTTATGTGCTGCAATGCGCACAGCTTCGACGAGATCGGCGTCTTCGTCGCGCAGGTCGCAGATGCGCTTGACCGCAGTGGTGTGGTCTTCGGGAAGGCCGGCGAGTAGGGCTGCCAGCTCGTCGTCGGTTACCGCAATGAGCGCGCGATCGAGCAGGGAGAGGGCGGCGATATGGGCCTTGGTGCTATTCACGGGTCACACCTTACGACCGCCGAGGGGGGCGAACCACTATCTCGGAGGCTGGGGCCATTGGCCCGGCAGGAATCACTGACGATGAAGAGCGCCCTCGGAGAGATTCGAACTCCCGCACATGGTTCCGGAAACCAATGCTCTATCCCCTGAGCTACGAGGGCTGGATAAACGCCTTCCCACGTTAGCGGTCGAGGCGCGAGTTTGTCGAAGGGCCGCGGCGGTTGGTTTCGGCTGCGCGTTTCGAATGCACGACGCGTTCACGTGGCTGAACGGGCAGAATGGCAGTCCATGGCTGATCCGATTGTCACCGTCTCCGAACTGTTGGCTCCGGCCTTTGCTGCCGTTGGCGGCCCCGGCGTAGATCCAGTAGTGCGACCCAGCGACCGCGCCGACGCGCAGGCCAACGGTGCGTTGGCCATCGCCAAGCAGCTTGGCCAGAATCCTCGTCAGGTTGCCGAAGCCGTGTTGGCCATCGCCCGAGACCTCCTGGTCGGCGTGTGCAGTGACATCGAGATTGCTGGCCCCGGCTTTTTGAACCTCACGTTTAGTAATGAGTTCTTGGCATCTCAGCTTGCGGCAGCGGCCAACGACAGCCACCTTGGTGTGCGTTCCACGCCACTTGCCGAGCACATCGTTGTCGACTACTCGCATCCCAACGTGGCCAAAGAGATGCACGTTGGGCATCTCCGCACCACGGTTATCGGCGATGCCATTGTGCGCATGCTCACCTTTGTTGGACACCGGGTCACCAAAGAGAATCACATCGGCGATTGGGGTACTCCGTTTGGCATGTTGATCGAGCACATGCTCGACCTCGGCGAAACCGAAGCAGCCAGCGAGCTGTCAGTGGGCGACCTCGCTGGTTTTTACAAAGCGGCTCGCGTCAAGTTCGAAGCCGGCGAGGCCTTCGGCGATCGCGCTCGTCAGCGTGTGGTGTTGCTGCAGGGCGGCGACGCCGAGACGCTTCGTCTGTGGGGCGTGCTCGTGGCCGAGAGCACCCGTTACTTCAACACTGTGTACGCAACGCTGGGCGTGCTGCTCACCGACTCCGATCTGGCACCCGAGAGCATGTATAACCCGATGCTGCCTGGTGTCGTCACCAGGCTTCGCGACGTGGGTCTGTTGCTCGAGAGCGACGGCGCTCAGGTGGTGTTCCCGGCCGGATACCTCAACCGCGAGGGCGAGCCGTTGCCGCTCATCGTGCAGAACTCGGTGGGTGGATACAACTACGCAACCACCGACCTTGCGTGTGTCATCGATCGTGTCGAGCGACTCAAGGTCGATCGCATGGTCTACGTGGTTGGTGCGCCACAGGCTCAGCATTTGGCGATGGTGTTCGCTGTCTCCGAGATGGCTGGGTGGCTGGCTCCTGGCGTCGCGGTGCACGTGGCGTTCGGCAACGTGCTCGGCGCCGATCGCAAGATGCTCAAGAGCCGAAGCGGCGAGTCGCTGAAGCTCAACGAGCTGCTCACCGAAGCTCTCGAACGTGCTGAGGCCGCAGTGGCCGACAAGAACCCCGATCTGCCAGCGGCCGAGCGCACGGTTGTTGCGCACGCAATTGGTATCGGCGCTGTGAAGTACGCCGACCTGTCAACCGATCGCATCAAGGACTACGTGTTCGAGTGGGATCGCATGTTGTCGTTCGATGGCAACACAGCGCCATACCTGCAATACGCACATGCGCGTATTTGCAGCATCTTCCGCCGCGCCGAAGTCGATCGCGCGTCGGTGCGCAACTCGGTGCCGGTGCTGGCAACTCCGCAAGAGCGCGCCCTTGCGTTGCGCCTGCTTGCTTTCGACACGGCTGTTTGGGACACCATCGATCGCTACAGCCCGCATCGCTTGTGCACCTACCTGTTCGATCTGGCCCAAGACTTCACTGGCTTTTACGAGCACTGCCCCGTACTCAAGGCTGCCGACGAAGCAACCAAGCAGAGCCGCCTCGCGTTGTGCGATGTCACGGCGCGGGTGATGGAAAAGGGCCTCGACCTTCTCGGTATCTCAGCACCAGAGCGGATGTAGATATGACTCACGCAATTCCCATGTCATTGCTGTCTGACACCGCCACCGTTGGTGCCGATGGCTCGCTGTTCATCGGTGGCTGCTCGGTGCCCGAGCTTGCCGCTACCTACGGCACGCCGTTGTTCGTGTACGACGAAGACCACCTGCGCGGCCGCTGTCGCGAGGCCGTGCAGGCGTTTGGCCGACGCAACGTGGTGTATGCGAGCAAGGCGTTTCTCTGCAAGGCGATGGCCTTGCTGGCATACGAAGAAGGTCTGCTGCTCGACGTATCCACCGGCGGTGAATTGCACATTGTGTTGGCCGCAGGTGTGCCAGCGTCGGCATGCGTGATGCACGGCAACAATAAGAGCGTCCAAGAGTTGCGCCACGCGATCACTGCAGGCGTGCATCACATCGTGGTCGACAGTTTCGATGAGATGGATCGACTCGACGCGTTACATGGCGAAGGGTTGCCTTGCCCCGATGTGCTGTTGCGCATCACGCCAGGCGTGCACGCGCACACCCACGAGTTCATCGCTACGGGTCAAGACGACAGCAAGTTCGGTTTCAACCTTGGCAATGGCGATGCTGCGCGTGCGGTTGATCGCGCCACCGGTTCGGCCTCAATGCATCTCGTCGGGTTGCACTGTCACATCGGCTCAAACGTGTTCGAGGCATCAAGCTTCGCCAAGGCTGCCGAGGTGATGGCCAAGTTCGCCGACCCACTCGGTCTGCCCGAATTAGTGCTTGGCGGTGGCCTCGGCGTCGCCTACACAAGCGGCGAGGAAGCGCCAACCATTGCGCATTGGGGCAAGGTCTTGCTCGACGCATGCGCGGCGCTCAACGTTCGCGCTCGGGTGAGCATCGAGCCCGGCCGGTCGATCGTGGCCTCGGCAGCGCTCACCGTCTACACGGTGGGCACAGTGAAGACCATCCCTGGCATCCGCACCTACATTTCGGTCGATGGCGGCATGAGCGACAACCCCCGCCCCGTGTTGTACGGCAGTGGGTACGAAGCGTTCTTGCCGCGCGATGTCGCCGCCGAACGCCCGGGCGCAGCGCGTCTCGTGGGCAAGCATTGCGAGAGCGGCGACATCTTGATCTTCGATGCAGCGGTGCCGAATGACATTCGTGTTGGCGACTTGCTTGCAACTCCGGTCACAGGTGCGTATGGGCACAGCATGGGGAGCAACTACAACAAGGTGGCACGTCCGCCAGTGGTGTTCGTCAGCAACGGTCAGGCGAGGCTCGTGATTCGTCGCGAGACCTATGACGACTTACTTGCCTGCGACGTGGGCTGAGAGAAGTCTCTACCGCACATTGCAATGTTGCAGATCTTTCTTGCCCAGTGAGGCGCGGGCCGTGAACCCTCAATTATTGGTTAATGAACTTCCGAGAGCGCTTGTGTACGCCTAGCCTGCAGCCGTGGCTATGACCAGCAATCACGTTCGAATTGGTGTGTTGGGTTGCGGCAACGTCGGAGCGGCGTTTGTGCAACTCGTAACCGAACAGGCAGCGGCAATTGAGGCGCGTACTGGCATACGGCTTGAGGTGACCCGCGTTGCTGTGCGCAATGTGTCCCGCGAGAGAGAAGTGGACCTCGCCGCGGGCGTGTTGGTTCGTGATGCTCGAGCCGTGGTTGACGATCCCGAAGTAGATCTGGTGGTCGAGGTCATCGGTGGCATCGAGCCAGCCCGCGAACTGATTACTGCTGCGCTCGCCGCCGGTAAGCCAGTGGTCACTGCCAACAAAGAACTGCTCGCCAACGTAGGTTCCGAACTGTATGCCGCTGCCGACGCTGCTGGTGTCGACTTGTTGTTCGAGGCAGCCGTTGCCGGCGGCATCCCAATCGTTCGCGCTTTGCGCGAAAGCCTTCGAGGTGAGCCGATTCGTCGAGTGCTTGGCATTGTCAACGGCACCACCAACTTCATTCTTACCAAGATGACCGAGCAGGGCGCCGACTATTCGGCCGCCCTGTCTGAGGCCCAGCGGCTTGGTTTCGCTGAGCGTGACCCAACTGCCGATGTCGAAGGCTTCGATGCTGGTGCGAAGGCGGCCATCATCGCCACCATTGCGTTCGGCACCAAGGTCGTTGCAGGCGATGTGTATCACGAGGGCATCAGCGGCGTTACCGCTGGCGATATCGCCATGGCGAAGCGTCTCGGTTTCGTGGTCAAGCTGCTTGCCATCTGCGAACAAGATTCAGCTACCGGCGAAGTTTCGGTGCGAGTTCACCCAGCGATGGTGCCGATCCATCATCCGCTCGCCAGCGTGCGCGAGAGCTACAACGCAGTGTTCATCGAAGGCGAAGCCGTTGGCTCGCTGATGTTCTACGGACGCGGTGCTGGTGGAATGCCCACCGCTTCGGCAGTGCTTGGCGATGTCATCGACGCAGCGGTCAACCTGTCGCAGGGAACGCATGGTTCGCTTGGCTCGTTTGGTCGGGCAGTGATTCGCCCGATCGACGAGACCAACAGCGAGTACTTGCTCAGTCTCGACGTTGCCGATCGACCCGGCGTGTTGCACTCGGTCACGGGCGTGTTTGCGCGTAACGAGGTGAGCATCCGCGCCGCCGAACAAGAGGGTCTGCGCGACGACGCTCGCCTCGTGTTCATTACCCACACGGCCAAAGAGTCGTCGCTGCAGAACTGCGTGCGCGAGCTACGCGACCTCGACACGGTCAAGCGGGTCGGCAGTCTCCTGCGCGTCATCGGAGCCTGATTCCTATGCGTTATGTGTCTACCCGCGGCGCTGCGCCCGAGCTCGGGTTCTGCGATGTGTTACTTGCCGGCCTCGCCAACGACGGTGGTCTGTACATGCCCGCCGAGTGGCCGAGCCTTCCCGATCTCACCCACGTAACGAGTTACGCCGAAGCTGCTGCTGCAGTGATGGCGCCGTTTGTGGCTGGCGAGATCGACGCCGATGTGTTTGCGCAGTTGTGCTCCGATGCGTACGCAACGTTCCGTCACGACGCGGTGGTGCCACTGGTTCAGATTGGCGCAAACGAATGGTTGCTCGAGCAGTTCCACGGGCCCACACTCGCATTTAAAGACGTGGCGTTGCAGCTAGTGGGTCGACTGTTTGATCACGTGCTTGCGCAGCGCGGGCAACGTGTCACCATCGTGGGTGCCACCAGCGGCGACACTGGCAGTGCTGCCATCGACGGCGTGAAATCGTGCAGCAACGTAGACATCGTGATCCTGTACCCGCAGGGACGCACCAGCGATGTGCAACGCAAGCAGATGACCACGGTCGACTCGCCCAACGTGCACACCGTGGCCGTCGAGGGAACGTTCGACGATTGCCAGGATCTCGTAAAGGCAATGTTCAACGACGCGGCGTTCCGCGATCGCATGAACCTGTCAGCAGTCAACAGCATTAACTGGGCGCGTGTCATGGCGCAGATCGTGTACTACGTGACATCAACGCGTTCGCTTGGTGCCACGACCACCAACCAGACCACCTTCAGCGTGCCCACAGGCAACTTCGGCAACGTGCTCAGTGGCTGGATTGCACGCAAGATGGGCGCACCGATCGCCGACTTCGTCGTGGCGTCAAACTCGAACGACATCCTTACTCGGTTCATCAACGACAACGACATGACCGCTCGCGACGTAGTGCCGACATTGAGCCCATCGATGGACAT
Source organism: Ferrithrix thermotolerans DSM 19514 (assembly GCA_945861025.1). Taxonomy (GTDB): domain Bacteria; phylum Actinomycetota; class Acidimicrobiia; order Acidimicrobiales; family Ilumatobacteraceae; genus WLMZ01. The sequence goes on from CAMASN010000003.1 coordinate 78,864, forward strand.
TCAAGTGTCCTCAAACTTCGAGCGGTTGCTCTTCGAGATGAACGGCCGCGATGGCGGGATGACGGCCGAGCAACTGCAGAGGTTCCGCCAGAGCGGCTTACTCAAGATAGAGCCAGACCAGATGGCTACGTGGATTAGTCCGGTGTTTCGCGCAGCCAAGGTCGACGACGCTGGCATCCTTGATGAGATCCGTCGCGTGTACGAATCGAGCGGGCAGCTCATCGATCCGCATACGGCTACCGGCACGGCAGCGCTGCGCAGTCTTGGTGCGCATCTCAACGGATGCCCGGTGGTCACGGTGGCAACGGCGCATCCCGCCAAGTTCCCCGATGCGGTGTTTGCCGCGACGGGTATACGACCGTCGCTGCCGGCCCATCTTGCCGATCTACTCGATCGCACCGAGCGCACCAATCTGGTTGTGAACGATCTCGCGGCGGTTCAGACATTTGTCGAGCGGGCCGTCGCCCGCTGACCACTAGCGTTGGGCTTGCGACCAGTCTGGCCAACTGTGCGATGCGGCGCAGTGGTTGCATCTCAGCTGAAGTGATGTGTAAGGTTCGTGTTGCTCGGAGTCCCGAGTCGCACTTTCCGATGCGCCCTGCGATTCTCTCGCTGGCGGAACCGTGGCCGTGTGAATCTCTTGTTGCTGTTGGCGGGTCTATCAACGTCGGGTGTGCTTGTGCACGTCTCGCGTCCCGCCGACATAGCCCTCAGTCCCGGTTTGGGACATTTCTTGGAAAGTTGGATCCCGTGGCTGCGGATGCCCTCGAACAGTCAGTGCTCGAATCAAAAGATCGTGAGCAGTTAGTTGCAATTGCCTCGGCGCTCGGCGTGAAGAGCACCTCACGCGCCAAAAAGGCCGACCTCATTCAGAAGATTCTTGAGCAGACCGGCGCAGTGCCGATGGCCTCAGCGGCACCTGCTCCTGCGCCTGCTGCGGCCCCCGCCCCCGCCGCTGCCGTTGCTGCTGCCGCTCCAAGCGAAGCGGCTGCGCCTGCCACCGATACGCCACGTTCGGCGGCTGCGGGCCGTGGTCCCGCCGGTCGCCAAGGTTCGCCTCGCGGTGCTGCTCTACAGCCAGCACCCGCGGCGGTTGCCGAGGTCATGCTCGGTGCCGATGGCGAGCCATTGCCCGACTGGGAAGTTGAGCTCATTCGTCAGGGCTTCAGCACCGAAACTACGGCTGCCGGCGCCACGCCTGCTGCTTCGGGCGAAGCCGAGGGTGAGGCTGATGCCGACAGCGAAGAAGGAGCCGAAGGCGATGGGCTCAGCGCCAATCGACG
>CAMASN010000004.1 GCA_945861025.1 Ferrithrix thermotolerans DSM 19514
ACCAATGTCTTCATGTCGACGGTGAACGTGGCCGCAGAAACCGTGGTGCCATCCAAAGTGAGCGAACCGGTGACGGCCTCGGTGCGACCCACGCCTTCGGTGTCTTGGCCGAAGAGCACTTCGACCACGCGATAGCCCACCTGCGAACCCGTAGCGATCGACCATGTGTTGCCCGCGGTAGAGGTCGGTGTCACCGAATTGTCGGTAGTGGCCGATTGATCGACCGTGCCGACAGGGATGTCATCTACCGAGAGTGCCTTGGGCGCATCGTCTTTGAAGACGTTGATATACAGCCAGATGCCGGCCGTTGGCACGAGCACGGCCAACAGGGCGACGATGAGCGCAATCTTCTTCCATTGCTTTTTCACAAGTACTCCTACGGCAGCGCAAGTTTGCTGAGGGTTCATCATGGGGCACCGATCGGATTCTGTCTACCTCGTACGGTAAGAGCGCAGTATGAATCCTGTAACCGCCTATCATTTGCCGAATTGGTAGCGCCCCTGAGGCAACGTGTTCACTACGTAACGCAGCCCCAGCCATCTCCGCCACCCAACTACCCCTGGGAGTCAACGTGAGTCTCGAACTCGAAATTGTCCGTTCCGTGCCGCGCAATGCCGATGCCATTGGTGTGCCCGTCGCTACCGAGGGTGCGGTGCCGCGCTCGTTAGGTATGAGCCGGGCGGCCCTTGCTGCAAACGGGTTCGAGGGCAAGGCTGGCCAAACGCTGGTGCTGCCATCGGCCGCCGGCCCGGCGCACATTGCGCTTGGCATCGGTAAGGCTGGCGAATTGTCGGTCAACGTATTGCGTAACGCAGCGGCTGCGTTCGTTCGTGCTGCTGGCGCCCGCGCCAATCTCGCCACGTCGCTGGCCGACCTCGAAGGTGTCGAGGCTCGTGCCGCAGCGCAGGCTGTAACCGAAGGCGTGATCTTGGCGAACTATCGCTACGTGGGCCTCAAGAACGACAAGACCGGATCATCAGTGAAGTCGCTGGCCCTCCTCGTGGGCGCCCCTCGCGCCGCAGCGGCTCGCACGGGCGCCGATCGTGGTGTTGTCATCGCCGATGCTGTGTGCGTGGCACGCGAGCTCATCAACACGCCACCGGCGTATCTCACTGCTCGCAAGCTTGCGGACGCGGCCGTTGCTATGGCCGCCACTGTTGGCCTCGGCGTCGAGGTCTTTAACCGCGACCAGCTCGCAGCGATGGGCTGCGGCGGCATCGTAGGGGTCAACGCTGGCAGCACCGAGCCGCCACGCATGGTGCGCCTCACGTATACCCCCAAGAACCCCACAGGTCATGTGGTGCTTGTTGGCAAGGGCGTTACCTACGACTCGGGCGGCATCAGCCTCAAGCCCAACGATGCATCGCATGCGTTGATGAAGATGGACATGAGTGGCGCCGCTGCGGTGTTGGCCACGATGAGCACGCTCAAGGCGCTCAAGTGCAAGGCCGCCGTTACTGGTTACTTGATGTGCACCGACAATATGCCCAGCGGTAGCGCACTCAAGCTTGGCGATGTGCTTACCATGCGCAATGGTAAGACCGTTGAGATTCATAACACCGACGCCGAGGGCCGCCTCATTTTGGCCGATGGCCTCTCGCTTGCTGCCGAGTCGAAGCCCGACGCAATTGTCGATATCGCCACGCTCACCGGTGCCGTCATTGCAGCGCTGGGCGAGAAGATGGCCGGCGTGGTCGGCAACAACCAAGCATGGGTCGATCAGGTTCGTGCCGCTGGCGCCCGTGCCGATGAGCCCACATGGCAGTTGCCGCTCGCTCGCGAATACCGCAAGTTGCTCGACAGCAATGTTGCCGACATGCGCAACATCGGCGGCCCATACGCCGGCACCATCACGTCGTCGCTGTTCCTCGACGAGTTCACCGCCGCCGTGCCGTGGGCGCATATCGACATGTCGGGCACGATGAAGGTCGACGGCAACGACGGTTGGTTGGCCAAGGGCGCCACGGCTTACGGCACACGGTTACTCATCGACCTCGTCACCAACTTTTCGCCGCTCAAATAGCTCACCTTGGTGTTCCGGTCGCGCTTGGCGTCTCAAGGTAGCGTCGTGCCCGTGGGTCATCGTCGCGACATCGAAGGGTTGCGCGCAGTTGCCGTTATCGCGGTACTGCTCTTCCATTTTGGGGTTCCCGGATTCGATGGTGGTTATGTAGGCGTCGATGTCTTCTTCGTCATCTCGGGTTTCCTCATTACGTCTCTGCTGATTCGGGAGCGATCAACCACCGGCGGCATCTCGCTGAGCGCGTTTTATGCGCGACGTATTCGACGATTGCTACCGATCTCGGCGGTGGTGTTGGTGGTCACGGCGGTGGCCGCTGCGTTGTGGCTCGAACCCACTCGTTTGTCCGACTTGGCGCGCGACATCATGGCCGCCTCGTTGTTCTCGGTGAATTTTGTGCTGGCCAATCGTGGCACCGATTACCTTGGCGCAGCGGCGCAACCCTCGGCGGTGCAGCACTATTGGTCGCTGGCTATCGAAGAGCAGTTCTATTTGGTATGGCCCGGCCTCATTGCGCTAGTCACCATTGGTGCGCGCAACGTGCGTCGCCGTGTGGCCGCAACGATGGTGGTGCTGATTGCACTGTCGTTCACCGCCAGCATTGCGCTCACGTCGGGGCACCCATCGTGGTCATACTTCGGCCTGCACACCCGCGCATGGGAGCTTGGTCTTGGTGCACTGGTAGCGGCCGTGGTGCGTTCGGCGCACAACACCAGCCAACGCGTCCGCTCAGTCATTGGCTGGGCCGGCCTCGCCGGTGTTGGCCTCTCGGTTGTCACGTTCGGTTCGGTTGTTGCCTTCCCCGGATGGGCTGCGTTGCTGCCGGTGGTTGCTGCCGCTTGCGTGCTGTTCGCTGGTGACGATGTACTTGATGGTCCAACCCGCGTGCTCGGCGCGCGGCCACTGCAATGGGTGGGTCAACGTTCGTATTCGCTGTACCTGTGGCATTGGCCAGCGCTCATCATCGCTCAGGCGGCGGTGGGCAACGACTTTCACCTGCAGGCCAAGATCGGTGTGCTGCTCATCGTTGTCGGTGTGGCCGACCTCGGCTATCGGTTCATTGAGAACCCGGTTCGTCGATCGCCGCGCTTGCTCACCAATTCGGTGCTCACCTTGCGCCTTGGCGCAGCGCTGATTGTGGTTGGCGCACTCGTTGGCCTTGCGCTCACGAGTTACCAACCCGACATCACCACCGGTGTGTTGGCCGTGTCACCAACGCTGATTGATTCGACCTCTACCACTGGGGTGACTGTCGCCACTACAGCCACCAGTACGGCGGCTACGACCACGATCGCCCAGGCGCCAGCGGGCCCATCGGCACCGTTCTCGATGGCCGCGGCCGCTCCGCTGCAGCCCATTGTCGATGCTGTGTCGGTCAACGTGGCCCCCGACAACCTCAAGCCGCCGTTGCTCAACGCCAAGCAAGACACGAGCGTTATCTACACCAATGACTGCCATCAGTACTACAAGAGCAGTGTCAAGAAAGACTGCGTGTTTGGCGATCCCAACGGCTCGGTCACCGTTGCGCTGTGGGGCGATTCGCATGCTGCTCAGTGGTTCGTGGCGCTCGATGCAATCGGCAAGCAGCGTGGGTGGAAGGTGCTGTCGCTTACCCAAGGTGGGTGTCCGTTTCTTGATGTACTCACGTATAACCGCGACGCCAATGCCACCTTCAACCATTGCGTTCCGTGGCGGCAGAGCGCCCGCGATTTCATGAAGCAAAGCGGCGCCAACGTGGTGTTCTTGGCGCAGTACTACGGCTTGCTGAAATCGACCGATCGTCAGCCCATCACCGTCGCTTCATGGCAGCAGCAGTTGGGGCCGCTCATCGACAGTCTGCGTGCCGATGGCATCGAGCCGATCATGCTCGGCGACACGCCTGACCCGCCGTCGGCTGTGCCGGCCTGCGTGTCGTCGCATCGGCGCGCTGTGAACGATTGCGCGCCCAAGGCTGCCAGCGATCGGGTGGTGGGTATCGATGATGCCGTTCGCTCGATCACGTTGGCAAGCGGAACTGGTTTTGTTGAGCCTCGGCGCTGGCTCTGCGCAAACGACGTGTGTCCGGTGATCGTCGGCGACCTGCTGGTCTACCGCGACGAAAGCCATGTCTCGAACACGTTTATGCGCTCGCTCACGCCCGTGATTGATCAGGTCGTTGGTGCCGCCGTCGACACGATCGACTCGCGCTGATCGCACGTTCATTGTGCGTTGAAAAACTTTACGAAACCCATACTTGCATTTGTTGGCAGGGAGGCGCACCATGAAGTTACAAGCAGCCACACCCCTTGTAAGGGGCTCGCAGACTCGATCTGCAATAACGGGCTTGCTGACTGAGGGGCACCTCCCAGAGGCGCCCCCTCGGTCGCGTTCGGGGCTTGGTTCAGCTCACTTGGCGATGAAGTCGCCCAACACCGATGCTGTGCGGTCGAGCGATACCTGTAGCTGGGCCTTCTTGGCTGCTGACACGTTGGGGTCGGCCAAGTCTGCGAGCACGGGCCGGATCACAATGCCGTTGCTCTTATCGACCCATGTTGGGTACACCACTGGCTGATCGACAACGGCCTTGCCCGATGCGTCGAGTGCCAGCTTGACCGTCACGATCATGCCGTCTTGAGAACTTGGCGGGAAGGCCGCTCGCGTTGGGTGGTAGCTCAGCAAGTTGCCCAGACCGAATACGGTCCAAACGCCGTTGACCTTCTCGATTTTTTGCAGCACGTGAGCATGATGCCCGACGATGAGATCTACAAGGCCCGATGCAGTGATTGTGTCGGCCGCCTTGCTCTGCTGGCTGTTAACGGCCGCCACCGTTTCGGTGCCCCAATGCATGCTCACGATCACGAGCTGGGCGCCCAAGGCCCGGGCCTTTTTTGCGTCGGCGATGATTCGCGTCGGGTTGATCTCAGCCGACCGCCATGGTTGGCCCGCCGGCAGGCTCAAGCCGTTGAATCCGAATGTGTACGACAGGTGGGTGAACTTGATGCCGTTGGCCTTGAGTACCTGGGGCTCGATTTCTTCGGGTGTGCGCGCCATGCCTGACTCGGTGATGCCGTTGGCGTCGAACGCATTCACCGTGGCGTCAATGCCAGCCGTGCCTTGATCAAGCGTGTGGTTACTTGCGGTAGAGCAGTGGTCGTATCCGGCCTTGGCGACCGAGGCAACGATCTCTACCGGAGCACCATAGAGCGGAAATGTCGATGGCTGTTTGCCTGGGGGAGCGACGGGCACCTCAAGGTGACAGATCGCAAAGTCAACGCTGTTGAGGATGGGCTTCACAGCGGCGAACATCGGGTCGAAGTCGTATCCGTTGCCACCGTTGTTCACGGTGGCGCGTTGCCAGAGTTGGCTATGGATGAGGATGTCGCCCGAGAACGCCATGGTCACGCCAGAGTGCGCCGGAATCGCGGTGATCGTCGGTGCGGTTGCTGGTGTTGCGGGCACCGTGGTGGCTGGGTCAGTAACGGCGCCGGGGGTTGACTGTGCAGGTGCGAGCGCAAGCGTGGTTTGTGTTGGCTCTGCATCACTGATGGTTTCGGCTACACCGGTTACATCGGCTCCGGCGCCGATCTTGTTCGAATTCGTCTTGACGGCTGCTCCACCAACGGTGGCGATGGCTATGCCAAGTGCGACAATGAGAATTCTTTTCACGGCCGAACAGTACCAGCGCAGTCCTGCGTGGTCATGGGCCCTGCGGTTGGCTCACCGCCTTGCTGCCACCAGCGCTGGGCTGCGTCGTGAGCCATTCGAGGCGTGATCCCAATCGACAACAACTGCCGCTCAATCTGATGTGTTTCATCGCCAGTGCGTGCCATTGTTTCGGCCAATGCGAGGGCGCGCTCCCAACTGTCATCGAGTTGGTAGGGCATGCGGCTCACCCACTCGACATGTGCTGCTTGGAGATGCGTTGGCAACTTGCGGAGATGGCGCATCGACAGCGGTGGTAGCTGACGTCGCACGGCAACACCATCGGGCACCTGATGCATCATCCCGAACATCACGCAGCGATTCATGGCCTTACCGAACGGACTGTGCGCGCCTGCGGTGAGCGACAGGCCGAGCGCGTTTGCCGTTTCGCCGAGATCGAGTTCGTATCCGTCGGGGTATGCGTCGAGGCCCATCACGAGTCGCCGCAATACCCATGTCGCAGTGGGTCCGAGAATACCCAGCCAGAAAAGTTCGACGTATGGGCCCCTCGCGTCATATCCGACTGCTTCGACCACCGGGTCGTGCCACGGCATCACAATGAGCGTTTGAGCAAGTGAGTTGTCCGACATGGTGACCCCCGAGAAGTCGTTGGAGACGTGGGGGAAGGTGTCGCAGTGTGTGCCGGAATGGCCTCAGCGTGGAAAAATCATCACGGCGTTGGCGTGACGTTCTTGCCCATGCTGTTGCGGCTGCTCCCTACAGCGTTGGTGGCCTGCACTTTGCAGGTGTACCGCTTAGCGGGTGTGAGTCCGGGCACCAACATCGGCGACGACGCGCCGCTCGCAACAACGGGTGTAGCGGCTCCTGCGGCCGTGGACACGCACGTCGTGGTGTAGACGGTCACTGCCGATCCGCCGTCCGAGGCTGCAGCGGTGAAGGTGACGGTGGCGCTCGACGGTGCGGCTGAAGCGCCGAGGCTGATGGGCGCGCTGGGCACGGTGCGTGGTGTCGCCAGTGTGGCGCTTGACTCGGTGCCGGGTCCGGCGGCGTTCTTGGCGGCCACGGTACATGAGTACTGCGTGCCGTTGGTGAGACCCATCAGTCCGGCCGTCGTGGTAGACGGCGATGTCTTCTTGATCTTTACCGTCGTGCCGTCGGTGCACGAAACCACATAGCCCTTGATCGGTGCGCCGCCGTTATTCGAAGGTGCTGACCAGGTGAGGTTCAGCCGTCGGTTTGTGGTCACGATCAGCGGCGCATCGGGCGCCGATGGCGTGGTGCGTGGGGTCGCGGTCTTGGCCGAGGAAGCGGGCCCAACACCCAACGCGTTCTCGGCCAACACGATGCACGAATACTCGACGCCGTTGGTGAGGCCGATCACGATCCATGGACTGCTGGTCAACGTGTTGACCACGGTGGATTGTCCAGGCGCGGCGCATGAGGTTGTGTAACCAAGAATGGCTGAGCCGCCGTCACGCGCTGGCATGTTCCACGTGAGTGTGGCGGATTCGTTCAGTGGGCGTACCACGAGGGCGCGAGGAGCACTTGGAATGGTCACAAAGAACGACGGCGACGGCACGATCGGTGGCAGGCGATAGAGCAACTTGTTCGGGTCGCCCGCACCCACCGATAGCACACCAACAGTTGCGGTGGTGTCGAGTGCAGTCCAGACCTCAGCGGGTGTTGCCGTAGGCGTGAGTTCAAGGAGTCGGGCCACGACACCGGCAACGTGCGGGGCGGCCATTGATGTTCCGCTGATCACATTGCTCGCGGTAGACGAACCGATCCACGCCGACAAGATGCTGACACCCGGGGCAAAGATGTCGACGCATGAACCGCGGTTGGTGAAGGCGGCTGCGTGGTCGATGATATTTGACGCAGCCACGGTGATGGCAGCGGTGACATTGGCGGGGCTCTGAGTACATGCATCGACGTTGTCGTTGCCGGCAGCCACCACCACGGTGATGCCTGCTGCGATCACGTTGGCCACCGCCGTGTCGAGCGAGGGCGAGAGCGAACCGCCGAGGCTGAGGTTTGCCACCGCTGGACCGGGATGGGCCGCGTGATCGCTGAGCACGAAATCAAGTCCGTTAATGATGTCGCTATCGTTCGAAGTGCCATCGCACTGAAACACCTTCACGGGAACCAGCGACACATCCTTGGCGACGCCGTACACGGTGCCGCCGAGAGTGCCGGCAACGTGGGTGCCGTGTCCGTTGCAGTCTTCGATGTCGGCCGTCTCCGACGCCGACGCGCCGGGCACGCCAGTGAAGTCGACGAATGCGCTGCGCACGATGCGGGCAGCGAAGTCGGTGTGCGCCGTGTTGATGCCGGAGTCAACCACATACGCGGTGACACCGGATCCGACGGTGGTGTATGAATAGCCGCCGTTGAAGGGCAGGTTGCGCTGATCGATGCGGTCGAGGCCCCACGGCGGACCGATCTGATCGACTGCGGCCCTCACCACGTTGTCGGGCTGAATGCTGGCGACATCGGGATCGTTGCGGAGGCGAGCGAGGTCGGCTGTCGAAAGCGTGGCGGCAAAGCCGTCGATGGCCTGGCTCCACACATCGGTGACGTCGGTGCCACTGCGCAACTCATCTGCCACTGTTTGAAAGAGGCCCCGTTCGGTCTTGAACCGCACGATGTATTGAGCGGTGAGCGCGGTGAACGCCGAGTTCGAGGTGCCTAACGACGTGGACGGCCCTGGCGGGGGAACGGCCACTGCAGGAACGCTCGCTGCCTTGCTGATGGGCCCAACGGCCACGACGAGCAGTGCGGCCAGACCGAGAACACCTGCTGCGATTCGAACGTTTTTACTGTGCATCTCATAACCCCCGAGGTGTGCGGCTGCAGAGCCGGTTTAGCGAACAATCAATTTGTCTTGGGGGGACAACAGCGACCCTAGTTCCTCATCATTGACTTTGGCTAGCACTAAATCGCGTTCTGACATGGCGTCGCCTGAGGCCGGGCCGCCACACTGTGTTCATGAATACTCCGGACGCATCGCCAGACGATTCGCCCGCGTCCACCCTTGCTCGCGCCACTGCTTGGCTCACCTTGGCGCGACGCGTGGTGGTGCTCACCGGTGCAGGCATCTCAACGGACTCAGGCATCCCTGACTTTCGAGGTCCCAACGGCGTGTGGACCAAGAACCCGCAGGCCGAAAAGGCGGCCACGCTGCAGCATTATCTTGGCGATCCCGAAGTGCGCCGCGGGGCGTGGCAGAGCCGTCTGAACAGTGCTGCATGGAGCGCCGAACCGAACGGCGGGCATCGCCAATTGGTCAACCTCGAGCGGCGCGGACAATTGCTTCGGCTTGTCACCCAAAACGTCGATGAGCTGCATCAGCGGGCCGGCCACGCGCCGCGCATGGTGCTCGAGGTCCACGGCACGATGCGGGCAAGCATCTGTTGGACGTGTGGCGATCGCCGACCGATGCTCGAAACGCTCGAGCGTGTGCGTGCCGGTGATGACGATCCTCATTGCTTGTTGTGTACCGAGCTCGGCGTATTAGGCGTGCTCAAGAGCGACACGATCAGTTTTGGCCAAGCGCTGGTGCCCGAGGTCATCGACGCAGCGTTACAAGCAGCCCAAGACTGCGATGTCTTGCTGGCCATCGGTACATCACTCCAAGTGTTCCCTGCGGCCAACATGGTGCCGCGTGCTCGCGCCGCTGGCTCGAAGATCATCATCGTGAACGGCGAGCCCACCAAGATGGATCACTACGCCGACGCGGTCTTGCTCGGATCGATCGCTGAGCTGCTCGGTTCGCTGATCGGCCCGGGTTGAGCCGCTGTTGATCCTCTGGGCGATAAGCGACGCTTTCGCCCGGTAGCAAATCCCGACCATTTTGGTAGGCTTTCGCCCATGCCTACGTTCCGTGACTTGCTTGCCAAGGCCAAAGCCGAGATCAACGAAATCGATACGGCCGCCGCCGAGGCGCGTATTGCTGCCGGTGGGGTCACCGTGCTCGATGTGCGTGAACCCGATGAGTTCGATCAGGGCGCGCTTGCTGGCGTCATCCATATTCCTCGTGGTCACCTCGAGGCGCAGATCGAAAACCGCATCGTCGACAAGACGGCGCCAGTGATTGCGTATTGCGCCGGTGGTGTGCGTTCAGCGTTTGCTACCAGCACCTTGCAGCAGCTCGGCTACACCGACGTCGTGTCGATGGCTGGCGGCTTTGGCAAGTGGAAAGACGAAGGCCGTGCGTGGTCGAAGCCGGTTGTGCTCACCCCTGAGCAGCGCGACCGGTATCAGCGCCATCTGTTGCTGCCCGAAGTCGGCACCGAAGGTCAGGCCAAGCTGCTCAGCTCGCGGGTGCTCATGTTGGGCGCTGGCGGCCTTGGTTCGCCAGCCGCGTTGTACCTCGCTGCTGCCGGCGTTGGCACGTTGGGCATTGTCGACATGGACGAAGTCGACGCCTCGAACTTGCAGCGCCAGATTCTGCATAACCTCGACCGCATCGGCGATCGCAAGGTTGACAGCGCGAAGAAGACCCTTACCTTGCTCAACCCCGACGTGAACGTCGTTACCTACGACACCCGACTCGAAGCCAGCAACATCATCGACATCATCAGCGGGTACGACGTCATTGTCGATGGCGCCGACAACTTCCCCAGCCGCTACCTGCTCAACGACGCATCGGTGAAGCTTGGTATCCCCGTGGTGCACGGCAGCATCTTCCGGTTCGAGGGTATGGTCAGCGTGTTCGATCCAAAAAACGGCCCCACGTATCGCGACATGGTGCCCGAGGCGCCGCCCGCCGAATTGGCACCAAGTTGTGCCGAAGCTGGCGTGCTCGGCGTGTTGCCCGGCATCGTTGGCTCAATCCAGGCGCTCGAGGTCATCAAGTTGTTGCTCAAGTTGGGCGAAGGCCTTTCGGGGCGCATCTTGGCCATCGACACCACCGACATGAGCTTCCGCACGTTCAAGCTCAAGGCCGACCCCAACAACTGGGTCACTTGGGCTAACCGTGATCAGATCGAGGTACGTGACCTCGACGGTCTGTGCGCCCCGTGGACGCACTGAGCCACTTCGCTTGCTGAGCTGTTGCTCAGTCGAACAGGTCGGGGTCGGTGCGACAGATTTCTTGCCACAGTGGTGAGAAGCTGAACCATCCGGCTAAGGGATACCCGGTCTGCTTCTGCGTGTATTCGGCGTACTCGGGCTTGATCAGGTGCGGAGTGCCAGCGGCCATGGCGAGCAACTGTGCTTGGCAGCTGCGCTCCATGCTGATGAACCAGAACGCTGCTTCGTCGACGCTTTGGCCCACGGTGAACAGACCGTGATTTTGGTGGATGGCTGCTTTGCCTGTGGGGAACTTTGTGGCCAACTCGCGACCGGCTTCAACTTCGAACACCACGGCACCGCCCTGCTCGGAGATCACGGTGTGGTCGTCGTAGAAAATGCACGAGTCCTGGGTGATCGGGTCGAGCTTGATGCCCAAGCTGCTGAAGGCCTTGCCGTGCACTGAGTGACTATGTGCCGCAGCGATGACATCGGGACGGGCCTCATGGATTGCCGCGTGGATCACGAACGCGGCGCGGTTCACGGGGGAGTCGCCGTACACGACATCGCCGGAATGATTGACCAAGATGAGGTCGCTTACGGTCATGTGGCGGAAGCTCTTGCCGAACGGGTTTACCCAAAAACAATCGGGAAACTCGGGGTCTCGCACAGTGATGTGTCCGGCGACGCCTTCGCCAAATCCGAGCCGACCGAAGATGCGTAACGCGCCAGCGAGCTTCTGCTTGCGCTCGGCACGCTCTTCTTCAACCGTTGCGAAGGTGGGCGGCAACAAGTTGAGTCCAACCTGTCGAGGGGTGAGCTCTACGCCGTCGATTGAACGGCTTCCATTTTCGGTGATGGCCATGCCGCGAGCATACGCATGTTGGCCGAGGCGCTGCGGCTCGAACCCCAACTCGCGCTGATCGCGTTGTCCGAGGGCATTCGTACGCGAGGATCGCACCATGAACACAGAGATTTCGCCGTCGACGATCGCCCCGCCTGCCGCGAACTACGCGCACGCGGTGTTGGTCGATAGCCCGACGCGCACCTTGCACACATCGGGCGTGGTGCCGGTGTCTCCCGATGGCTCGGTGCCCCAGGGCATTCATGATCAGACCGAAGTGGTGTGGGCGAACATCGTGGCCATTTTGACGGAAGCCTCGATGACCGTGAACGACATTGTGTCGATCACTACATACGTGGTGAACAGCGAGCCCTTGGCCGACATCATGGCCGTGCGTGACCGCGTACTCGACGGGCGCCGAGTGGCCAGCACCTTGGTGACGGTGCCTGCATTGGCTCGTCCGGCGTGGCGGCTTGAAATCGCAGTGATCGCCGCGGTTTAGCGGCGACGCCTATTGCGCCGTACGCTCATGGTTCGTGAGTGACAACAAGACGACGGACTCGGGTATCGAGATCAAGGCCCTCTACAGCGCGAATGATCTCGCCGACTGGGACCCAGCGACCCAACTTGGAGCGCCCGGTGAGGCGCCGTACACCCGTGGTGTGTACCCCACGATGTACCGAGGCAAGTTGTGGACCATGCGCCAGTACGCCGGCTTCGGCACGGCCTCGTCGACGAACGAGCGGTTCAAGTTCTTGCTGCAGGCCGGTCAGACCGGTCTGAGTTGTGCGTTCGACCTGCCAACGCAAATGGGTTACGACAGCGACCATCCCCGCGCCGAAGGTGAAGTGGGCAAGGTGGGCGTGGCGATTGACTCGATGGCCGACATGCGCATGTTGCTTGCCGATCTGCCGCTCGACAAGGTCACCACAAGCATGACCATCAACTCGACCGGCGCGATCTTGTTGTTGATGTACGAGTTGGTGGCCGAAGAACAAGGCGTGCCCGCCACCGCCATTAGCGGCACGATCCAAAATGACCTGCTCAAGGAGTACATCGCCCGCGGCACCTACATCTATCCGCCCAAGCCGAGCATGCGCATCATTACCGACATCTTCGGTTACTGCAGCCAGCACGTGCCACGGTGGAACACGATCTCGATCAGCGGATATCACATCCGTGAGGCCGGGTCTACTGCAGTGCAAGAGATCGCCTTCACGATTGCAAACGGCATCGCCTATGTGGAAGCCGCTCTCGCTGCCGGCCTCGACATCGACGACTTCGCGCCTCGCCTCAGCTTCTTCTGGAATGCCCACAACAACTTCTTCGAAGAAGTGGCTAAGTTCAGGGCGTCACGGCGCATTTGGTTCACGTTGATGACGGAGCGTTTTGGCGCCAAGAAAGAAGCCTCGAAGCTGCTGCGGTTCCACACCCAAACTGGCGGTTCGACCCTCACCGCGCAGCAGCCCGAAGCCAACATTGCCCGCGTTGCGGTGCAGTCGATGGCGGCAGTAATGGGCGGCACGCAGAGCCTCCACACCAACGGCTACGACGAAGCCTTGAGCTTGCCCACCGAGCAGGCTGCGCGCATCGCGTTGCGCACGCAGCAGATCATCGGTTACGAGAGCGGCATCGCCGACACCCCCGACCCGTTGGCGGGCAGCTATTTCGTCGAGACGCTTACCGACGAGGTGGAGCGCCTTGCCTGGGAATACATCGCCCGCATCGATGAGATGGGCGGCGCTGTTGAGGCCATTGAGATTGGGTTCCAGATGGACGAGATTGAGCAAGCTGCATACGAGTACTCGAAGTCGATTGACGACGACGAGCGCATCATTGTTGGCGTGAACAAGTTCACGCTCGACAACGAACCCGAGCCAAGCCTGTTTCCTGTGGACCCACTGCTCGAGGGTGGCCAGAAAGAGCGCCTCGCGGCGTACAAAGCCAATCGTGACCACGCCTTGGTGGCCGCCCGTCTCGATGCGTTGCGCGTTGCGGCCCGCGGAAGCGACAACGTGCTGTACCCGATGAAGGAAGCGCTGCGCGCTGACGCCACCCTTGGCGAAATCAGTGACGCCCTGCGCGAAGTGTTTGGCGTGTATCAGCCAGGTCGCTGACGCACGACTGCGTAGCGGGCTCATCGCTCTCGCCTCAGAGAGGGTGGCCCAGTAATTCGCTGCTCGCCATTGGGGTAGGTAATAGTGAGCGAACGGTCGGGCATCATTGCGAGCTGCCAGCCGCCTTCGTGCGCGCTGTGGTGATGGCGAGAGCACAGCGGTAACAAGTTGTCGAGGTCGGTAGCGCCATTGTGCTGCCACCACACAATGTGATGTGGCTCGCAGTATTTCGACCGAACCGTGCAATCGGGGAGGGCGCACGTTGCGTACATGGCGCGCAGCGCGCGACGCTGCGCCCTGTTGGCGAGGCGAATTTCTCGGCCTTGATCGAGCACGACACCGGCGCTATTGAGCACCACTGGGATGAGCGCCGCCGAACAGGCCATGCGGCGATACGACTCGACAGGCAGATCGGCGCCGTTGCCGTTGTCGATCAGTGAGCGTTCGTGCAGTCCATGCCGCAGCGTTTCGAGGTCGATGACGATGGACACTTCGAACCGACGATCGGGCTGATCGATGCGACGCTCGCCGAGAGCAGAGTCGGTATCGCAGTGTGGCCCATGGCCTGTGAGTTGAACCAACGCGAGCCCACGAAGATGCGCCTGTTGACCGTGACCCGACGGGCAGGTGTCGGGTATGCCGGCGCGAAACAGAGTGTCGACAGCGTTCTCGAGTCGGCCTTGCATGATCAGCCCGGTCTCGGGGTCGAGTTCGGCGCGAAGCACCCACATGCCGGTGTCGCTGTTGAGCCACCAACGCACGCCGGAGTTCTTGCGTTGTTGAGTGAGGCGGTCTTCTCCGGCTCGTTTGCTGAAGCGTTGAGCCTCGCGACGCAGGTATCGAGCAAATTGCTCGGGGGTAGAGCGTTGAGCAAGGGCTGCATACTGAGCGCCCTGAGCAGCGAACAACGTGCGCTGCTCGGGGGTTAGGTCGCGCATGGTGCGCGCGAGTGCATCGACATGGCTGGCCGAGAGCTGTCCGCTGCTGAGCGCTGACTCGATTTCGGGCAGTGCGCCCAACGCATCGGCTCGTTTCGACATGCGCTCGGCATCGCCCCTGCTGGTGCGGGTTGCGGCGGCAATGTCGGCCTCAGGAACAACGCAAGCAGAGTCTTCGGCCAGAGCCTTGAGGCGGCGAACGAGGTTTGCCTGCTTGGCCTCGACCCATGAATGGATGCGAGCCACCGAGCACAACCCAGCGTTGACGCCGTCGCGATCGAGGAGCGACGGGTCGATCGCTTCAAGCGCCAGAACCAATTCAGAAACGCTCATGTTCTCACCCCCGGATTCGCGACGCTCACAGACAAACTGCTGAGGACGGCGTACACCGTCGAGTCGCTCGGGGAGACGAGCCATACGAACCATAACGAACAAATGTTCGATTCACAACCAGAAACCAAAACTCGCTAGCGGAACCCAACAGCGGAACCCAACAGCCGAGCACCGAAAGCGAGCGGCCCCAACAGACGGCTACTTAGTTCTTGTGCAGATCGCCGTTCAGTCCGTCCCACTTCACCGAGCGTGGAATGGCCTCGACGGCACCGGTCTGGCTGTTGCGGCGATACAGCAAACCGCCGGCGCCATTGAGTTCGCGGGCTTTGACGACTTCGCCATCGGGTAACCGCACCAACGTGCCAGCCGTGATGTAAAGGCCAGCCTCGACCACGCATTCGTCGCCAAGGCTGATGCCGATGCCGGCTTCTGCGCCAAGCAGACAGCGTTCGCCAACCGACACCACTTGCGTGCCTCCGCCGGACAGCGTGCCCATAATCGATGCGCCGCCGCCGATGTCGCTCCCGTCGCCAACGATGACGCCTGCGGTGATGCGGCCCTCGATCATTGAGGTGCCCAACGTGCCTGCGTTGAAGTTGCAGAAGCCTTCGTGCATCACGGTTGTGCCCGAGGCGAGGTGCGCTCCGAGACGCACGCGATCTGCGTCGGCAATGCGTACACCCGAAGGCACCACGTAGTCGGTCATGCGTGGAAATTTGTCGACGCTATGCACGGTGAGGTTCTGGCCAGCGGCTCGGGCGCGCAGACGAACATCGTCGATTGTGGAAATTGCGCAGGGTCCGAGGTTGGTCCACGCGACGTTGGTGAGCAAGCCAAAGATGCCATCGAGGTTGATGGTGCGTGGCTTCATTAATCGATTCGAAAGGAGATGCAAACGCAAATACACATCGGACGCGCTGCTCGGTGGCGTGTCGGTGTCGATCTGCAACGAAACACCAACGGTGGTTACGTCGCGCACATCATCGGTTACGTATGCACTCACGAGATCGTCGTGATCACTTGCGGGCGCTTCGCCGAGTGCCAGGTGTGGATACCACGTATCGAGAGTTGAGCCATCGGCGGCGATGGTCGCGATGCCGCGACCCCATGCGAGTGTCATGTCAGAAAACCTCTGGTCGAAGGGTTGGGAAGAGAATTACTTCTTTGATTGAGTGCACGCCTGAAAGCAACATGACCACGCGGTCCATGCCGATACCAAGACCACCGGTAGGCGGCAAGCCGAACTCAAGCGCCCTCAGGTAGTCCTCGTCGACACCGTTGGCTTCGTCGTCACCAGCGTCTTTGGCGAGCTGCTCGTCTTGGAAGCGAATGCGTTGTTCGACTGGGTCGTTGAGCTCGCTATAGCCGTTCGCGAGTTCGCGGCGGCCAACGAACAGTTCGAAGCGTTCGGTGAGATGCGGATCGTTGCGGTCGGCGCGCGCCAATGGGCTGATCTCAACCGGGTGTCCGGTGACAAAGGTTGGCAGCACCAGCTTGTGTTCGGCGGTGGCCTCGAAGAGTTCTTCGATGATCTTGCCCGTGCCCCAACGCGGTGCGCAACTGACGCCGTGATCGCCCGCAACTGCACGCAGCTTCTCAAGTGGTTGCGATGGGTGAACGGCGACGCCGATGGCATCCTCAACAAGGTCGATCATGCGCGCCTGACGCCATGGTTGAGCGAGGTCGACCGTGTGGTCGTCGATGGTGACCACCGTGGTGCCGATGGCATCGCGTGCGGCGTTGACGATGAGTTCTTCGGTGAGCGCAATCACGTCGCTGCAGTCGGCGAACGCTTGGTACGACTCCATCATGGTGAACTCGGGGTTGTGTCGTGTGCTGATGCCTTCGTTGCGGAAAACGCGGCCAATTTCGAACACTCGCTCCATGCCGCCCACGATGAGCCGCTTGAGGTGCAGTTCGAGCGCAATGCGCAGATACAGGGTCATGTCGAGCGTGTTGTGGTGCGTGATGAATGGGCGAGCATGCGCGCCGCCCGCTTCGAGATGCAGCATTGGCGTTTCGACTTCGATGTAGCCGTGGCCATGAAGCGTGCGTCGGAAACTGGAGATGACAGCGTGTCGCACCTGGAACGTGCGGCGCGCTTCCTCGTTCACGATGAGGTCGGTGTAGCGCTGGCGGTATCGCGTGTCGGTATCGGTGAGGCCCTTCCACTTGTCGGGCAGCGGGCGCAGCGCCTTTGACAAGAGCTGCAACGAATCGACCCGAACGCTGAGCTCGCCCTTGCGGGTGGTCATCACGATGCCCTCGACGCCTACCCAGTCGCCAAGGTCGAGGTTGCCGATGTCGGTAAAGGCCTGATCGCCCACGATTGCCTTTGACACGAACAACTGGATCTCGTCACTGCGGTCGCGAACCGTGGCGAAGATGAGCTTGCCCTGCTCGCGCTTGAGCATCATTCGGCCGGCGATTGAGACGCGGGCCGCGGTCTCTGTGCCGGGCTCAAGCTCGCCGTGTTCGGCGCGGACTTCGCTCAGCGTGTGGGTGCGATCGAAACGGTATGGGTACGGATTGTTTCCGTTGGTTCGAATGTCGTCGAGCTTGGCGAGTCGCTTGGCCTTCTCGGCCTCGAGTCCGCTACCACTGAGCAGGTCGGATTCAGCATCGGGGGAGGCATCGGGTGATTCGTTCACAGGGGCTGAACGGTATCTGATCTGAGCCGGTGAACGCGAGCGAATTGCGCTGCCTTGGGTCGCCCCTTTTGTCGCCGTAATGTTAGGGCGATGAAACGCGCAGCCGCACTTACTCTCGTAGGGTTGGTGTTCGTCACGTCGCTGTCCTCAAGCCAGGCCGCAAGCCCCCTTGGACAGATCGTTGCACCTGTGTTCGCAACGGCCGCCGCTGAGCCCGTGCTGACGCCTACCGATGTCGTGCGCGTGCACCAAACCAGCGAACTCTCGCTCGATGTGTACTCGCGTGTCACAGGTGCAGCCAACGCGGCACGAGCAGCGTGGTCCGAATCGCGGGGCGGAAGTGTGCCAATGGCACTCGTGATGCGCGGGCCAGCCATCGTGCAACAGCCAGAGATCGCTGGCTACAACTTTTCGATGGGCGTGACCGTGTTGCCTACCGAGGCGATCGCTGCGCTGATGGGTCGCGATGTCGCCGCGGTGGTCGCTCGGGGCGACGTGGTGATGGGCTCTACCAGCGCAGGTTTACGTGATGCGCGCGTCGGCGACACCATCGATCTTGAGTCGGCGTCCGGAGCGGTGACTCGACTTACCGTGGGCATGGTTGCCAACGACTCAGTGATCGGCGGCACCGAACTGTTGATGGCGCCGGCGCAGGGCGATCGCCTTGGGGTCACCAGAGTGACCAGCATCGTCGTGTGGGGTTTCCCCTCGAGAGACAGCATCGATGCAAACCTTGCGGCGTATGGACTCGATCAACGCGTGGGCACACGCGTGCGGCGTAGTTGGGATCCGTTCGATCCTGATGCAACGATCAGCATGTCTGAAACGAAAGCGCGCTTGGGTGAGTTTGCCTATCGAGTGCGGGCCAACGGAGTCGACGCCGACGTCACCCCAACGTGGACGAACCAGTTCATCCCACCCGTTCGCGAGTTGTATCCCACTGGCATCAGCGCGCGATGCAATTACATGATCCAAGCAGACCTGCGTGCAGCTCTGAATGACGTGGTCAACGCTGGCCTCGCTGGTCAGATCGATGTCGTCAACGCCAATCGATACGGCGGTTGTTTTTATCCCCGCTTCAATCGACTGTCGGGCCACCTTGGGGTGTTATCACGCCATTCGTGGGGCTCCCCAGTGGACACCAACACCACGACTAATGCTCAAGGCGCTGTGCCGCAAATGAACTGTGATGTTGTGCGCATTTTCCGAAAGCACAAGTTTGCGTGGGGCGGAAACTTCCTCACGCCCGACGGCATGCATTTCGAATGGGTGGGCGAACCAAGAGACCAGTATCAGTACCCCTCGCGCTACTGCCCGAATCTGTCGGTGTCGCCTTCAGTCACATCAACGCGTAGTGACTCGGGTGCACCGTTCGAGCCGCGAACCACGCGCTCCCAATTGTTTGGCGACGATGGATGGGGTCTCGGCGAGTAGCCTCTTCTGTTGTGTCAACTCGCTTTGTGATCATTGGTGGTGGTCCAGCAGGCAATACCGCGGCCACGTATGCCGCCCGTTTGGGCGCCCAGGTCACGCTGATCGAGCGTGATGTCATCGGAGGTGCTGCCCATCTCTGGGACTGCATTCCGTCGAAGACGATGATCGCTACCGGCGGAGCAATGAGCTTCACCCGGCGCATCCAAGGCATGGGCCTTGAGCATCAAGATGCCGAAGTCGACAACGTTGCTTTGCAAGACCGTATCGAAGACATTCAGGGCCGTTTACAAAGCAACACCATCCGGTTACTCGAAAGTCAGGGTGTCCGGATGATCATGGGCTCGGCTCGATTCATCGGTCCGAACTTGATCGAAGTCGCAACTGCCGATGGTGCAGAGCAAATCGAAGCCGACGCCGTACTTGTTGCTTCTGGCTCGCGCCCACGTATCCCCGACTGGTGCCATCCCGACGGTGAACGCATTCTCACCACTCGCGATTGCTACCCGCCCAAGGTGTTCCCAACGAGCATGACCGTGGTGGGCTCGGGTGTAACGGGTGTTGAGTTCGTGCACATGTTCTCTTCGTTTGGCGCCAGCGTGTCGCTCGTGGTGAGTCGCCAACAGGTACTTCCCAGTAAGGACCCCGAGGTTGCTGCGGTTCTTGAAGACGACTTCTTGCGTCGCGGTGTGCGCCTGCTCAAAGGTGCGCGAGCCGTCTCGATCGAACGCAATGGCGACGAGGTCACTGTCAGTTGCGACGATGGTCGGGTCGTGCGCAGTTCACATGCAGTGCTGGCGATTGGCTCGGTTCCAAATACTGACCACCTTCGCCTCGAGCTTGCAGGCGTGCACACCGACAACGGTTACGTGAACATCAACCGACATTGCCAGAGCAACGTGGCGCACATCTACGCGGCTGGCGATGTAAGCGGCAAGCTGCCGTTGTCGTCGGTGGCCAGCATGCAGGGCCGTAAAGTGGCCGAGCATGTGATGGGTCTCCACAAAGTTGTGCACCGCCACCTCGACTACGACAAGGCTGCCTCGGCCATCTTCACCGAGCCCGAGATCGCCGATGTCGGGCTGGCCGAAGCAGATGCATTTGCTGTGGGTCGCAAGATTCGTGTCACGAAGGTGCCGTTTAGTTCGAACCCAAAGGCCTTGATCAACAACGATGCGAGCGGTTTTGTGAAGATCGTGTCTGACCCGGCCACTGGTGTTGTGCTCGGCGGCTCTATCGTCGGTCGGCATGCCGCCGAACTCATCAGCGTTATCGCTCTGGCGGTCACTGCAAACCTCACTGTAAGCGATATCGTCGAAAGCCTGCTGGTGCATCCGGCGCTCAGCGAGTCTCTTGCCGAGGCCGCAGAATGAGTGGTTCCGAGTGAATTCGTTTGGACAATCCAACCTCGATCGGGAGGCGCTGAATCGAGAACTCGGGCTGCCGCCCGGTGTTGTGCTCGCACCCATTTGGCGTCGCTTGCTGGCTCGGACAATCGACCAACTCGTGATCCTCGTGCCCGTCTTAATCATTGCGGTCATCGCTCTGGGGATTTCTTCACTCGACGATCTGAAGACGCATGCGTTCGGGCTCAATGCTGCTGTGTTGGCCGCCGGTTTTTTCTACGAGTTTGGAATGATCGCAATGTGGGGCCGCACCGTGGGCAAGATCGCGCTCGGAACTCAGGTGGTGCGGGTCGACTCTGGCGGCGCGGTGTTGCCATCGTCAGCGGCCATCCGCACCCTCGTGCCTTTGGCCGCCGGAGTTATCCCGAGCGTCGGTTTGGCGCTGAGCATCGTTGTGTACGCGAGAACCATCTACGACAAGAAGCGCCAGGGATGGCACGACAAGGGTTCTGGCACGATTGTGGTGCTTCGCCAAGGCTAGTTGACCGTTCGATTAGGCGATGATGATCAAGACATCGCCAGCGCCGACGGTGGCGCCGGTAACGATCTTGATCTCTTTCACCGTGCCGGCCTTCTCGGCGGCGATTTGGTTTTCCATCTTCATTGCCTCGAGCACAACGACGGACTGCCCGACTTCGACCACCTGATCAACTTCAACGAGGATCTTCACGATGGTGCCCTGCATCGGCGCAGTCACATTGCCGCTGCCCGCACCCGCATTGCCTGCTGATGCACTTGCCGAACGCACCGGCTTCTTGGCGGCAGCCTTCGAGCTGGATGCAACGGCTTGGCCTTCGGGAACCCACATCTTCACGTCGAAGCGCTTGCCGTTGACTTCGATTGTGGTGTTGCGCTGCACGAGTGGTTCGGCTGCATCGTCGCTAGGAGCAACCGGTGCTCCGGGCGCCTCGATGCCGCTGAGGTCGAGTACTTCTTCGACCCACTTGGTGCTGTGCTTCATCGCCTGAAAATCGGGATGCTTGAGAATCGCGAGGTCGGCCGGAATGGTGGTGGCCACGCCTTCGACAACCATTTCTTCGAGGGCGCGGATGGTGCGCGCAATCGCTGTTGGGCGATCCTTGCCCCACACCACAAGCTTGCCGACAAGGTTGTCGTAGTACTGGCTGATCTCGTCGCCAGCCATGTAGCCGCCATCGAATCGAACGCCGAAACCATCGGGCGTGACCAGTTTGGTGATGAGGCCTGGGCTTGGCAGGAACTTGCCGCCAGCAGGGTTCTCGGCGTTGATGCGGATCTCGATGCTGTGGCCGCTGCGTGCTGCAGCGACTTCGGCCTGGGTCATTGGCAATGGCTCGCCGCTAGCAACGCGAATCTGCCATTCGACAAGATCGATGCCGGTGATTTCTTCGCTGACTGGATGTTCCACCTGTAAGCGGGTGTTCATCTCAAGGAAGAAGAAGTCGCCGTCTTGGTAGATGAACTCGACGGTGCCGGCGTTGTAATAACCAACGGCCTTGGCCACCTTGATAGCTGCTTCGCCCATGGCCTCTTCGACGCCATCGGGGAGCGCGGTAGCTGGAGCCTCTTCGACAAGCTTTTGGTGACGACGCTGCGCCGAGCAGTCACGCGTGCTGATCCACACGACGTTGCCGTCCTTGTCGCCCACGAGTTGCACTTCGATATGACGTGGCCACGTGAGGTAGCGCTCGACGTAGATTTCGTCGCGACCGAAGTAGGCCTTTGCTTCGCGCTGAGCGCTATCGACGGCGTCTTGAACAGAGGCCTCGTTATGCACGACTTTCATGCCGCGGCCGCCGCCGCCGAACGCGGCCTTGATGGCAATTGGCCAACCGTTGGTGCGGCCGAACTCGATGATCTCGTCGGCGCCCTTGGCGAACTCGGTTGTGCCCGGCACGATTGGCGCACCGCCGGCCAGTGCTGCCTTGCGGCTGCTGACCTTGTCGCCCATGACATCGACAGCCTCTGGTGGTGGCCCGATGAAAGCAACGCCCATCGCAGCGATGGCTCGGTTGAAGTCGGGGTTCTCGCTGAAGAAGCCATAGCCCGGGTGCACGCCATCGGCGCCACTGAGGCGGATTGCGTTGAGAATCGCCTCGGTGTTGAGGTAGCTCTCCGCTGCGGTCTGACCGCCGAGTGCATATGCCTCGTCGGCGAGACGCACATGCAGCGCGTTTCTATCGAGTTCGGAATAGACGGCGACGGTTGCAATGCCCAATTCTCGGGCGGCCCGAATGACTCGGACAGCAATTTCTCCACGGTTGGCGATGAGTATCTTCTTCAGCACGGCTCACATGATGACCGCTCGGCACCCCTGATTGCCACCTGACGGTCGATTAGTTGCTGCGTCTAGGCTCGCAACATGTCTGAATCGCTTCCGCAAATCGTATGGCCAGCCACGTGGCCGGCTGGTTGGCACGTCACATTCGTCAACGAAACCGGCTCGACAAACGCCGATCTGCTGGCTGCTGGCGCTGCAGATGCGTCCGACCGAACGGTGCTGGCGGCCGCGCATCAGACTGCAGGCCGAGGCCGCCTCGACCGGCGATGGGAAGCAACGCCCGGTGCGAACCTGCTGGTGAGCCTGTTGCTGCGCAATGTTCCTCGGTTCCCTCACGAGCTCACTCAACGAGTGGCGTTGGCGGCCCTTGCTGCGTGCCGCGAGTTGGCCGGCATCGAAGCCGACTTGAAATGGCCGAACGACATCTTGCTCAAGGGTGCCAAGCTTGCCGGGGTGTTGGCGCAGGCCGGCTCGTCGCCGAGCGGACCATTTGTCGTCGTTGGCATCGGCATCAACGTGGGTTGGGCGCCCGACGATGCGGCCAAGGTGGGCGACGCTGTTGGGCCGGGCCAGTTGCTGAGCGCGATGCTCACTCACTACGACGCGCTGCCCGAAGTGATCACGCCGCTCTATCGCGCCCACCTCGCCACTATTGGCCAACGCGTGCGGGTCGAGTTGCCGGGCGACCGTACGGTTGTCGGTCGAGCCACCGATGTCGAATCCGATGGCCGACTAGTGGTGCTCGATGACTGTGCCATCACCCATCGAATCGACACAGGCGATGTCGTGCACCTGCGCCCCGACGACTTGGGCGCTGCCGCCAGCGAGTGACCGAGCCGCGCGGCGGAACACGACTACCGTAAGAACTCGTGCAGCCAGCGTCGCGTTCTTCTGGGTCGTCGCTCACTGGCTCGGTGCTTCGCCAGCGTTGGAATCGAGTCGGACCTCGTCGGCGTCAGCGCCGTCGAGTCGGCACCATGTTGTTCACCATCGGATTCGTTGCCATCCTCACCACGGTTGGTGTGATCAGCGCAGCAAACCATCAAGTCGAAGGCATCGAGCGAATCCCGGCGCTGAAATCTGCGTTGAGTCCATCGAGCGCAAACGTCGAGAACTTTTTGTTAGTGGGCTCCGATAGCCGTGAGGGCGCCGACCCAACTGCCCCCGACTATGGCGGCATCGGCCCCGCTGCTGGTGTTGGTGGCCACCGCAGCGACACCATCATGGTGTTGCGACGTGACCGTAATGGTGGTCCCGCAGCGCTGCTTTCGATCCCGCGTGACCTGTGGGTCACCAATGCAGTGAGTGGCCAACAGGGCCGCGTCAACTCGGCATATCAAGATGGTCCCGCGGCGTTGATTCAGACAGTGCAGCTGTCGTTGGGTATTCCGATTCACCACTACGTGGAGATCGACTTTCAAGGTTTCAAGACGCTCGTCGATTCGATTGGTGGAGTGCAGGTTTGTTTCGCCATGCCGGCCCGAGACGAACACACGGGGTTGAACATCACCGCGCCTGGGTGTTACGTGCTCGACGGCATTCAGAGTCTGGCGTACGCGCGCAGTCGTTATTACGAGACCCTTGAGAACGGCCAGTGGGTTCGCGACGGCACATCCGATTTGGGTCGCATCAAGCGTCAGCAGTTGTTCGTGAACACGGCGTTGCAAGCGGCGATCGCCAGCATCAAGGGCAATCCGTTCCGCACGGGCGAGTTGCTCGCCGCTGGCTCAGGCGTCGTTCGTCTCGACGATGGCCTCGATGTGCTGGGCGCAGCAGGCGCCCTTCGTGACGTCGTGGGTGGGGGATTGCAGCCGTACTCGCTGCCCGTGGTGCCGCGCACAGTCGATGGCAACGCGGTGTTGCTTCTCGGCGACACTGCGAACGTCGTTTTAGACTATTTCAAGGGTGTTGCTGGCTCACCACCGCCAGTTGGCTGAGTGTCCTACACTTGCCACTCGTATGAAAGCACTCATTCTCGCTGGCGGCGCCGGTACACGGTTACGTCCGATCACCCATACCAGCGCGAAGCAGTTGGTCCCTGTGGCCAACAAGCCGATTCTGTTCTACGGAATCGAGGCCATGGCGGCTGCGGGCATCGTCGAAATCGGCATCATCGTGGGCGACACACGTGCCGAGGTCATGTCTACGGTGGGCGACGGCAGCCAGTTCGGTGTGCGCATTACGTACATCCCCCAGGATCAACCGCTCGGCCTGGCGCACTGTGTGCTCATCGCTCACGACTTCTTGGGTGACGACGACTTCGTCATGTACCTCGGCGACAACTTGCTCGAGCAAGACCTTGCCGCCTTCGTGCAAGCCTTCGAGCAAGCCCGTCTCAGTGAAGCTCCGCCCGCTGCACAGATCTTGCTCAAGAAGGTTCCCGATCCGCACCGCTTCGGCATCGCCACGCTCGACACCGACGGCAACGTCGTGCATCTTGTCGAGAAGCCGGCAGACCCACCAAGCGATCTTGCGCTTGTCGGCGTCTACCTGTTCGATCGAACCATTCACCTTGCCGTGTCGTCAATCGAGCCGTCGCCGCGTGGCGAACTCGAAATCACCGACGCCATTCAGTGGCTCATCGACCAGGGATACCGCGTGCGGTGCGAACTGCTCACCGGTTGGTGGATCGATACGGGCAAGCTCACGCCGCTGCTCGAGGCAAACCGGTTGTTACTCGAGAAGATTGTCACGCGTATTGATGGCACGGTCGACGACGCATCGATCATCGACGGTCGCGTCATCATCGAAGCTGGTGCCATCGTGACCAACTCGACCATTCGTGGTCCCGTGGCTATCGGACGCGGTGCTCGCATTACCGACAGTTTCATTGGACCATTCAGCGCCATCGGCGACGATTGCGAAGTGACCAACAGCGAAGTTGAGCACTCGGTGATCATGACGCGAAGCACCATCACCGACATCCCTCGACTCGAAGACAGCCTCATCGGTAAAGAGGCCGTTGTGAACCGTACCCAACTTCGTCCCCGGGCACTGCGGCTCATGGTGGGCGACCATTGCCAGATCGACGTGGAGTGAGTTACTGATGCCAAATGTGTACGAAAGCGAATTGATCGCAGGAGCATGGATCGTGGAGCCCACGATTCACGGTGATCAGCGCGGTCTGTTCATCGAGACCTATCGCCGTGAATGGTTCCCCAATGGTCGCGAGATGCTGCAAGGCAATCGCGCCAACCGCCAACAGGGTGCCGTGGTCGGACTGCACTATCACCTGCATCAAGCCGACTATTGGTATGTCCCGTTCGGTACAGCACGTGTTGTGCTGCACGACCTTCGCGAGGGTGGACCCACCGATGGCAACACGCTGTGTCTCGACCTCAGCGGCGAGAACCATGTTGGCATCTTCATTCCGCCGGGCGTCGCCCACGGTTTTGCGGCGCTCACCGACATGGTCATCACGTACCTCGTCGACGGTTACTACAACCCGCAAGACGAGCTCGGTGTGATGTGGAACGACCCAGCAATCGCCGGCGATTGGGGCGTTACTGATCCCATTCTTTCTGCCCGCGACGAAGCGAACCCGTTGCGTGCCGACCTTCCCGTTGGCCGCCGGCCGTACTGGAAGATGCGCACGTGAGGCAGTTCGTTACCGGTGCCGCCGGGTTCATTGGTTCTAACTACGTCCGTCACGTGTTGGCCACCACCGACGACACGGTCACGGTGTACGACGCGCTCACCTATGCGGGCAACCTCGAGAACATCCGCGATCTCATCGACGATCGTCGGTGTCGTTTCGTCAAGGGCGACATCTGCGATCAAGACGATGTGATGGCAGCGATGACTGGTCACGACGCGGTGGTGCACTTCGCAGCCGAAACCCATGTCGACCGATCGATTCTCGACGGCTACTCGTTTGTGCGCACGAATTGTTTTGGCACCAATGTGTTGTGCGACGTCGCCCGCCAAGTTGGTGTCGATCGATTTCTGCATATCTCCACCGACGAGGTCTACGGATCTATCGAGCACGGCAGTTTTGGAGAGACCGATGCGTTGGGGCCAAGGTCGCCGTATTCAGCCGCCAAGGCTGGCAGCGACCTCATCGCGCTGAGCTACTACACCACGCATGGTCTGCCCGTTTTGGTCACGCGTTGTAGCAACAACTTCGGTCCGTATCAGTTCCCCGAGAAACTCATCCCATTGTTCACTACCAACTTGCTCGATGGTCACAACGTGCCCCTCTACGGCGACGGCGGAAACGTGCGCGACTGGATCCATGTGCACGACCACAACACTGCAGCCGATCTGGTTCTGCGTGCGGGCAACGTCGGCGAGATCTACAACATCGGTGCCGGAAACGAAGTGACGAACAAAGAGATCACCTACCGCTTGCTCGAGCTCACCGGTCGCGATGAAAGCTTCATCACGCCCGTAGCCGATCGTTTGGGTCACGATCGTCGCTACTCGATCACGCACGACAAAGTCACAGCCCTCGGTTGGAAGACCGAACACAACCTTGTCGACGGCCTTGCCGAAACAGTCGAGTGGTATCGCAACAACCGTGCTTGGTGGGAGCCACTCAAGGCCCGGGCAGCGTTCTAATGCGCGTGCTGGTTACGGGTGCCGGCGGGCAACTTGGCCGAGACACGGTGCTGGCGTGCGAAGCGCTCGGAGACACCGTTTTTGGTCTCGATCGCAGCGCGCTCGATGTCGTCGACCGGGATGCCGTGATGGCAGCGGTTACGTCGCTACGGCCCGATGCTGTGATCCACTGCGCCGCGTTTACCGCGGTCGACGCTTGTGAGAGCGAACCCGATCGAGCGTTCACCGCCAACAGCCTCGCCGTGCGATGGGTGGCCGAAGCGTGCGATCGCGTGGGCGCGCACCTTGTACACATCAGCACCGACTATGTGTTCGACGGCTCGAAGCCCACCCCGTATCACGAGTGGGACATCACGAACCCGCAATCTGTCTACGGCGCCTCAAAGCTGGCCGGTGAACGCGAGGCATTAGTGCTCGGCCCGTCGGCGGCCGTGGTGCGCACCAGTTGGGTGTGCGGTGAATACGGCAACAACATGGTCAAGACGATTATTCGTTTGGCCGCCCAACACACCGAGCTGAGCTTTGTCGATGATCAGCGCGGGCACCCCACGTTCTGCGCCGATCTGGCGCCAATGTTGCGCCGTCTCGCACTCGATCGACGTGGGGGGGTGCATCACGCCACCAATCAAGGTGAGGTCAGTTGGTTCGAGTTTGCTCAAGCGGTGGTTCAAGCCGTCGGCAAGTCACCCGACATGGTGAGCCCGATTGCCACCGCCGATCTGCTGCCGGCGCGGCCAGCGAAACGCCCTGCCAATAGTGCTCTCGACAACGCGGTGCTGCGGGCGGCCTCGCTGCCGTTGCTGCCCGATTTTCGTGAGTCGCTGGCAGCGCTGGTTTCCCGGCTCTGATCAACAGCCTTGTTGCCGTCAAATAGTGCGATGAGTAGCACTGATTTCGTCTGAAGTTCGCCGGATGTCCCGCGGCGCCTCGCTCCGAACAGGCATGATGGTGCCCGTGCGCGTCGCTTATACCCTCGAGCAATGTTGGCATCGGGTGCCGGGTGGCACCGGTGTCGCTGCGCTGCGCACCGCCGAGGCAATGGCTGGCATCGAGGGAATCGAATTGGTCGGCGTCGCCGGACGTCATCGCCGTGGCCCTGAGACCGATTGGAAGCCATCTATTCCGTGGGTCGAACTCGCCATCGGTTCGCCCTGGCTGTACGAGACGTGGCTGCGGTGCAATTGGCCCAAAGCTGAGTCGGCAACCGGCCCGGTCGATGTTGTGCACGCAACAACGCTGATTCCGTGTCCCACGAACCATCCGTTGATTGTTACGTTGCACGATCTCGCTTTCTTGCATAGCCCCGATCAGTTCACGCGTCACGGCGTCCGCATTTTTAAGCGAAGCCTCGAACTCACCAAGCGCAATGCCGACCTTGTGTTGTGCTGTTCGCAGGCAACGATGGACGATTGCGTCGTCGCCGGAATTTCTGCCGATCGCTTGCGTCACGTCCCGTTGGGCGTCGACCTCGAACAAGCAACGGTGCTCGACCTCGCTCGTGTCCGATCGGTGTATCAACTTCCCGAGAAGTACCTGTTGTTCGTGGGCACAGTGGAACCGCGCAAAAACCTGCGTGGGCTTGCTCAGGCGGTCGAGATGCTCGACGACCCAATTCCGTTGGTGGTCGTTGGCGCCGAGGGCTGGGGCGATGTCGCAGTCGACATAGCTGGCGATGTCACGTTTCTCGGGTTCGTTCCGAACGAAGATCTTTGGGCGCTCTACGCAGGAGCCGAGGTGTTCTGCTATCCGAGCAGCCTCGAGGGTTACGGCCTGCCGGTGCTCGAAGCCATGGCTCAGGGCACAGCGGTGGTCACCAGCATGGATACAGCCACCGAAGAAGCCGCAGGCGGTGCAGCTGTGCTCGTGAACCCGGCCGATGTTGTCGACATTGCGCGCGGTATCACCGAGGCTCGTGCCCGTCGTGACGAACTCGCCGTGCTTGGCCGTCAGCGCGCCGCCAAGGCAACCTGGAAGCACACTGCCGAGCTCACTGCGGCCGCGTATCGCGAGCTCAAGTAGTCGCCAGACGTGAGGGTGTCGGTAGTAAGAACTCACCCCGCGTCACCATCGCGTGTGTCGGTGAACCTGCTGTGGTGCGTCCCGTCGAAGGTGGGTGGCAGCGAAGAGTATTTAGTTCGTCAGTTGCTAGGCCTTGCCGAGATTGAGCCCGACAAGCCCGTCGCGTTGTACGTGCTGCCCGCGTTCGCTGAGGCTCATCCTGAACTCGGGGCAACCTTCGATGTCCACGTTGCCCCAATCGATGGCGCCAGCCGATTTCGACGTGTGATCGCCGAACATTTTTGGTTAGCGCGCCGCACCAGAGGTAGCCGCTTGGTGCATCACGGCGGTGGCACGGTGCCAGCTCGCGGTGCCGGGCCGGTGGTGCTCACGATTCACGACCTGCAGTACCTCACGTATCCGCATTATTTCGGCCGCATCAAGCGCGTGTATCTCAATTGGGCGATGCCGCGATCCGCTGCTCGCGCCGATGTCATCGCAGTGCCCACTGAGTTCGTCCGCCAGACGGTGCTCGATGCATATCGGGTTCGCGCCGATCGTGTTGTGGTTGTCCCCCACGGACTCGAGCCAACCATTGGTCTCCACGCAACCAGCGAAGCAACCCTGCGCGCTCGTTATGCCCTTGGGACGGGGCCGATCGTGGTGCTTCCCGCAATCACTCATCCACACAAGGGCCATCAGTTCCTGTTGAACCTGATGGCCGATTACTGGACCGACCCGACCCTGCGGCTGGTGTTCATCGGAGGCAAAGGCCTCGCCGACGAAGCTGTTGCTGAATCGATCGCTCGTCTCGGTCTCGCCGATCGCGTTGTCCGCACCGGTCGAGTCTCAGCGACCGATCGTGATGGACTCATCAAGATGGCCGCAGCGATGGTTTTTCCCAGCGAGTACGAAGGTTTCGGAGCGCCGCTTATCGAGGCGATGGCTATCGGCACACCAGTGATCTGCGCCGACCGCACGTGTCTGCCCGAGGTTGCTGGCAACGCAGCGTTGGTACTGCCGCTTGAGCTTGCAGCATGGGCGCCAGCACTCGAGCGAGCGCTCGCTCAGCGCGCCGAGATGATCGAAGCCGGATTGCTTCGTGCCGCTCAGTTCACTTCTGCGATTTCGGCACAGGCACTGATCGTTGCATATGACTTGGCCGCCTCATGAGCTCTCAGCAGCCACAGGCGCGCGCGCTGCGGCTGGCGGTCGTGTGTCCCCACTTTGAGCCCGACACGGCGCCTACGGGCGCAGTGATGACCCGCATCGTGCACGAGCTTGCTGCATTGGGTCACGAGATCCATGTGGTCACCGCGTTGCCCTGGTATCGCAACCATGCCATCGAGTCCGGCTGGACGGGTCGTCTCGTTCGTCGCGAAAAAACTGAGTGGGGCTCCGTCACGCGGGTGCATCCGTTTCCTGGTTCCGACAAGACCAACCTGCTTCGCCGGGCGCTCGGTTTTGGCGGGTTCAGCGCGCTTGCTGCGATCTGTGGTATCCGTGGTGGTCGAGTCGATGGCGTGCTCGCGATGTCGCCGCCGCTCACCAACGGACTCATTGGGTGGTTGATGAAGCTTGTTCGGCGCGGCCCACTGGTGTTCAACATCCAAGATGTCTTTCCCGATGCCGCCATCGAAACCGGCGCCATCACCAACGCCCGCATCATCGCCGTGGCCCGCTGGCTCGAACGCATCAGCTATCAGCGTGCCGATGCGGTCACGGTGCTGAGCGACGACCTTCGCGACAACGTTGTCGCAAAGATCGCACCGTCGTTGGCCTCGCGTGTGCGAGTGATTCCAAACTTCGTGCTCACCGACGAGATCCGCCCACTCGATCGGCTCACGGCGTACCGGGCCGAACTCGGTATCGGTTCCGAACCCGTCGTGATGTACGCCGGCAACGTCGGCTTCTCGCAATCGCTCGACCTTGTGGTGCACGCAGCCCGCGAGTTTCCCGACGTCACGTTTGTCATCAACGGCGATGGGGCAGCGAAAGCCTCATTGGCCGAGCAAGTAGCGGCGCTCGACAACGTGCGCATGGGCGGTTATCAGCCGATGCACCGCCTGGCCGAGGTGCTCGCCACAGGCGATATTCATCTCGTGCCGCTTCGACGCGGCCTGGGTCGGGTCAGCGTTCCCTCGAAGACATACTCGATTCTCGCTGCGGGTCGTCCGGTGCTTGCTGCCATCGATCCGGGCACAGAGGTGCCTCGCATTTTGGCCGCATCGGGCGCTGGCGTCTGCGTTGCTCCCGACGATCTCGACTCATTTGTCGCTGCGCTGCGTGAGTTGTTGGCCGACACCGTGCGGTGCTCAGCAATGGGCGCCAAAGGCCGCGAATGGGTGCAGAGTGCAGCCTCGCCGGCAGCAGTAGCGGCGACATACGAACAATTGTTTTGTGAACTGCAGGCTCACTCTCGTCGGTGATCGCCGAATCCACGCCCAGAGGCTGTAACCTCGCATACTCGTGGCTCCTTCATCATCCGCCAAAAAAGTCGCCAAGCTCGCTCAAAAGGGCAAAGGCAAAAAGGTTCGCTTCCAAGGAGGCGCCGTTTTCCCTCTGATCGTTGCCTTGGTGACCGTCCTTGGGCTCTCGCTCATTGTCTACGCTCGTTCGTCGCGACCTGGCCCAGGCCAAGGTGCGCCCACAGCGAACGACCACTGGCATGCAGCCTTTGGCATGTACGCATGCGACGCCACGACTGGCTTGCAGGTGCTGCCCAAGATCGTCGGCGCGCTTGAAGACAAAGATGCCACCGGCCAATTCGTGAGCGACGGATTCGTTCGCACCGGCATCCACTCGCACGGCGATGGCATCATGCACTGGCATCCATCCACCAGTGGAGCCGCCACCGGCACCAACGCCAAGCTCGGTGTGTTCCTCAAGAACTACAACATCACGCTCACGAACGACAAGCTTGTGCTCCCCGAAGAGCAGGGCGGACAGACGTTTGAAGAGGGCAAGACGAAGTGTCTCGTTGATGGCAAAGAAAAGGACGCCTCGATCAAGGTCTGGGTCTGGCCGAACTACAGCACGGTCGCTACCGATGCGCCTCAGATTTACGTCAGCAACTTGAACGAAATTCGTCTCCTCAACGACGGCATGGTCTTCATGCTGGCGTTCGTGCCCGACGATGTGAAGCCAAAGGCGCCTGACTGGGCAGCAGAGCTGCCAACTCTCGGCGCTGCCGACGGCGGCACCGTTGCCTCCACGGTCCCCGGTCAGACCACGGTTCCCGGCGCAACCACTGTTCCCGGCGCAACCACTGTTCCTGACGCTTCGTCAACAACAGTTGCTGCTGGATCGGCAGCCAGCACCACTACAGCGGCTGCCGCCACCTCAACCACCGGCGGCTGATGCGCTCGGTCGTACTCGTAGGGGGCTTTGGCACTCGGCTTCGGCCGCTGACCCTCAGCGTCCCCAAACCGATGCTGCCCGTGGGCCACATCGCGATCATCGAGCGTCTCATTGAGAACTTGGTCCGGGGTGGGGTCACCGACGTCACTCTGGCCCTTGGCTTTCGACCAGAGCCGTTCCTGCAGGCGTTTCCCGACGGCACGTGCGCCGGAGCCCAGTTGACCTACGCCGTAGAGCCAGAGCCGCTCGACACCGGTGGAGCAATTCGTTTTGCTGCATTGTTCGCAGGTATCGACAGCACGTTCGTGGTGGCCAACGGAGATGTGCTCACCGATCTCGATGTCGGCGCGCTGGTGCAGTTTCACCGCAACTCCGGAGCCGAAGCCACCTTGCATCTCACGCCGGTCGAAGACCCCTCCGCGTTCGGTGTGGTCGACCAAGAGTCGTCGGGCATTGTGCGTCGGTTCATCGAAAAGCCGCCGCCTGGCACATCGCCGAGCAATCTCATCAACGCCGGCACGTATGTGTTCGAGTCGTCGGTGATTGCCCGCATCCCCGATGGGCGCAAAGTCTCGGTCGAACGCGAGATCTTCCCGGCGTTAGTTGCTGACCAAACACTGTGGGCGATGGCCACCAACGATTACTGGATCGATACGGGCCAACCCGATCTCTACCTCAAGGCAAACCTCGATGTCATTACCCAACGGCGAGCCGAACACAATTGGGCGCATGGGGTTGCGGAGGGTGCGGTCATTGGCACTGGCGTAGCGCTCTCCGACACGGTGGTCGCCGATGGCGTCTCTATCGGCGATGGAGCCGATGTCAGCGATTCGGTGCTGCTCGCTGGCGCATCGGTTGGGCCCGGCGCCCACGTTCGTCATAGCGTTGTTATGGGCCACATCGGGGCCAGGGCCGTGATCTCGAATTGCGTCATTGGCGCAGGTGTCGAGATTGCCGACGGAACCCATCACGCCGACGAGCGGATTCCTGCACCTAGTGCATAGCGGCGCGCCGGCCGGCTTGGCATCATGACAACCATGAATGCAATGGTCGTTGGCGGAGCAGGATTTCTCGGGTCTCATCTCGTCGACCGTTTGCTTGCCGAGGGCATTGCCACTGATGTCACCGATGACCTCTCTACGGGTTCGTTGGGCAATCTGGCCGACGCTCGCCACGCAGGCGGTTCGCTGAAGATTCATACGCTCGATGTGCGTGCCGCAGAGTTCGCCACGTTGGTCGGTATGCGCCGACCCGAGGTCATCTATCACCTCGCAGTGCTCACCCCCGCGAACGCCCAACATGAGACCGACGGCGGCGCAGTGGCCGGTGTTCTGGCGGTGCTCGAGGCCGCTCGCCTGCATGGTGTCACCAAGGTGGTCGTCGCGTTGCCTGCTGGCGATCTCTACGGCGAGGTGCCAGCCCGCGAGTTGCCGGTGAAAGAGGGCCGAGCGTTCGAGTCGTCCAGCGTGGCTGGCGTGTTGGCCCGGGCGGTTACCGATTTGCTCTTGGTATATCGGGATCAATACGCGATTGAGTTCACCGTGCTCGCGATGACCTCGGTGTACGGGCCGCGGCAGCGTCCCAGCGATGGCGTTGTGGCGTCGTTTATTGCCGCTCATGTTGCTGGCGAGGCGTTAGTGGTTCACGGCGATGGTCGACAGACACGCGATCTCATCTATGTCGACGATGCCGTCGATGCGCTGCTTCGCGCTGGTCAGCGTGGCGGCGGCCTAGTGATCAACGTTGGCACTGGTGTGCAAACGGCGGTGCGCGATCTTGTGGGTGTTTTGCAGCTCGATCCTGCACTCGTGCATCAAGCCCGGCGCCATGGCGACCTCACTCGGGTCTGCGTGTCGCCAACACGGGCGCGAATTCATCTGCAGTGGTCACCATGGACCCAGCTTGCCGATGGAGTGCAGGCAACTCTGGCTCACGCCATCGCTGCCGCCACCGACTAGGGGTACTCGGCCTAGAGGTGTATCCCCACCGCCGCCAACGTGGTTCGGGCCAGTGCGGCTGATATCTCGGGTGTGCTCATTACCGACGGCACCACCACGGCGCGCATGCCGGCAGCCTCCACCAGCGGAGCGAGGTGTGCATCTACCGGATCGATCACGAGCACCGATGCGATTGGTGCATAGAGCCGGGCGACCCCAACCACCGATGGCTCGTGGCCGAGTTCGAGCATCATGCGATCGGCGGGCCCCTTGAGCGCGGCGCCACCAACGATTGGCGATATCGCAACCACCTGTTCGCGGCGAGCGGCGAGCGATGTATCCACGCCGGCAAGGGCACGCAGTGGTCCGATCGAGACGAGCGGGTTCGACGGCGCGATCACGATGGCTTTGGCATCGTGTAGTGCTTGTGCTGCCGCAGTCGAGAGCGCAGCCTGCTGCGCACCTTCGAAACGAAGGTTGCTCACCGGTACGCCGTGTTGGCGCTGCACGAAGTACTCCTGAAAACTGATGTCGCCTTCGTCGACAACGGTGACCACAGTAGATACGCGCTGGTCGGTCATCGGCATCAGCTTCACGTGCACACCGAACGCGCGGGCAATCTCATCGGTGACTTCGGTCAGGGTGGCGCCTTCGTCGAGACGCGCTGTTCGGTAGAAGTGGGTGGCGAGGTCTTGGTCGCCGAGATTGAACCATGTTGGGGCAGCACTTGAGCCGGTTGGACGCACGGGCACAAAACGAGCGAGCGCTTGCATTGCTCGCCATGTCTCGTTGCTGAGTCCCCAACCGCGATCGGCATCAATAGCTTCGGCAACGGTGTACGTGACCGTGTCGAGATCGGGACAGATGTAGAGGCCATGCATTACGGTGTCGTCGCCAGTGTTGACGACGGCGGAGATTTCATCGGCTGGCATCACCAGCATCAGTGCGCGTATGAACCGCGCAGCTCCAACACCGCCAGCGAGTACAGCAATCATTAGTTCCCTTCCTGAGCAACGCGTCGGTAGACGTCGGCCAAACGAACGGCTGTGTTGTTCCACGAGAAATGATGCAAACGTTGTTTACCAAACTCGATGAGGTTTGAGCGCAGGGCCGAGTCGGTGAGCGTGCGCTGCATCGCCTCAGCCAGAGCGTTGATGTCGTGAGCGGGTACGAGCATCGCAGCGGCGCCGGCGACCTCAGGGATTGAGCCCGCAGTAGAGGCGACGATCGGAAGGTCGTGCCCCATTGCCTCAAGGAGCGGGAACCCAAAGCCTTCGTCGAGCGACGGATATGCGAGCAGTTGAGCGTGACGCAGTAGCCAATGCTTAGCGGCTTCGTCGATACGCCCGGTGAAGAGTACGCGTGATCGCGCTGACGCATCGAGCGCATCGATTGCCGTGTTGATCGCCCCGCGGTCGTCGCCGTCGGTGCCCGCGAGCGCTAGTCGTAGATCGGGGTGAGCGCTCGCGATCTGACCGAACGCCGCCACCAACCGAGGCAAATTCTTACGCCGCTCAAGCGTGCCGAGAGCAAGCACATAGGGCACGCCGACCAGTTCGGCGACGGGTGCATGTGGCTCGACAGCGAAGGCATCGAGCGGCAACGCCGCCAGCGGGATTGCCTCGACCCGATCGGTGTTCAGCAGATCGCGAACAGCGTTGGCCGTTGCATCAGAGCTTGCGTGCACCATCGCTCCGTTGGCAACGGCCCGGCGCAACACCTGTCCAGCGCGAGATACGTCG
This sequence comes from Ferrithrix thermotolerans DSM 19514, assembly GCA_945861025.1. Classification (GTDB taxonomy): domain Bacteria; phylum Actinomycetota; class Acidimicrobiia; order Acidimicrobiales; family Ilumatobacteraceae; genus WLMZ01. Next base: position 36,253 of record CAMASN010000004.1, read on the forward strand.
GGGCTGGCATCCGAGGCGTTACGCAAGAACCAACAGTCGTACACCGTGACCACGCGTGGAAGCCGACTCGGGGGCACCACATAGTTGGTGCCGTGCACCACCTGGGCGGGCCCTAGCCAACGATCGACGCGAGGGCCTGGCAGACGCGCCCACATCCGTTGGGCAACTGCGGCGGGCATTGGCAGTCGGGTGGTGCCCGGCTGAAGTTTGCCGCGAAAGCTGCACGCGTACGGGGTGAGCGTGACGCCGGGTTGCTCGCCTAAGGCGATCACCATTTGACGAACAGCGGCGCCGATTCCGGTGAGCGGACCAAGCAGCGGAGATACATCGAGAGCCACATTCAACGCCTCTGCGAGAGCGTTGTTTGCTTGGAGCGAAGTCACCAAAACAGCTTAGTTCTCGTGAGCGGTAATGCTGGTCGACGGCTTCTGAACGGCCTAGACTTGGTACACCATCATTTAGCTGCGGGTTCCTCTTCCGCATTCAGGAATCACCATATGCCTCGCGCGTTTATCACCGGTATCACAGGCCAAGACGGCCGCCATCTTGCCGAACTTTTGCACTCCAAGGGTTACGAAGTCTTCGGCATGGTCACGGGACAAAACAATCCCAAAGCCGAATATCTTCGGGACGAACTTCCGTTCGTCGAAATTGTGCCCGGCGACCTCGCCGATCTGCCGTCCCTCGTCAAGGCAATGGCGCACGCCCAGCCCGACGAGGTCTACAACCTCGGCGCCATCTCGTTCGTCGCAATGAGCTTCAATCAGGCCGAGCTCACTGCCAACATCACCGGCTTGGGCGTGCTGCGCATGCTCGAAGCGATCCGCATGGTTGGTGGCAACGAGAACAACCCCATTCGCTTTTATCAGGCGTCGTCGTCTGAGATGTTTGGCAAGGTTCGCGAAACGCCGCAGACCGAACGCACACCGTTTCACCCTCGCTCGCCATACGGTTGCGCCAAGGTGTTTGGTCACGACATCACAGTCAACTACCGCGAGAGCTACGGCATGTTTGCGTGCAGCGGCATCTTGTTCAACCACGAAGGCCCGCGCCGCGGACTCGAGTTCGTCACCCGCAAGGTGACCAACGCAGTAGCGCGCATCAAGCTCGGTTTGCAGGAAGACATTGTGCTCGGCAACCTCGACAGCCGACGCGACTGGGGTTTCGCTGGCGACTACGTGAAGGCGATGTGGCTGATGCTGCAGCAGTCTGAGCCAGACGATTTTGTGATCTCAACGGGCTCGGCGTACAGCATCGAAGACCTCGTGCAGTTGGCCTTCGCCGAGGTTGGCATCGAAGATTGGCGTTCCTACGTGCGTCAAGATCCCAAGTTCTTCCGCCCAGCCGAAGTCGACTTGCTGATCGGCGACTCAACGAAGGCACAGACCAAGCTTGGCTGGAAGCCCGAGGTCGACTTCGCTCAACTCGTGAGCATGATGGTCGCTCACGACTTGGCGTACGAGACCCGCAAAGCCGCAAACAGCTGACGTAGCTTGCGCTGCCGACAGTGCCTTGGGTCGGTTACGACTCGAGAGGCATGTCGGTGGCGGCATCCATCAGCGAGTCTGCGGTGGGCACAATGCCGACCCGCAACCGCTCACGAAGCGCGAAGCCGAACACCACGGTTGCCGCCACCGATGAGGCCACGAGGCCCATCTCGACTCGTAGATACACGTCGTGCGAGCCGAGCCAGGTGACGAGCACAAATGCCACCATGCCGGCGCACCAGCCCAAAGCCACCAACGCGTGGCCGTGTAGGGCGATGATTGCTTGAGCGATGGTGAGCGCCACCATGTACAGGGCGGTGCCGAAGACCAGCATCGTGATAGTGCGCGTGCTGAGCTCGGCGTCGTACACCTTTTTGAGGATGAATGGTCCGAGTAGCGCTGCGCTCGCCACGCCGAGGGTTCCGACGCCCAGCACCACAAGCATGAGCTTTTTGAAGCCCTGCCTAAACTCGGCAATCTCGTTACGAACTGCGAGTCGGGCGAGGCGCGGCAACAATGCAGCTTGCACAGCTTGGAATAAGAACAGCGGCACGCGGCCGAGCAGCACGCCATAGCTGAACCGAGTCACGAAGCCGTTGTCCTGATCTTTCTTCAACAGGTCAACTGCGATGGGGCCCGCGTTGACGAGTCCGGCGGCGAACACCGAGCCCAACAAAAGCCAGCCAAGGTTTGGTGTGACCTCGGACCACTCGGCCGGTGGGCCATCTTCGGTCTTGAGGTCGCCGCGGGCAAACACGATGGCGACGCCGACAAGCGGCGCAAGCGCAACGGTGAATGCGTACGCACCCGTGTTCGTGACGCCGCCTGCCCAAAGGGCAAGGCAGCCAATAATGCGTGCGGCGCCGTCGGCGCCCATCACGATGCCGTATGACGCGAAGCGACCGTGCCCCGAGCAGATGCCGCGAGCCAGATGCGCTGGGGCGTAGGAGATAAAGCCAACAATGAGGGCTGCGGTGATGACCCAGTCACCCTCGAAGAAGTTTGAGGTGATTGATCCCGAAGAAATCACGATCACGCTACACACGATTGCGGTGAGCATCGCTGCAAGCGGCACCACGCGGCGCACCACGGGGCGCCCTCCTTGGTTCATGCCCCGGCGATGAGCGAGAGCACGTCCGAGTTCTTGCTCAAGCGGCAAGAAGAATCCGGGCGCTAAAAAGAATGTGGCGAACCACAGGCTGCTGATCGGCTTGAAGCCATCTTCGCCGAGGGCTATGACTCCAACCTTGAAGAAGGCGTAACTGGCGATACCAGCGACGAGTAGACCGCCTCCGACAGGCAATGTGCCTTCGGGCAGTGGAAGGCGTTGTAACGCCGATGGTTCATTGTCGCGCTTGGCCAAGATTGGCAAGGCTAGCGTCACGGGGTGGCTGAGCGAAGCCACCACCGCACGCGTCAGGTGCGATATCGTTGGATTATTCACCTGTAGCGGCTAGGTTGTCACTCTAGGCGGTTGAATGGTGATCTGGTTAGTGCGCAGAGTTCGGCGCAGTGGCACGGCAAAGGACGGTGATTGATCAATGCAGCGCAATCGACGATGCCTCCTTGGTCCGCTCTTCGCTGTGGTCGCAGGCGCCCTGTCGTTGCCATCTCCGGTAACGGTTCGCGCTGCGGCACTGTCACCGGCGTCGATCGCAATCGAAGGTCACGGATGGGGTCATGGCGTCGGACTGAGCCAATACGGTGCGCTCGGATACGCCGTCAACTATGGCTGGAGCGCGGCGCAGATTCTCGATCACTACTACGGCGGCACGGTTGCGTCCACCGTGGCGTCGTCTGAGATCACTGTGCGTCTGTCTGGGCTCGACGGTTTCGCGACAGCGGTGGTTCACGACAAAGCCGCATTGATCATCGACAGTTATGTCCCCGCCCTTGGCCAACCGTCTGCATGGCGTTCGCTCGTCGCCAACGAAATCTCCGAAGGTCACTACAGGGTCTGGGGCCGATCCGACGCCAACGTGTGCCCACCGACAGGTGTCAATCTCGATGACCCCGCCAATGGGTGGACCGTGGTGATCGCCGACCAGGTCACCTCGGTCACCATTCGGCCACAGACCGACACCAGCGCCAGCGCTGATGTAAGTGATCTCGTTGGGCTGTGCGAGCCATCATCGGGTCGGGTTCGGTATTACCGCGGAGCGATACGCGCCATCAACAACAGGGCGCTGGCCAATCGCACCGTCAGCGTGGTTCCGCTCGAGCAGTATCTGCGCTCGGTGGTTGCCGGAGAGGTCTCGGCGGGTTGGGCAGCGATGGGTCAAGGCAAGGGCGCTCAGGCATTGCAGGCCCAAGCCGTCGCCGCTCGCAGCTATGGCCTAGCTGAGAACAAAGAGGCATACGCCAAGACCTGCGACTCGGGCAGCTGCCAGATGTATCGCGGGGCGGCGTATCGCAGCGGCGTTGGCGGCTCGTTCGTCGCGCAAGAGTTCGCGGCAATTGACGCGGCCGTGGCGGCAACCAGCGGACTCGTGCGGCGTTACGGCTCTGAAGCTGGGGCTATTGCCTACGCGATGTTCTCGTCGTCTTCTGGCGGATACACAGCGAAGACTTCGCTTGGTTTCACGCCTGTGGTCGACGACGGCGACGCCATACGTTCGAACGCGGCTCACTCGTGGTCGGTGTCCGTAGGTGTTGCCGCAATCGAAGCGGCATGGCCTGCCATCGGTAGTTACTCGGGCATCGTGGTGAAGACGCGTGAAGGCTTTGGCGACTGGGGCGGACGTGTGCTCACGATGCGCATCAACGGCTCGGCCGGCGCGGTGAACATCAGCGGTGACACGTTCAGGGCCACGATGGGTCTCAAGTCAAACTGGTTCCATCTCGTGGGCGATACGTCGGTGCCGGCCCCCACCGATCCGTGTGGCTCGCAAACCACCTCTACGGTGGGTGGCGTTACTGCCAATGGCGCGGCAAGTCGGTTCACGCCGCTCACGCCGACGCGACTCATCGACACCCGCTCGGGTCTGGGTGTGCCGGCCGCGCCACTCGCTGCGGGCTGCACACTTACCATCGATCCCAACGTTGGCGCCGATGCAACCGCGGTGGTTGTCAACGTCACCTCGGTGACTCCAGCGATCAACGGATTCCTTACTGCGTACCCATGCGGCGCCGAGCGGCCGTTTGTTTCGATCGTGCCGTCTGTCGCTGGCCGAATTGTTCCGGGCACAGCCATCGTGCCGCTCAATGCCGACGGCACGTTCTGCGTGTTCTCGTCGACCACGACTGATCTTGTGATCGATCTCTCTGGAGTCTACGGAACCGCAACCGGTCAGCGGTTTCAGCCCGTTGCTCCACAACGGTTCTTCGATTCGCTCGCTGCTCCGTTGGTGCGAGCCGACTCGGTGGTACGCGTGCAGATCGCAGGCGCTCGCGGCGTGCCAGCCTCGGCTACCGGAGCAGCTGTCACGGTGCATAGCTCAAGCGCTGTGGGCGCCGGATTCGTCACCATCTGGCCATGCGGCGCCGAGCGGCCAACTACGTCGGTGCTCAACGCAACCGCGGGTGCGTCCGTAACCAACCACGTGCAGCTTGGTTTCGACAGCGCCGGCGGTGTGTGCATGTACGCCGCCACAGCGATGCGGTTGATGCTCGACGTCAGCGGCTGGTTTGGTCCCACGGCCACCGCCGACTTCCACGCACTCATGCCGCGGCGCTTGCTCGATACCCGAGAAAACATAGGCCTCACCGGTCGGTTCGCTGCGGGTCAGAATCGCGCGATTGCGGTCACCGGCGTTGGGGGAGTGCCAGCGGTCGGAGTCGCGGCAATCGCAGCCGAGGTCACCTCCGTAGGAGCGCTCAAAGCCGCATACGTCACGGTGCACCCGTGCATCGCCAAAGTGCCGAGTGTGTCGATGGTGCGCAACCTCGCCAACTCGGTGGCTGCCACCACCGTTACGGGTGTGGTCGATGGTGCTGGTCGATGGTGCCTGAAGTCAAACGTGTCGATGCACGTACTCATCGACGTCAGCGGTTGGTACGGCATCTAGTAGTTCGGCGCGTGCGTTGCGCCGCGCGCCCAGTGTCAGGCGGCAGCGAAGATGCGGCCGCGCACTTGTTGGCGAGCAGTCTTGGCGATGTCGTGAGCCTGCACCAGCAACGACCCAGCACGCACGGGCAGACGCTTTTCGAGTTCAACCACTGCCTCGTCGATTTTGGTCTCAAACGAATCGATGCGGCTTTCGATGTCTGCCGCCTGGTCGTTGATCGACTTGGTGATTTCACGCCGACGCACTTGAGCCTTTTGGAAAGCCACGACGGCGAGGCCGATGGTGACGTAGGCAACATCTTTTGCAGTGTCGGCGACGGCCTCGGTGTCGATGTCGGAGACATTCACCTTGGGGAAATTCAACGTCGAGAGGTTCAGGCGCGAGATGTCGAGGGCGCTGAGGTCAATTGCGGGGAAGGTAGGGAATTTGATCGAAGCCATGATGGCCTCCTCTTGTGCGTGGCCGTGGGTGCTGGCCGTGGAGAGATAGTGAACACATAATAGGTCGGAGTGACAACTTTTGCACCCACTCGTCTGCGCTGTCTGTAGCTGCCCCCATTTTCGGGTCGATCACGACTAGCCTCGGCTCCTCGTGGACGTCATCGCCGAACTCGCCCCGCCCGTTGTGGCAGTAGTGGTAGTTCACGATCCGCAGGTCGATTTCGACGAGGTGTTGAGCTCGCTCGCCGACCAGGACTATTCGAATCTGAAGACGCTGTTCTTGCTCACCGGCGCCAACGAAGAACTCACCGAGCGCATCCACAGCTACCTCCCCGATGCCTTTGTGCGCGAGGTTCCAGACAACCCGGGCTACGGCGCAGCCGCCAACGAAGTGTTGCGACTCGTCGAGGGTGATAACGGATTGTTTCTCCTGATGCACGACGACCTCGCGCTTGACCCGAGCGCAGTTCAGTTGCTCGTCGAAGAGTTGTATCGATCAAACGCGGGCATCGTGGGACCGAAGTTGGTCGTGTGGGATCAGCCGCAGGTGCTTCAACACGTGGGCCTTGGCGTCGATCGTTTCGGAGAAATTGATCCGCTCGTTGAGCCGGGCGAAATCGATCAAGAACAGCACGATGCGGTGCGAGACGTGTTTGCGCTTCCATCAGCGTGTCTGTTGGTGCGCGCCGATTTGTTCCGGGCCATCGGCGGGTTCGACGAGTCCACCGACTTCCACGGCGAAGATCTCGACCTGTGTTGGAGGGCCAACCTGAGTGGCGCTCGAGTCGTCGTTGTGCCCGCCGCCCGGGCGCGCCATCGAGAACAACTCGTGCAACGCCGACCCGATTTGGCCCATCATCTGAACGCTGCGCATCATCGAGTGCGCACGGTTGCCACGCTCACGGGCGGCCTTCGTTTGCCGCTGGTGTTGGTGCAGACGCTGTTGCTTTCACTGCTTGAGATTGTTGTTGGCTTGTTCACTGGCCGACTCGGCGAGGCCGTGGCATCGCTGCGGGCCACGGTTGGTCTTGTGCCGCGTGTTGCCTCGATTGTGCGCCGCAGACGCGAGGTGGCGAGCTTGCGTCACGTGCCGTATCGCGAAGTTGCTGGTTTGCAGATCCGCGGCAGTGCCCGTTTGGCGTCGTACCTACGCACTCGCGAGCAACAGCACATGTCGGTCGATCACAGCGCAGTTGGGCTTGGTCGGTTTACGCGTAACACGGCCGGGCAGGTTGCTGCGTGGGTTGCAATTCTTGTGCTCGCCGCAGTAGGTAGCCGCAGCTTTGTGATGCACGGCGTCCCCGCAGTTGGCGACTTTTTACGTTTCCCAGATCGCTCCAGCGCGCTGCTTGGCCAGTACTGGTCGGGCTGGTGGGCGCATGGCCTCGGCCAAACTACGTCGGCCCCAACTGGCATCGCGATACTCGGCGCCATCGGTACCTTCACCTTTGGACACATGGGCTTGTTGCACACCGTTGCAGTGTTGGCGTGGTTGCCCATTGGTTACTTCGGTGCATGGCGCGTGATGTCGATCTTCCCGTCGTCACGGGCGCGCATTGCCGGTCTGGTTGTGTTTGCTGCCGTGCCTTTGCCATACAGCGCGTTGGGCGCTGGCCGCTGGGGCGTTGTGGTGGCCTATGGCGCGGCGCCATGGGTGGTGCACCTGCTGCGCAAGATCGCACTCATTGAGCCCGCGCTGTTGGCGCGATCCGACGCCGACGTTGTCGATGCATTCGACACGTTTAATCGACGCGAAGAGCTCTACCGCGTGGCGCGGTTGGCGCTGTTGGTCGGCTTCGTCGCAGCATTCGAACCATCGTTCTTAGTTGTTGTAGTGATCAGTGGGTTGCTACTCGCATTGGCTACGGTAGTGGCGCGTGGTTCTGCTCGGGCCGCGATCACTCTGTTCGCAGGAGCAGCGATTGCAGCCGGAGTCGCTCTGCTCATCAACCTGCCTTGGGTGAACTCGCTCATCGGTAAACACGGCTGGGATGCCTTCGTCGGCGCGCCATCACTGCCGTCGCCCAACGATGGAGTAGCGACCGTACTCCGCTTCGGTGTTGGGCCAAGCAGCCTCGGTGTGTTGGCGACGGCGCTGTGGCTGCCGGCGTTGGCGGCGCCGTTGCTGGCTCGCGGTTGGCGCCTCACATGGGCCGCTCGCGGTGGCGTGCTGAGCGTTGGGTTCTTTGTTCTCGCCGTAGCGTCGTTACATAACTCGTTGCCGTTCCGCCTTCCTGAAATCGGAATGCTGCTCGCGCCGGCAGCTGTGGGCCTGGCGTTGTCTGCGGCATGCGCAGTTGCAGCGTTTGAGCAAGACGTACAAGGTGCCAGTTTCGGATGGCGTCAACCGCTTGGTGTTATCACCGGCGCATCGATGCTGATTGGTCTTGTACCTGCGCTTGCTGCAACAGCCGACGGGCATTGGTCCACGCCGTCGACAGTGCTGCTGCAGCCATCTCAGCAGTTTGCTTACGACCCGGTCGAGGGCGACTATCGCACCTTGTTCGTGGGTGACACCCGGGTGATGCCATTGGCCGGATGGCGTCTTGGCGATTCGGGCCAAAGTGGTGTGGCGTTCACGGTTGTCGACGACGGGCCGCTGTTCATTAACGAGCGCTGGGCTGGCTTACCTACGGCAGGCGAGCGCAACATTGCATCGGTGCTGCAACTCATCGCCGACGATTCCACGGCACGAGTTGGTCGACTTCTAGCGCCGTACTCGATTCGTTACATCGTGGTGCCCGTCGTGAACGGGCTCGACTCGCCGGCCAGCAGTCCGCTGCCGTTGCCAGCGGGCCTCATCGAGAGCCTTACGGCGCAGCTCGATCTACGCCGGATGTATACGCCGCCCAACTACATCGCCTTCGAAAACGTTGCATGGATCCCCACTCAAAGCGTGCTGAGCCCATCGGTTGCCGAGGCCAGCAAGAAAGCCGGTCCCGAGGTTCTTGCCAAGACCGACACGTCGGGTTCGCAACCGGTGTTGGTTGGCATGAGTGGCCGCGGTCCTGGAAGCGGACCCGTGACCCCAGGTGTGTTGCATGTGGCCCGACCTTTCGACGCCAACTGGCAGCTGCGGGTAGATGGCCAAGGCATCGCCGGACGCATTGCCTTTAGCGGCACTACAGCATTCGAAGTTGGTAACGCCGGTAACGCCACACTCACCTATTCCACCTCAACTGGGCGTCACCTTGCCGTGCTGATGCAAGCAGCAGCGTGGCTGGCGCTTGCTGTGGCTGCGAGCCGAATCCGATGGGATCTGCTTCGTCGCAAGCGACGCGTGGCGGTGGCGTCTGAGGGGCCACTGCTGAGCCTCAACGATCTTCAGCCGACAGCGCCTGCGTCCAACGCTGAGGCCCCCGAGGCGGACCCCCAGGGAGCAACACCATGAACCCACGCAGGATCTTGGTCTCATCGGTTCTCACTATTGGCGTACTGAGCACGATCATTTTTGGTCAGCTCGACGCAAGCCCGGCTCCCGCCCGATTCGGTACAGCGCCGTTCGTGAACCGACCGTACGCATCGCACCGAACCCCCATCACCACTACGTGGTACTGCCCGGGCGTTCCTGCGGGCGACGGCACCGTCGGTGGCGAGATTGTGGTGGCGAACCCAACCTCTACGCCGAAGCAGGCGCGCGTCACATTGCTCGGCTCCGACCAGGCGGCCCCGGTCTCACAAGACATTACGGTGCCGGCCCGCGACACCTTCACGTTGTCGGTGAGCGATGCGCTCAAAGCCACATTCGTGTCGGCAATCGTCGAGCTCGACGGAGGCGATGCAATGGTTGAGCAGCGCGCCATCTACCCCGCAGGCGACGCAGTGTCTTCGTGCATCACCCAGACCTCGTCAAGCTGGTACTTCGCCGATGGTTTCACAATCGACGGAAGCACCGATCAGATCATCCTCACCAACCCATCGGCCGATTCAGTCAGCGTCAACCTTGCGTTCTTCACCGCCGCCGGCAAGCGTGAACCGTCAGCGTTTCAGGGCGATTCAGTGCCACCGCATTCGGTGAAGGTGGTTTCGGTGGCCGACAACGGGCTCAAGGACGAACGCATTATCGGAGTCCAGGTCATCGCAAGCCGAGGCCAACTTGTGGTCGCCCGGGCGCAGCACTATTTCGGCGGAAATCGACTCGGCTACTCGCTCACCCTTGGGGCGCCAGCGCCATCCGAGCAGGTGTGGTTTGTCGACGGCGAAAAAGGCGTTGGCATCTCTGAGCAATACGTGTTGTTCAACCCCACCGATATCGACACCAGCGTTGGCCTCACCGTTCTCGGCCTTGGTGTCGCCGCCGCGATCGTCTCGCCTGACCCGATTGCTGTTGCGGCCGGCGAGGTCGTGGTGCTCGAAGCATCGGCCATCCCCGACCTTCCCGACGGACGACACAGCATGGTGTTTTCTACGGTCGACGATTCGCGCCCGTCGGTGATCATTGAGCGGGTGATCACGCGTCCTGCGGGTACCAAGATCTCCACCACGGTCGTGATGGGAATGACCTCCGAATATGCGGTGGGTAGGTGGTACGTGCCCATAGGCGTTGGCTCAGCAGTAGATCAGGCGCTTGTTGTGTACAACGTTGATGGCGTCGACACCACGGTTACGGTGAAAGCCATCGGGCCCGGTGGCGAAGTCGCTGTTGCAAGTCTCACCGATCTCGCGCTGCCAGCCGCCGGCGTCATAACTATTGATCTCACCGACCCGAGTGTGTTCGGTCGGCTCTTGGTGGTCGAGTCCAGCCAACGTCTGCTCGTCGAGCGACTGTTGCCGCGTGGTCACGACTTCAACGGCCGCTCGGGCTCGTGGGCGCTACCCGAATGTGGACTATGCAATTTCTCATCGCCTCCGTCCTTGTAGCAGTCGTTGTGGTTGCGTCGCTGATTCTGCAACGCCGCCGCACTGACGACCCACCCACCCAGAACAGGTGGCAGGCGCCGGCGCAGCTCAATCGTGCAGACTTCGCTGACGCGCCGTGCGATTGGGTCGTTGTCACGTTCACTTCAGAGTCGTGCCACACCTGCGCCGACGTGAAACGTAAAGCAGCGGTGCTCGCAAGCAAGGAAGTCAGCGTTGTCGACGTTGAGTACACGGTTCAGCGCGCATTGCACGAGCGCTACAACATTGATGCGGTTCCCACATTGGTGATTGCCGACCGTGAGGGTGTGGTGCGGGCGAGTTTCTTGGGCCCGGTGTCAGCTACAGACTTGTGGGCAGCGTGCGCCGAAGCGCGCAACCCGGGCACATCACCCGAGCCCAATCTTGGTCACGACCACGATTGATGATGCTGCCAAGTCCTTGCGGCTTGGGAGTGATCGGGTGATCAGTCTTGGCTGTCGGCCTGGGCTGTGGTGGCACCTTCGAGATCGGAGTCGCGCACCATCTCGCCGAGACCTTGTTGCACCAAGCTGGCAACCTCGGGTCCATCGATGGTCTCGCGATCGAGCAGTGCCTGCGCCACGAGGTCGAGGCCCACGCGATGCTTCATCAACAACTCTCGTGCACGCTCTTGCTGGAAGTGCAACATGGTCGAGATCTCTTCGTCGAGGATTCGAGCGGTCTGGTCGCTGTACTCGCGACCGCTGCTCATCAGGTCTTCGCCGAGGAACACGTGCTGCTGACTGCCCCACGCCATTGGGCCAATTCGATCGCTCATGCCCCACTCGCGCACCATGTGGCGCGCGATGTTGGTGGCTTGCTCAAGATCGTTGGCGGCACCGCTGTTGAGATGACCGAACACGATCATCTCGGCAACGCGGCCGCCCATGGCCTTGCAGATGGTGTCTTCGAAGTACTCGCGTGAGTAGGTGTGGCGCTCTTGCGGCAGGCTCCACGTGACACCGAGGGCCATACCTCGGGGCAAGATGGTGACCTTGTGCAGTGGGTCGCCGTGCGGCAGCACCGTGGCCAAAATTGCGTGACCACCTTCGTGGTATGCAGTGGCCCGCTTCTCTTCGGGCGACAACACCATGCTCTCGCGCAGTGCGCCAAGCACCACGCGGTCGCGGGCGTTTTCGAAGTCGATGCGCTCGATGAGCTTTGACCCACGGCGCACGGCAACCAAGGCTGCTTCGTTGACGAGGTTGGCCAAGTCGGCACCGCTCATACCCGGAGTTGCGCGCGCCATAACGTCGAGGTCGACGTCGGTGCCCATCTGCTTATCGCGGCTGTGTACCTTCAAGATCGCCACGCGCTCTTCGGCTTCGGGTAGTGGCACCACGATCTGGCGATCGAAGCGGCCTGGGCGCAGTAAGGCGGGGTCGAGAATATCGGGGCGGTTGGTGGCCGCAAGAATGACGATGCCTTCGCTCGTCTCGAAGCCGTCCATCTCGGAGAGCATCTGGTTCAGCGTCTGCTCGCGCTCGTCGTGACCGCCGCCCAGACCTGCGCCGCGCTTGCGGCCGATCGAGTCGAGTTCGTCGATGAAGATGATTGCTCGGCCCATCTTGCGAGCCTGCTGGAACAGGTCTCGAACGCGGCTTGCGCCGACGCCCACGAACATCTCCATGAAGTCGCTGCCGGTGACCGAGAGGAATCCCACGCCAGCCTCGCCAGCAACTGCGCGGGCGAACAAGGTCTTGCCGGTGCCGGGAGGGCCAACGAGCAACATCCCCTTTGGCACGCGCGCGCCAATTTCACGGAAGCGCTCGGGCATCCGCAAGAAGTCGACGACCTCGCGGATCTCTTGCTTGACGCCTTCGTAACCAGCGATGTCAGCAAACGTGGTGGATGGCTTGTCTGCCGAATAGGTTTTGGCGCGGCTGCGGCCGACCGACATCACGTTGCCCATTTGGCCGGCAGCCCGACGCTGCATCCAAACCAAAAAGCCGATGATCAGAGCGAACGGCAACAGCAACGTGATGAGCCCTGCCCACCAGTTGTTCGTAGGTTGCTTGTAGTCGTAGGTGATGCCGCTCTTGTCGAACCGTTCGAGGACGCCATCGGTGATCTGCGTGTCGGCTGTGGTGGTGAACTTCACGGGCACTGCGGCGCCGATGGGGTTGAACTCACCGCTGATGCCGCGACTGCCGTTGTCGATGGTGATCTGCTTCACTGTGCCGTTATCGACCTGGGTCAAGAACTCGCTCCACTTGAGCTTCTCTGACGAGGTGGTTGGGCGAACTTGGAAAAACACGAGTCCGCTCACGACCACAACAATGAGCAGAGCGATGCTCCACTTTGGGAGGCCTGGGGGTGGCGTCTTGCGGCCTTGACCTGGCTGATTCGGGCCGTTGGACCCGCGTCCACCCGATCCGCGTCCGGATGGCGGTGGGGGTGGGGGTGGAGGCAAATTGCTCATGGCGTCATGCTAGGTGCAATCGGGCGGGCTGAACCCGTCGGGGCATCAATCTCGCAAGCGGTGTGGCATCAATCTCACAAAGGGTGTGGCTGGCTTCGGTGTTGGTCTCGGGTCGGGCAGGTGAGTCGTGCAGATCCACCACTCGCGGGCGGTCATCGGATATTTTCGAACTGTGCAGCGTCAGTGTTCTCGGTCAGGTTGTGCTGAATCAGCAGTTGTGACCCTCACGTACCAATATGCCCGCTCGGCCGTATGGCTCGACGACCTGTCGGCCGAACGAGATCCGCACGCCTACGACCTGTGTCAGCGTCACGGTGCTCGGTTGTCGGTTCCGCATGGTTGGCGGATGGAAGACCGCCGCTCGCGCAGCGATCTCGCCCTCGCAGCCGCGGGCTGAGCCACCCTCCTCGCGCCTCGCTGGCGTCTGATGTACCGTGACCCCTGTGTCCCAACGACGACCCACCAGCGCCTCCGGCGACCTCACCGCCGCTGAGCATTCGTCGTCGCCTGCGGGCCTCACGCTTGGCGTTGCAGTGCTCGCATGGATGGCCGGCTGGGTTGCCGGAAACCTTGTAGCGAGTGCTGTGCTCGGCATCTCCGGTCAGGCCGACATAGCTGCTGCCGATCGGCCGGTTTGGCTCAACGCCTCGATGGCGGCGGCGCTGTGGATTCCTCAGCTTGCGGTGTTGATTTTGATGAGTCGAGCCTTTGCGTCCGGACACGTTGGGCGCGACTACTCGATTCGATTCACGCGCCGCGATTTGTGGGGTGTACCGATTGGTGTGCTGAGCCAGGTGGCTCTGTTGCCGGTCATCTATTGGCCGCTGCAAAAAGCATGGCCCGACACGTTTGCCACGAAGCAACTTGAGCAGAACGCTCGTGACCTGTACGACCGCGCTCACGGCATGTGGGTCGTCGTACTGATCCTGATGGTGGTGGTTGGCGCGCCGATTGTCGAAGAACTTGTGTACCGCGGTTTACTGCAGGGTGCCACGCGTCGGCGATTCGGTGCGTTGTGGTCGGTGCTTGTTGTCGCTGCGTTCTTCGCGCTGATCCACTTTCGGCCCGTCGAGTACCCGGGACTCTTTGCCTTCGGGCTTGTGCTCGGCTGTTGTGCTGCGTTGACCAATCGACTTGGCATGGGAATTGTTTCGCATATGGCTTTTAACGCCACCGCCCTAGTGCTCATTGCACGATGAATGATCGAGGTCTGACATGAGTTCACAGTTGCGAGATGCGAGAATGCAGCCCGCATGACCGAGCCAAACGATCCTGTCCTTCCCGTCGATCCCGCCGAGCCAGATCTGTCGCAGACAGACCAGTTCGATTTTGGCGACGTCGAGGGTCAGGCAACCACGAGCGATTTCTCATTCTCGTTCGCCGATCGCGTACCTGCGTCGCCCAGCAGCGACGACGAATTGCGTCGCTTCCTTCCGGCGCCGGTGAATCGCTTTGGTCGGGCCATCTTTGGACGCTCGATCGACTGGATCGATGCGCCGTGGACCGTCCAGCGCATCGTGCAGGCAATCACGGCGTTTGCGATGTTGCTCGTTGCAGGCATCGTCACCCTCAACGTCGTTCACTGGGATCTCATCACCAGCAATAACACCCCAACCGGTGGTGACATGGGCGCTCACGTGCTCGGGCCTGCCTACTTACGTGACCACCTATTGTCGAATTTCCGGCTCTCCGGATGGAACCCGTCGTGGTACAACGGTTATCCGCTGTATCGCTTTTATATGGTGATCCCGGCACTGATGATCGTGTTGGTCAATGTGGTTCTGCCCTACGGCATTGCGTTCAAACTCATCGCCGTAATCGGTATCTTGACCCTGCCGCTGTGTTGCTGGGCCTTTGGTCGGTTGGCGCGTTTCGTGTTTCCGATACCCGAACTGTTTGCGCTGGCAGCGTTGGTCTTTTTGCTCGACGAGAGCTTCAGTATTTACGGCGGCAACGTCAAGAGCACGATGGCTGGCGAGTTCTCCTTCAGCATCGCGTTGTCGTTTGCGGTGCTTGGGCTTGGCCTCTTCGCTCGGGGCTTAGAAACGGGCAAGCTACGCGGCCGAACGGCGGTGATCCTCGCGTTGGCGGTGTTGAGTCACGGCATCGTCGCCATCTTCGTTGTCATAGCCGTCGCTCTCATGTGGCTGATCTCTCTCGACAAGCAGCGACTGGTGTACGGCATTGCGGTGTTGGTGCCGGCGATGTTGCTTACGTCGTTCTGGATGATTCCGTTTGTGAGCGGCACGGCGTTCATGACCGACATGAAGTACGGCAAGCGACCCGAGGGCGCCAACGACTCGTACTGGAAGATGTTCTTTAACCTCGACGTCAACTTCGACCGCGTGATCTTCGTACTTGCGGTCATCGGGTTGGTTGGGTCGGTTGTTCGCCGCCATCGTGCGGGCACGTGGCTCGGTGTGTGTGTGCTTGCGCTCGCGGTGTTCACTCGCCTCGCCGAGAACTCGCTTCCCGTCATCGGACTGCTGTGGAACCCGCGCGTGCTGCCGTTCATCTATTTGCTTCGCTACCTGCTGATGATGGTGGGCGTTGTCGAGCTCGCTCGCGCCGCGGTGCTGGTGTTCAACTACGGCCGCATGGGTCGTGCCCTTGCTCTCGAGCGACGCGCTGGTCATGCAGGCAGCGCTGTTCCGTTGCCAACGGGTCGCTCGCAGGCTGCGGGCGGCGCCGTTGCGGCGTTGTTGGCTTTGGTCGTGGTTGGCACGATTCTGTCAGTCGAGTTCGAGGTGGATTGGTGGGGTGCTGGCCGGAGCAACGGTCAATACGCGCTCACCATCGGGCCCGATAACGGCAGCGAGTTGGTGGTCTATCAAAAGCGCGCCACGAACGGTCGCGGGTTGTCCGACAGCTGGTCGCGATACAACTTCACTGGTTACGAAGCGAAGAGCGCCTACGGCGAATATCGAGCACTGGTGTTGGCGATGGAAACCATCGGTAACGACTCGAAGTACGGCTGTGGTCGCGCGCTGTGGGAGAACAACGGCGAGAACGGTAAATACGGCACAACAATGGCGTTGATGCTGTTGCCGCATTGGACCGATGGTTGCATCGGTAGCAGCGAGGGGCTGTTCTTCGAGGCGTCGGGCACCACGCCGTATCACTTCCTCTCCGCGGCAGCGATGTCGGCCAATAGCTCCAACCCTGTGCGCCAACTGCGCTATGTCGACAACGACCCCAGCGTTGGAGTGCCGCATTTACAAAAGCTCGGTATCAAGTACTACATGGCATGGACCGAGAAGGCAGTGGCCAAAGCCGAAACCGCCGAGGGCCTCACGCTGATCGTGAAGAGCGGGCCGTGGCATATCTACGAGGTGGCCGACGCCAACATCGTGGTGCCGCTCTCAGTGCAGCCAGTGGTTGTTGCAGAACGCCCAGGCGACCAGCGCGAACGATGGCTCGAACTCGGCTCGAGTTGGTTTCAGAACGCCGCCGAGTGGGCTGCCATGCCAGCGGCTGATGGTCCGTCAAGTTGGCAGCGAATCACGGCGCAAGTCGACTCGAGTCGCGTGACCGCGAACCGTGTTGCGGTGCTCAAACCAACTGATGTGATCAAGCCGGTGAAACTCGATCCGGTGGTGGTTTCGAATGTGGTCATGGGCAATGAGACCGTCAACTTCGATGTCGACAAGGTGGGTGTGCCTGTGTTGGTCAAGGTGAGCTACTTCCCGAACTGGGAAGTGTCAGGTGCGCAGGGGCCATATCGCATTGCTCCAAACTTGATGGTGGTGGTGCCAACCTCGAATCAAGTTCGGCTGAACTTCGCCCGTTCGTCCACTGATTATCTTGCCTACGGCCTCACGCTGCTGGGCATCGTGTTGCTGTTTGTGCTGCGCAAGTACGTACACATCAACTACCGCAGCGATGAGCTTGTGGCGGCGGTCGAGGCCGAGCAGTCAGTGCCACGCTCGGTAGACCTCGATTACGTCGACGAAGCGGTGCTGCGCCGATAGCGTGCGAACTTGTCATGCCTAGACCAGACACACAGCCAGTTTCGAAGCTCGATGCCATCGTTAAGGCATATGACATCCGAGGCACAGTCCCCGACCAACTCGACGCCGATGTTGCTCACGCCCTTGGCGTAGCGTTCGCCTCTTTCACCAAGGCTCCGCACATAGTGGTGGCGCAAGACATGCGGCCATCGGGCCCCGAGCTGGTCGATGCGTTCGCTCGCGGCGTTATGGAGCAGGGAATCGACGTTGTGTTGCTTGGCCTTGCATCAACCGACTTGTTGTATTTCGCGGCCGGCCGTCTCGAAGCGCCTGGCGCGATGTTCACGGCGTCGCACAATCCGGCTCAGTACAACGGCATCAAGCTGTGCTTGTCGGGTGCTCGTCCTGTGGGCGCCGATACCGGTCTCGAAGAAGTGAAAGCAATTGCTCAGGCCGTGCTCGACGGACACGGTCCTTTGCCGGCGGCGCGTCCAGGTCGCTCGACCCAGCGCGACCTCATGTCGGCTTTCGTCGATCACGTGGTGTCGTTCATCGATCCCGCTCAGTTGCGCCCGTTGCGCGTGGTGGCCGACACGGCCAACGGTATGGGTGGCCTTGTGGTGCCCGCCGTGTTTGAGCGCCTGCCCATCATCGATCTCGAAATCATGTACGGCGAACTAGATGGCACGTTCCCGAATCATCCGGCTGACCCATTGCAGCCAGCCAATCAGCGCGATCTGCAAGCACGCGTTGTGAGCGGTGGTTTCGATGTTGGTCTGGCCTTCGATGGCGATGCCGACCGAGTGTTCGTTGTCGACGAACAAGGCCGGGGCATCAGCGGTTCAACGACCACCGCAATCTTGGCCACCAGCGTTTTGCGCAAGCACCCCGGTGCCACGATCTTGCACAACCTGATCTGCTCGCGTGCTGTTCCCGAAGTGATTCGCGAGCATGGCGGTGTGCCGGTGCGTACCAAGGTTGGTCACTCGTTCATTAAGCAGATTATGGCCGATACCGGTGCCGTGTTTGGTGGCGAACACTCGGCGCACTACTACTTCCGCGAAAACTTTAGAGCCGATAGCGGACTCATTGCTTCGCTGCTTGTGCTCGACGAAGTTAGTCGCGTGCAGCAAGATCTGTCGGTTGTGCGTCAGCCATACGAGCGTTACTCGTCGAGCGGCGAGATCAACACTCAGGTCAACGATGCGAACACAGTGCTCAATGTTGTTGCTGCCATCTTTGCCGACGCTCAACAAGACCGACTCGATGGACTCACTGTCGATTGCGGACCATGGTGGTTCAACCTTCGCCCTTCAAATACCGAACCGCTGCTGCGACTCAACCTCGAAGCACCTACCCGTGACGAATGTGATCAGCATGTAGCCGAGCTACTTGCGCTGATCACGAGCGCCTGACCCAAAGGACACTTACCCATGGCTCTCGACCAACGCCTGCTCGAAATCCTCGCTTGCCCTCAAGACAAGGGTCCCCTGTTCTATGTGGCCGACGAGGGCGCGCTCTACAACCCTCGGTTGAAGCTGCGTTATGCAGTGCGCGACGACATTCCGGTCATGCTTGTCGACGAAGCCGATCACGTCTCCGATGCTGAGAACGAGCGCCTCACAAAGCTCATCGAAGAACGCAATATCGCGCCAACATTTGCTGCGTAGATGTTGATCGGTCGCATGCTCAACATTCGTGTTTTCTTGAGGTTTGGTGTTGCCGCGGCCATCATCTGTGCCTCATCAATAGTTGGAGTTGCCCCGGGCGTTGGGGCCCTTGCAGGTCTCGGAGCGGGCGGCGAATTCCACCCACTCACACCTGCGCGAATTTTCGATACGCGTGATCCGCTGATTAATGCTGTTGTCGCTCCGCTGCTCACTACGCCGACCGGCAGCTCACTCGATGTGCAGATTCTCGGGAAGGGTGGCATCCCCGATACGGCGGCCGACGTCCTTGCGGTGGTTCTCAACATCACGGTCACCGTGCCGACCCAAAGCGGGTATGTGCAGGCCTATCCCGCAGGTGCGGCGGCGGGAATCTCAAGCATCGTCAACTTTGCTCCAGGCCAAACCGTGCCCAACCTCACGGTGGCCACTTTGGGTGCTGATGGCAAGCTCACGCTGCGACTAGCTACCGTTGCGCCGGGCAACGCCGACGTCCTCATCGACGTGTTCGGCTGGTTCTCCACCAGCTCGTATGCAACGAACGGGGCCCGCCTCATGCCTGTCGGCCCTGCACGCATTTGGGATACGCGTGAGGCGTCGTTCAATGGAACCGGGCTCGCCATTGGTCAGGCCCAAACAATCAGGGTGCCCATTCGCGGCGCCGACTCGCAAACTCCGGCGATCACCGACATTGTGCCCGACAGCCCCAATGTCGTCGGTGTGGTGCTCAACGTCACCGGCATCAACACCGAACCCAACAACGTGCCTACGTTCGTCAGCGTGTTGCCCGACGACCCTGTGGGCCAGGTGACCACATCGAACCTGAACCTCGCCCAGAATCAGATCAAAGCCAACTTGGTGATCGTGCCGGTGACCAACGTTGATGCAGCGATTCGCATCTACAACAACGGCGGCAACGCTCACGTGGCCGTCGATGTGGTTGGCTACATGTTGGCGAACCAAGACGACGGCTTGCACCCGCGTCTGGGTCGGGTCATCCCGCTGTCGTCGCCGTTTCGTGCCTTAGACACTCGCGAGACCGGGTTTGGCAACGCGCAACTCGGGCCGGGTCAGGCCGAGGCGTGGGGCTTCAATCAGTTCGTGGGTTCGGTCACCCTCGACGGTGTATCGCTCGGTAATCAGGTGGCGCTGTTGGGCAACCTCACCGGCACCGAACTCCGCCGGGTCTTTCCATCGCAACCGGTGTCCACGTTCTTTACTGTGTATCCCGCAGGAGCACAGCGTCCGTTCTCAAGCAACATCAATGTGACCGAGGGTGTCAACGTTCCGAACATGTCTGTGGTCAGCCTCGGCATCGGCAACGAGATCCGCGCGTTCAACAACGCCGGGTACATCCATTATCTCTTCGACGTATCAGCCGTCGTCCTAGGCGACTGATCGCCTAGACTTTGCTGAACGCGGGCTGACATCAATGCGGTGCCAGCAGGCCCCGGCCCGAGATCATCCACTTTTTAGTTTCCGTTGGAGGAACTGTCATGACCTCGTCACTCGCTGAGCGGCGCGACTTTCGCGTCGCCGATCTTTCGTTAGCCCCGTTTGGCCGCAAGGAAATTCATCTCGCCGAACACGAAATGCCCGGCCTGCGCGCACTCCGCAAGGAATACGGCCCCTCGCAGCCACTCAAGGGCGCCCGCATTAGCGGTTCGCTGCACATGACCATTCAGACTGCGGTGCTCATCGAGACCCTCGTCGAGTTGGGTGCCGAAGTTCGTTGGGCAAGCTGCAACATCTTCTCAACTCAGGACCACGCGGCCGCTGCCGTTGCTGTTGGGCCCAACGGAACCCTCGAGGATCCCCAAGGCGTGCCGGTGTTTGCTTGGAAGGGCGAGACGCTCGAGGAGTACTGGTGGTGCACCGACCAGATGATGAGCTGGCCGGCCGATATCAACGGCCAGCCACAAGGACCCAACATGATCCTCGACGATGGCGGCGACGCCACGTTGCTGGTGCACAAGGGTGTTGAGTTCGAAAAGTCGGGCGAGGTTCCAGACCCAACGTCGGCAACCAACCCCGAGTTTGCGATTGTGCTCGGCTTGCTGCAGCGCAGCCTGCGCACTGAGCCCACCAAATGGACACAGATGGCCGCCGGAATCAAGGGCGTCACCGAAGAGACCACCACGGGCGTGATGCGTCTGTACAAGATGTTCGAGCGCGACGAGTTGTTGTTCCCCGCCATCAACGTGAACGACTCGGTCACCAAGAGCAAGTTCGACAACCTGTACGGCTGTCGCCATTCGCTGGTCGACTCAATCTGCCGTGCTACCGACGTGATGCTTGCCGGCAAAGTTGCAGTGGTGTGCGGTTACGGCGACGTTGGCAAGGGTTGTGCTCAGGCGCTGCGCGGCCAGGGTTGCCGCGTTGTGGTCACCGAGGTCGACCCAATCAGCGCGCTGCAGGCGGCGATGGAGGGCTACCAAGTCACCGTGATTGAAGACATCGTTTCGTCGGCTGACATCTTTGTGTCAGCTACCGGCAACGACCACATCATCACAGCGGGCCACATGGCGCTCATGAAGCACAACGCAATTGTGTGCAACATCGGCCACTTCGACAGCGAGATCGACATGGCCGGTCTGGCCCGCAGCGGCGCAACTCGTGACGAGCTCAAGCCAGGCACCGACCTGTGGACATTCGACGACGGTCACGCCGTCATCGTGTTGGCCGAGGGTCGTCTCGTGAACCTTGGTTGCGCCACTGGCCACCCGAGCTTCGTGATGAGCTGCTCATTTACCAACCAAGTCATTGCTCAGATGGAGCTCTTCAATAACCTCGCCGAGTATCCACTGGGCGTCTACGTGTTGCCGAAGAAGCTCGACGAGAAAGTGGCACTTCTGCACCTCGATGCGTTGGGCGTGAAGCTCACCAAGCTCACCGACGAGCAGGCCGATTACTTGGGCATCGACCCAAGTGGCCCATTCAAGAGCGAGCGTTACCGCTACTAGCAATCATCCTGCTGCTTCGGCAGCCGCAACAGCAGCGCACGCAAAGCCCCGTGTTTGTTGAAGACAATTGGTTGAGGGTCGACCAATTGTCTTCAACAAAACTTCAGGATTGAGCAAGTGCCGCGCGCGCTGCGATTGCGCTGCGCGTTTCGCGCGGTGGCAGAGCCAACGGTGGCAAGGTCAGCTGCACGAGTGGACCAATGCCAAACATGAACATCAGCGTGCCGATGCCGGGCCGTACCCCCAGCGCGATGGCGGCGATTCCGACGGAGAGTTCGATGCCGGTGCGGGCCTTACGCACGCTGAGCCCGCGCTGTTCTAAGCCCAGCATCAAGCCGTCTCTGGGGCCAGGACCCAATCCGGCTCCGATGTAGAAGCCGGAGCCGATGGCGATGATCAAAATGCCAGCCACGAGGTAGCCGGTGCGTACGAGCAGCCGATCGCTGTCGGGTAGGAGCGGGGCAACGAGATCGACCACAAAGCCGATCTCGAACGCGTTCAAGATGGTGCCAATGCCCGGGCGCTGCTTGAGCGGTATCCAGAGCAAGAGCAGTACGAAGCCCACTGCCTCGATGATGACCCCAACACTGATTCCGGTCTTATTGCTCAGGCCTTGATGCAACATGTCCCATGGCGCTGCGCCGAGGTGGGCTTGCAGGATCAGCGCGATGCCAGCGCCGAACAACGCCAGGCCAAATGCGCACCGAGAAAGCCGGTTCGCCCAGTCGGCTGAAGCCGAGCTGGGCGTGTATTCGCGAGCAGTTGCTGCATTGCTGGAGAAGGTCACGACCTGCACCGTAGCGAAGCGTCCATCCTTGTCGCACCCTGTTGTTACAACTGTCGCATGCTGATCAATCGTTGTGCAGGGTGCCGTGAGCCCGGGTTCGAGTTGTGTCGTCGGTGCCAGTTCGCCCTTGCGGCGTCGCCGCCGGTAGTCACCGCGTCGGGGGTCATTGCGGCCACCGAGTTCGTCGGCCTACCCAAACAGCTCATCATCGGGCTCAAGTTTCGTAACCGTCGCCGCATCGTGAGCTACTTGGCCGACCAGCTCAACCGCCGCATCGATCCAACGCAGATCGATGTCATCACGTGGGCACCCACCAGCCGGCGTCGCGCCAACCATCGCGGTTACGACCAAGCCGAGCTACTGGCTCGAGCGCTCGCGGCCCGTTGGCGCAAGCCCTGCCGGCGAATGCTGTTTCGTCATCACGGTCCGGCGCAAACTGGTCGTAATCGCGCCGACCGCCTGCATGGGCCGTCGTTCGCCTCACGTCCGATTCGCAACCCGCCTCGGGTGCTGGTCATCGACGATGTGGTGACCACCGGAACCACGTTGCTCGCCGCACGCGAAGCGTTGCTTGCCGCCGGTGCGCGTTCGGTAGTGCTCGCCGCTGTGGCGGCTACCCCCGAGAGCTTGCCTCAGGCCAGACCGGCGAGAATCTCTACGGCTTCGATCGCTGGTGAACAGTCTTCGTCGACCACAACGCCAAAGATGCCCAGCAGTTCGGCGGCAGCCACGTTTGATGCAACATCGTCTAAGAAGGCACATCGGCGTGCTTCGGCATCGAGCCTGGTGAGCGCAAGCTCGTAAATGGCGGCGTTGGGCTTACGTAGCCCTACCTCATGGCTGTCGACAATGTCGTCGAACAAGGTGTCGTAGTCGAGCACCGATCTCCAATGCTCTCGAAACTCGCGCACGTTGTTGGTGAGAATCGACGTACGCAGCCCGGCCTCACGCAACCGCACTACGAGATCGATCATCGGTTCGTTGGGCTGAAAGGTGATGGCCGGAGCGCCCGGCTTGGCATCGGCAGGCGGCTCAGGAAGCTCAATGCCAAGCTCGGCCAAGCCGATGCGGTTGAGGCGACGAACCTCATCGAATGCGATCTCGCCGCGCTCGAGGCGATGCCACGGGTGGTCGTTGTCGGCGCCGTAGTCGCCCATGAACACCCGCAATGCTGCTTCGGCCTTGTCTGGGGGAAAGCGTCGTACCAGATCGCTCTGGCGGCCGTTGCTCATCAACACCCCGCCGAGGTCAAAGATAACAGTGTCTATTTGGCGGGCGCGGGAGCTGGTGCTGGTCACACCAGACATCATGTCTCACAGCACCCGTTGCCGCCGAACCGATAGGATCTCGACTCGCATGGGAATTCTCGATCGCATCCTCCGCGCCGGTGAAGGTAAGAAACTGAAGGCTCTCGAAGGCCTCGTTCCTGAAATCAACGCGCTCAGCACTTCAATGACGGCTCTTTCCGACGACGCGCTCCGTGCCAAGACCGGCGAGTTTCGACAGCGCATCGAGCGAGGCGAATCGCTCGATGACTTACTCGTCGAGGCATTCGCAGTGACCCGCGAAGCTGCTGGCCGCGTGATTGGCCAGCGCCATTACGACGTTCAGATGATGGGCGGCGCTGCGCTGCACTTTGGTTGGGTCGCCGAAATGAAGACCGGTGAAGGCAAGACCCTGGTGTCTACGTTGCCGGCCTATCTCAACGGTCTCGGCGGTCAGGGCGTTCACCTCGTCACCGTGAACGATTACCTCGCTCGGCGTGACGCCGAATGGATGGGTCGGGTTCACAAGTGGATGGGCCTGAAAGTTGGCCTCGTTATCCCTGGCTTCAAAGAGCGCCCTATCGAAAAGCGCGCTGCGTATGCGGCCGACATCACGTACGGCACAAACAACGAGTTCGGCTTCGATTATCTGCGCGACAACATGGCGCCGACGCTTGACGATAAGAGCCAACGCGGCCACAACTTCGCAATCGTCGACGAAGTCGACTCGATCCTCATCGACGAAGCGCGTACGCCGCTCATCATCAGCGGTCGTCTGGCCGATGCCGCAAAGCTGTACTACCGATTTGCCTCGGTGGTTCGTTCGCTCAAGCGTGATGTCGATTACGAAGTTGAAGAAGATAAGCGCATCGTTGTGCCGCTCGAGGCTGGCATCGACAAGGTCGAACTCGCTCTCGGTGTAGCGAACTTGTACGACGAAGTGCAGCAGAACTTGGTGCACCAGTTGCAGGTGGCGCTCAAGGCCAAAGAGTTGTATAAGCGCGATAAGGACTACATCATCCAAAATGGTGAGGTCAAAATCGTCGATGAGTTCACCGGGCGCGTGCTCGATGGGCGTCGTTGGAGCGAAGGCATCCACCAAGCGATCGAGGCCAAAGAGGGCGTGAAGATCAAAGAGGAGAACCAGACCCTCGCCACGATTACCCTGCAGAACTATTTCCGGATGTACGACAAGCTCGGCGGCATGACCGGTACGGCATCTACCGAAGCTGCGGAATTGAAGAACACCTACGGCCTCGATGTTGTGCCGATTCCCACGAACAAGCCTGTTGGTCGCGTTGACCACGCCGACCTGATTTACAAGGGCGAGGCTGGCAAGTTCGACGCCGTTGTCGAAGACATCGCCGAGCGCTTCGAGCGCGGCCAGCCAGTACTCGTGGGCACAATCAGCGTTGAGAAGAGCGAGCATCTTTCGCGGCTGCTTACCCAGCGTGGCGTTGACCACGAAGTACTCAACGCGAAGCAGCACACTCGTGAAGCGCACATTGTCACCCAGGCTGGCCGGCTGCATTCGGTCACCGTTGCCACCAACATGGCCGGCCGCGGCGTCGACATTTTGTTGGGCGGCAACCCAGAGGGTCTGGCTCGCGCTCAGGTGCTCAAGGAGGGCCATTCGGCCGACGTGATGGTCGACGACTTTGCGTTGTCGCTGCCCATCGAAGAGATGCCCGAAGATTTCCGTGCGGCACGTACCGCAGCGTTTGCTCGCTACGACGAAGTGCTAGCCGAACTCACTAAGTCGTGCCGCGCCGAAGGCGACAAGGTGCGCGAACTCGGTGGCCTGTATGTGCTTGGCACCGAGCGGCACGAAAGCCGCCGAATCGACAACCAGTTGCGTGGTCGTGCCGGCCGCCAGGGCGATCCTGGCGACAGCCGGTTTTACCTCAGCCTCGATGATGAGCTGATGCGCTTGTTCGCTACGGGTGCGCTCAGTTGGGTGATGGGTCGGGCGCTGCCCGACGACGAAGCCATCGAAGCAAAGATGGTCACCAAGGCCATCGAGCGGGCGCAAAGTACGGTCGAACAGCGCAACGGCGAAGTTCGCAAGAACGTGCTCAAGTACGACGAAGTGATGAACGAGCAGCGCAAGATCATTTACCAGCGCCGCGATCAGATCCTCGAAGGAGCCGATCTCAAAGTGGCCGCGCTCGAGTATCTCGCCGATGCAATCGACACCTTGGTCGACAGCCACTGCGTCAGCGAAGCTGACGACGAATGGGATATCGACGGCCTCGTCACCGAACTGCGTTCTTTCTGGGCCACCGAGATCACCGAAGCTCAGCTTGCGAACTGTCGCGACACCGACGAGATGTACAAGATCGTGATGGCCGATGCCTCGGCCTACTACGAATTACGCGAAGCCGAGCTCACCCCCGAGGTCATGCGCGATGTCGAGCGTCAGGTGATGCTGCAGATCATCGACCAACGCTGGCGCGAGCACCTCGAGGAGATGGATTACCTCCAAGAGGGCATCAACTTGCGGGCGATGGGCCAAAAGGATCCGCTCACCGAATGGCAGCGCGAGGGCTTTGAGATGTTCGGCTCGCTGATGAAGGGCGTGGCCCAAGACTTCGTTCGCTATGTCATGCATGTGCAAGTGGTGCGCAACGATGAGCCAGCTCCGGTTGTTCAAAATGTTCAGCAGACTTCGGCCGACAACGTGCAGGCATCGGGTTTCCAAGTCGCAGCGCAGGTCGCTGCCGCCGACGGCGAGATATCGCCCGAGCTTGCTGCATCTGCCGCGCAGACTCAGCAGAAGTCGATGCCAGTTGTGAACGACGAATGGTCGAAGACTCCCCGAAATGCGCCATGCCCTTGCGGTTCCGGCAAGAAGTTCAAGGTGTGCCACGGCGCCACCGCCTAGGCATCCCACACACCACCCCTCATGCGCGATTTCTCCGACGACATCAAGGACCTGCGACGCCGCCTCGGCGAGGCAGAGGCCTACCTCAAGATCAGCGACAAGCGTGCTCGTCTGGGCGAACTTGAGCTCGAGGTCTCGCGACCCGATCTGTGGGACGACCAAGAGTTGGCCAAGAGGGTCAACGGCGAGTATTCGAATGTGAAGAGTGACATCGATACGTTCGATGGCCTCTCGAGCGGCATTTCTGATACCGAGTTGTTGCATGAGATGGCGCGCGAGGTCGACGATGCCAGTCAAGAGCCCGAGCTTGTCGAGGCAGTGGCCAAGACAGCATCCACGTTGCAGCAACTTGAGATGCGCAGCTTGTTCACTGGCGAACACGACGAGCTCGATTGCATCGTGCAGATCAACGCTAAAGACGGTGGTGTCGATGCGCAAGACTGGAGCGAGATCCTGCTGCGCATGTACGGCCGTTGGGCCGAGCGGCACGGTTTTGGTTTCGAGATCGACGGCATCTCCGAAGGCACCGAGGCCGGCATTCTTTCAGCAGAGTTCACCCTTACGGGTCGCTACGCCTATGGGCTGATGACCAGCGAGCGCGGCACACATCGCTTGGTTCGTATTAGCCCGTTCGATAACCAAGGTCGCCGCCAAACCAGCTTTGCAGCGGTTCAGGTGTGGCCAGTGCTCGAAGATCCCGACGTCGAGCTCAACGAATCTGATGTGCGCATGGAGGTCTTCCGGGCCAGCGGCGCGGGCGGCCAGCACGTGAACAAGACATCATCCGCCGTACGACTCATTCATGAGCCAACCGGTCTGGTGTCGAGTTCGCAAGAAGAGCGCAGCCAGTTGCAAAACCGCGAAAAGGCGATGAACCGGTTGCGCACCATGCTCGCTGCTCGGGTTGAAGAAGAGCGCCAAGTCGAGATGGATCGCATCGCTGGGCGCCAGGCACAAGTTGGCTGGGGAAGTCAGATTCGTAGCTATGTGCTGCAGCCGTACCAAATGGTAAAGGACCTCCGCACCGAGGTCGAGTCGGGCAACGTGGCCGCGGTCCTCGATGGCGATCTCGATGTGTTCATGGAGGGTTACCTCCAGCATCGCCGCCGCTCGCAAGAGTGACCTCCGTGGCCCGTCGGGCACTGCTAGGTTTTGGTGTCTGCGGGCGGCAGAAACGTACGTATTCCACTTCCGAGGAGCCAGGTTGATACGCCTCGAGAACGTCACCAAAATTTACAACTCAGAGGTCACCGCCCTGCGCGACGCCACCTTCGATGTTGCCAAGGGCGAATTCGTTTTCCTTGTTGGCGCATCAGGCTCGGGTAAGTCGACCTTGCTGCGGATGATGAACCGCCAAGAGAGCCCCGAAAAGGGTGCCGTGTGGGTGGCCGGACGCAACATCAACGAGATGCCCGATAGCAAGGTGCCGCATCTGCGGCGCAACATCGGCAACATCTTTCAGGACTACAAGCTGTTGCTCAACAAGACCGTTCACGAAAACGTGGCCTTCGCGCTCGAAGTGATTGGCCGTCCCAAGCACGTGATTCGCCAGCAGGTCCCGGCAGTGCTCGACCTTGTGGGTCTCAACGGCAAAGAAGACCGCTTTCCGCACCAGCTGTCTGGCGGCGAGCAGCAGCGAGTTTCTATCGCTCGAGCCTTCGTGAATCGTCCGCTCATCTTGCTCGCCGACGAGCCCACCGGAAACCTCGACCCGGCTACCGGCGAGGGCATTATGCGCTTGCTCGATCGAATCAACAAGACCGGCACCACAGTGGTGATGGCCACGCACGACCAACGCATCGTGAACATGATGCGCAAACGCGTGATCCAAATGGACCGCGGCATCATCGTTCGCGACCAGGCCCGCGGAGTGTACGAATAATGCTGTCTCGTCTTGCCTATACGTTCCGTGAGACCGGCGCCAGCCTGCGGCGAAATATCACGCTCACCGTGGCGGCCATCCTCACCAGCGCGGTGTCGTTGTTCTTGGTTGGCGGCACGTTCTTGGTGCAGCGCGGCTTCGATAACCTGCTCTCGAAGTGGGCCGGCGGCGTGCAGATGATCGTGTACGTGAGCCCCACGGCCACACCTGATCAGATCGCCAACATCAAGAGCGCACTCGAGTCGAGTCCCACAGTTGTCGACGTTGGCAAACTCGAGTACCTCAACTTCGAGCAGTCGTTGGCCGAGGCTAAGCGCTTGCTGGCCGCTGACCCCACCACGTTTCGGTTACTCAACGAAGCCAACCTGCCCACCGAGTTCAAGGTGGTGCCTAAAGCCGGACAACTGAATGTGCTGGTGCAACTCGCGAACGGATTTGCCGAGGTGCCCAAGGTGCAAAAGGTGGTGCTGGCGCGCGACCAAGTTGAGCAGATCAGCAAACTGCGCGACTTCGTGCAAACCGTCACGGTAGGTCTCTCGGTGTTGCTGCTGGTCGGCGCGCTGATCTTGATCTGGACCACGATTCGAACGGCGATGTTTGCTCGTCGCCGCGAGATCGAGGTGATGAAGTTGGTCGGTGCCACCAACTGGTTTATCCGAATACCGTTCATGCTCGAAGGACTCATTCAGGGTCTCATCGGGGCGTTGATGTCATGTGGCTTCCTGCTGTTCTTCAACCGTCTGTGGACGAACGGCGTTGTGAAACTCAAGGGCGATAATGGGTTTATTGCCTTGGTGGTGAGCGACAGCTTCTTGAACTTGGTGATGCTGCTCGTGGTGCTGTTCGGGATGGCCGCTGGCGCGATTGCGTCAGGCGTTGCTGCCAGTCGCTTCCTCGACGTCTAACCCCTCGACGTCCAACCCCGTCGGCCATCCGCATTCCGCCAGCCATCCGCATCCCGCCAGCAATCCGCATCCCGCCAGCCATCTTCGGTTTGTTGAAGACAATTGGTTGACCCTCGACCAATAGTCTTCAACAAACGCTTTGGTGGCGGGGGATGAGGGTCGATCGGGGCAGCGGGCGGCGCATGTTCTAGTTTCGGTGGCATGTACACCGAGATTCTCTACGACGTAGCCGACCACATCGCGACCATCACGCTGAACCGGCCCGACAAGCTCAACGCATTCACCAACACGATGATGCGCGAATTAATCGAGGTATTCGATCGCGTTGATGCCGACGACGACGTGCGCGTGGTCATCGTCACCGGCGCGGGCCGTGGATTCTGCGCTGGCGCCGATCTTTCCGGCGGCGGCGACACGTTCAAGGGTGGCGGCAGCGATGTGCAGACCCGTGCGGGCGTGCCACGCGACGGCGGCGGACTGGTGTCGCTGCGCATCTTCGAGTGCACCAAGCCGGTGATCGGGGCGATCAACGGAGCTGCAGTTGGCGTCGGTGTCACGATGACTTTGCCGATGGATATTCGCCTGGCGTCTGACGCGGCTCGGTTCGGGTTTGTGTTTGCCCGCCGCGGCATCGTGCCAGAAGCCTGTTCTTCGTGGTTCTTGCCTCGGCTCGTGGGCATCAGCCAAGCAGCCGAGTGGGTGTACACGGGTCGGGTATTTGGTGCCAGCGACGCGCTCGATGCGGGTCTCGTGCGCAGCGTGCATCCCGGCGACGAGTTGTTGGCGGCCGCCCGGGCGCTTGCCAGCGAGATCGCCGAGAACACGGCCCCTGTTTCGGTGGCCTTGTCCCGTCAGATGATGTGGCGCATGCTTGGTGCGTCACATCCGATGCAAGCGCACCGAATTGATTCGCGCGGCATCAAAGAGCGCGGCAAGAGCGCAGATAGCCGTGAAGGAGTGATGAGTTTCCTTGAGAAGCGCCCGCCAGTGTGGGTCGACAAGGTGAGCGATGGCTTGCCCGAGATTTTTGCCGACTGGGAAGCCCCAGAATTTTCGTGACGTGAACGGTGCCAAAACTCGGTGACGCACATCACAAGCTGCTGACTTCGAAACACCGGCTACAACTCGTCCATCGTCACAAGTGAACGCGAGACTGTTGGTAATAGCTGCGAGAGATAGAGGCAGCGCCTCAAGGAGCGACTGATGATCACACGGATGAGCAACCGAATCGAATCTGGCGATGTCATCGAACTCGATCATGACGGCGTGTGGATCTCGGCCATCGTGCTGCTGGCTAATGAAGAGGCGATCATTCTTGATGCCTGCGACGATTCGACGCCGTTCTTGATCCGCCCGATCGACCTCGTGCGGTATCGGCTGTTTCGTCCCGAAGCAGCCTGACGTCACGGCGTAGGCTTTGTGGCGATGCCGAACGATGTCGACGCCGAGTCCGAATCCGAGTCCGAACCCATTTCGGTGTTTGATGCCGTCGGTGGGATGGCCTTCTTTGAACGGCTTGTCGGCCACTTTTACGATGGCGTTGAGACCGACGACGTACTTGCGCCCCTGTATCCCGAAGCCCCCGATTTTTCTGGGGCTCGTCACCGACTCACGCTGTTCTTAACCCAGTATTGGGGCGGCCCCACCACCTACGCCGAAGAGCGCGGACACCCCAAGCTGCGCATGCGGCATTTCCCGTTTCCGGTGGGTCCACTGCAGCGCGACCATTGGATGCTGCACATGGCCAACGCCGTGAAACTCAGCGGTGCTTCGCCCGAGACCGAGCGCACGTTGATTGAGTACTTCGTGCGCGCAGCCGAGCATCTACGCAACGACACAGGGTTACCGATTAGCAGCGCCGACTACCCACGATGAGCCCTTGGCGCTAGCGCCGCAGCGCGTAACACGCCACCGCTGCTGCTGCCGCAGCATTGAGCGAGTCGACTCCCGCAGCCATGGCAATAGTGGCGCGAAGGCTGGCGGCTTCGAGCAGTCCGTCGCTGAGCCCGGTGCGCTCGGCGCCCAGCAGCAACATCACCGGTTGGTGTGCGCCCGGCAGCACGCAGTTCAGGGGTATCGCATCGTCGGTCAGCGCAAGGGCCACCACGAGAGTGCCGCCATCTCGGGCCGCTCGCACGGTGTCGACCAACGACTCGCTGCGGGCGAAGGGCAGCACGAACGACGTACCCATCGAGACGCGTAATGCTCGTCGAGCCAATGGATCGCCGCTGGTGCGGTCGAGCAGCAGTCCGTTCCAGCCGAGCGCCGAAGCGCTGCGCACGACGGTGCCGATGTTCACGGGATTGTCGACGGCCTCAAGGGCGACGATGCGTTGGCCGCCAGCAAGTGCGCTGGGTTCAAGCGGCGGGGGCCGTCGAAACAGCGCGACGATAGAGAGCGGCACGCCGAGGCCCATGCCGGCACGGCGAATGTCTTCGGTGCCCGCGTACTGCTCGACGTTGGCTCCGAAGCGTTGGATCACCGGCGGGGGAGCGGCAACATCGAAGAACGCCATCACCGCTTCGTAGCCAGCGTCGAGCGCGCGAGCGACCACAAGGTCGCCCTCGGCAACGAAGAGTCCTGCACCCGTTTGCTCACGCCGATCGGCGCGGGTGTTGATGCCGCGTTCGCGCATGCGGAACTGGGCGATGCGCCCGTCATCGGGGTTATCGATGACGATCATTCAGCGGCCGTCAGAACAGCCACTTGTATGGGGACCAATCGGGGTCGCGCTTTTCGAGGAACGATTCGCGACCCTCTTGGGCCTCGTCGGTCATGTAGGCCAAACGCGTTGCCTCGCCCGCAAACACTTGCTGGCCAACGAGTCCATCGTCGATGAGGTTGAACGAGAACTTGAGCATGCGCTGCGCAGTGGGACTCTTTGCGTTGATCTTGCGGCCCCATTCGAGCGCCGTGGCTTCGAGTTCGT
Source organism: Ferrithrix thermotolerans DSM 19514 (assembly GCA_945861025.1). Taxonomy (GTDB): domain Bacteria; phylum Actinomycetota; class Acidimicrobiia; order Acidimicrobiales; family Ilumatobacteraceae; genus WLMZ01. The sequence goes on from CAMASN010000004.1 coordinate 68,719, forward strand.
CGTGGGCCACAACGGCGTTGACCATGCCCATGCGGTATGCGTCGTCGGCGGTGTATTCGTCGCCGAGGAAAAAGATCTCTCGGGCGAACTTTTGGCCAACCTGACGTGCCAGATATGCCGAACCGAATCCGCCATCGAAGCTGGCGACATCGGCATCGGTTTGCTTGAACCGAGCGTGCTCGCGACTGGCGATGGTGAGGTCGCTGACCACATGCAAGCTATGTCCGCCGCCGGCGGCCCAACCGGGCACCACCGAGATCACCACTTTGGGCATAAAGCGAATGAGGCGTTGCACCTCGAGTATGTGTAGCCGGCCAGCGCGGCCTGGCTCGATGGTTGCTGCGGTCTCGCCAGCGGCTCCGTCGGGGCCCTCGGGCAGCGTGTATTTGTAGCCATCACGGCCGCGGATTCGTTGATCGCCGCCGCTGCAAAATGCCCATCCACCGTCTTTGGCCGATGGGCCGTTGCCGGTGAGCAGCACGCAGCCAACGTCGGTGCTCATGCGAGCATGATCGAGCGCGATGTAGAGCTCGTCGACCGTGTGCGGACGAAAGGCGTTGCGCACCTCAGGCCGGTTGAACGCAATGCGCACGGTGCCGTGGGCCTTGGCTCGGTGATAGGTGATGTCGGTAAAGGAAAATTCCGGAACCGTGTGCCAGGCCGTTGGATCGAAGATGTCAGAAATCACGGTCACATGTTGACCTCTTTATGGCCTCAGCGCCACATTGTTGTGGTGGCGGGGCACTCATCGGCAAGACTCACGGGATGAGTGGTCTCGAAATCTTTGGTATCGGCGGCGTTGGAGAGATCGAACCGGGTGCTGATCTCGCCGATGTCAGCGCACGCGCCGCGAGCGATGCGGGTACGCCGCTGCAGAGCGGCGATGTGTTGATCGTGACGAGCAAGATCGTTTCGAAAGCCGAGGGCCGCACGGTCGAGCTTGATGACATCACGCCGTCGCAGTTCGCGCTCGAATGGTCGAAGCAGTGGGATAAGGACGCTGCCGTCACCGAGATTGTGCTGCGCGAGGCCAAGCGTGTGGTCCGTCAGATTGGACCCATCCTCATCACCGAAACCCATCACGGTTTCGTGTGCGCAAACTCAGGTGTCGATCAGTCGAGCAGCGGAGCCCATGGTCGTGCCGTGTTGCTGCCACTTGACTCCGATGACAGTGCCCGCCGAATTCGCGCTGGCCTATTGGCCGTTGGCCTCGATGTGGCCGTGATCATCAGCGACACGTTCGGCCGCGCGTGGCGCGAGGGGCAAACCGACATCGCCATTGGCATTGCTGGCATGCAGCCGATTCTGAGTTATATCGGCCAGTTCGATCCGCACGGACACGAGTTCAAGGTGCAGGCGCTGTGTGTGGCCGATGAACTCACCGGCGCTGCCGAACTAGTGAAGGGCAACCTCAGTCGGGTGCCATTGGCTGTGGTGCGCGGCTACCAATGGGATCGCGACGACACGGCAACAATTGCTCCGGTACTTCGTGATCAAAGCCGGGACCTGTTCCGCTAAGGGACTTTTGCAATTTCATCGAGGGGTGACTCGACCATCTACCTACCAGTAGGTAGGCTGCGATTTGTGACCCCACAGACCTTCCTCGCTGAACTCGAACCGGTGGCCGGCAAGTTACTCGATCGACATCTCGCCACAGCCAAGGAATGGTTTCCGCACGAGTTGGTTCCCTACGACCGCGGCCACGACTTTCCGCCCGGATATGAGTGGTCGCCGGCCGACTGCAACCTCGATGGCGCCGAGCTCCCCGAGGCCGCTCGCAGCGCATTGTTTGTGAACCTACTCACCGAGGACAACCTGCCCTATTACTTTCGCGACATCGAGCGGATGTTCACAATGGACGGCGCCTTTGGAACATGGAACAGACGTTGGACGGCCGAAGAAGGCCGCCACTCGATCGTCATGCGCGACTACCTCACGGCCACTCGGGCAATCGATCCAGTGGTGCTTGAACGCGGCCGGATGGCGCAGGTGTCAGCTGGCGAGGTGCCCACTCCTTCGTCGCCGATTATCGGCGTGATCTATGTGAGCTTGCAAGAACTCGCTACACGAATCGCCCATCGCAACACCGGCAAGATCATCGGAGATCGTCGCGGTTACGAAATCATGGCTCGGGTGGCCGCCGACGAAAACCTGCACTATCTCTTCTACCGCGATCTTGCGACGGCAGCGTTTGAGCTTGATCCGTCAGAGATGGTCATCGCCACCGAAGAAGTAGTGCGCACGTTCGCGATGCCGGGCACTGGCATTGCCGATTTCGATCGCCACAGTGCTGCAATCGCCCGCGCTGGCATCTACGACGCCACGATTTTTCACGAGCAGGTGCTGGTGCCAGTGATCTTGAATCACTGGAAGGTTGAGCAACTGACCAACCTCAGTGCCCCGGCCGAACGGGCACGCGAAGCATTGCTGAAGCGCATCGATCGGCTCGGCCAGCTTGCCAAGAACCTTGCGGCGCGTGCCGAAAGGCGCTTGGCTGTAACCGCTTCAATCTGATTCCACGCGCCGAGCATGCGTCGCGTGGCATGACCATCGCCCGATGGGGGGAGCGGTATAGGGTCAGCCCAACTTCGCTTCGACCGTACTGGAACCCGCTATGACTCCCCGTGTATCTGCCCGTCTCTTTGGATCCGTTCTCGCTGTCAGCGCCATGAGCGCTTGCAGCAGCGACACGGCTGTTGGCACGCATCAGATCCATTGCCGAATTCACCGCGGCATGGCTGGCTCAATCGTTATTTCGTGATGCTTCTCCGGTCGACCCGCCTCGGTGCCGCCACATTGATGGCGGCCGCTGCACTGGTGCTGCCGCAGTCATCGCCGATTGCCTCTGCGGCTGCTCCGTGCACAATAGGGGTCACGCTGCGTCAGGGTTCCCGTGCGTCCGGGGTGTGGTGTCTTGAGACCACGTTGCGGCTGCGGGGCTACACCGGCGTTGTCGGGCCGAATCCGTATTTTGGCGCGACAACCACTGTGGCGGTCCAGGCGTTCCAGCAGTCGGCCGGACTTGTGGCCGATGGCATCGTGGGTCCGCAAACTGCCGCAGCACTTGGCATCCGTCGCGCTGTTGGCACTCCAGTGCCACCCGCCGTTATTGAGCAACGCGTGATCGGTACGTCGGTGCAGGGACGTGACATCACCGCCTATCGCATGGGTACACCGGGCGGTCGCGTGGTGCTCGTAGTAGGCGTCATCCACGGCGATGAGAACAAAGGCGCACTCGTCGCAGCTGAGCTGCGAACGATGCCGACCCCGGCAGGGATTGACCTGTGGATTGTCGACAGCGTCAACCCCGACGGTCAAGCGATGAACACCCGTCAGAACGCCAACGGGGTCGACCTGAACCGCAACTTCGAATCGGGTTGGAGCTACATCGCTCGCGGCGCGCATGGTCAGTACAGCGGTGAGCAGCCTGCCGATCAGCCAGAGAGTCAAGCAATCGAGAACTTCATTCGACTCGTGCAGCCCTCGATCGGTGTTTGGTACCACCAAGACGCCAACGTGATCACCACCAGCGGACGCCGCAAGGCGATACCGCTGCGGTACAGCACCTTGGTCGGTCTGGGTACTGGCGGCGTGCCCTGCACGCAGATGTGTTCGGGTACGGCGACCAAGTTCGCGAATACGGCCGTGCCTCAGTCCACCAATTTCTTGGTGGAGCTACCAGGCTCAGATCAGGTGACCTCAGAGATGATGTTGATGCACGCTCGAGCGGTGCTCGACGTGATCACGATGTAGCTCAGCCGGGCACGAACGCTTTGACTGCTGCCATCGCTTCGCTGGGGCGGCTGACGTTGAGCCCCTCGAGGCCCATCGCGAGCAACTCGTTGTAGCCAGCGAGGTTCTCCCACTTGCCATCGTCGGGCCACACCCAAATCACGTAGCCCGATGCTTTGCTGAGCGCGATGCTTTCGGGGCTGAGCACTTTCACGCCTGAGTAGTCGGGGGGCAACTGCAAGATGCGCATGCCGGTGGGCAGCGGGGTCTTGTTGAGAATGAAGGCCGATGCCAACGCAAGGCCCGGAGTGACTTCGACCGTTGGGGCAAGCTTCTGGAAGGCAGCGACGACATCGTCGTTGAACGAGGTGACGACGGCGTTCTTGAGACGGTTCAACTCGGTGAGTTCGCCAGCGAGTACTTTCGCAGCGGCAAGCGCCGGATCGCCGACGCCTTTGATCTCGATGTTCAACGGCATCGAGGGGAAGCGCTCAACGATGTCGCGAAAGCGCGGAATGGTGAAGTCGTCGGGGATGTAGCCCGCCAGTGGTGGCGCGGCGCCAGTGCGCATGCCGCGAAGGATGTAGTCGGCCTCGGGCTTGTCGTTGCAGGTGCACTCTTTGGTGAACCAATATGCGTTGTCGAGCTTGGCGAGGTCGGCGTAGTTGGTGTCGGCGATCACGAGGTTGAGTTCGGTGGTCGCCCCGGTGTCTTCGTTGTGATGGACGACAAGAACACCATCTTTGGTGAGTTGCACGTCGAAGTCGAGCATGTCGACACCCTCCTTCACGCTGTCGGCATAGGCGTAGGGAGTGGAGTGCGGGTGCTCGTCGTTGCCGCCGGCGTGCGCCAGCACGATGGGGCGACCAATCGAGATGAGCTCATCGATTGTGAGCGGCTCTGCGGGTGGCGCTTCGGTGGGTGGCGTGGTGTCGGTCGGCAATGTAGTTGCAGATGCATCGATCGACGCCGCGGTGGAACCCGAAGTTGATGATGGGCTTGAGCTACATGCCATCAAGCTGATGGACAACACGGCGATGGCGCAGAGAGACTTCATTTGCGTCACCGTAGTTGGAGCGTCGGCGGTGGCACTAGACGGCGGTGTTAATTTCGCCTCGTTTCGGCAGTTACGAGAATGCCGGCGCCCAACAACTGTGTGTGCCGCTCGAGATTCGCTCGGGGAGCAGCACGCTGGCAATGGGCCCGGCGGCGATGTCCTGCGCTGCGAAAATCTGGCACTGCGATTGGTCGTTGTTCATGTCGGTAGTGAACGTGACGACATAGCCGTCGTCTTCGGCAGTTGACCCAATGCGGGGGGCCATTGGGGCTTCGCTGGCGTAGACGCCGTCGGGAAACTTGTACTCATCGACAGTGCCGGTGTGGGTGTCGAACTTGGTGAGCCCGTTGAACAAGAACCATCCAGGCTTGCCGGTGACCGCGTAGGTGTATCGATACGGTTGGCCGCCATAGCCGCCGTTGATGGTGCCGAACTCGAGGATGCGGTCGTCGAGGCGTTCTTCGGTGGTGCGGCCAGTGCGCATATTGAACCGCCAGCGGTGCGGATGGGGCTGCATGCGGGCGAGGTCGAGGAAGCGAAACATCTGCTCGAACTCGGTGTCGTCGGGCGCCGCTTTGGGACTGGGATGTGTTTGGTAGAAACCGTCGAGCACGATCTCGTCGCCATCTTCGAATGCGTTGATCCAATGCAACACATAGGTGGGATTAGCCTCGAACCAGCGAACATCTTCAGCGTTTCCGCGTCGCGGGATGATCGCAAAGCGGGTGGGCATCTCGGGGTAGTAGCGCACGGCATAGATGTCGCGTTCCAGGAGTCGAGGGTCCCAGAACATCGGGCAGTCGTTGAGGATTGCGTAGTTCTCGGTGAACGCCATGTCGTGCGGCAGACGTGGGCCCGGCAGCGGAATCGGTGTGTAGTGAACCAACGCGTTGGTTGCGTCGACCACGCCGTAATGCATGTACGGCGCTTGGGTCGAGTAGTTGAAGAACAGCATCTCACCGGTGCGCTCATCGACCTTGGTGTGCGCTGAAACGCCCTCGGCGGGGAAGCGGCCGTCCCATGTTTCGCGCCCGAGATCGGCCAACGAGATGGGGTCATGGCGATAGAGATCGCCGCATTGATAAAAGCTGGTCTTCGCGACGCCAGCATGAACCACGACGTCGGTGCTCGATGCGTCTTTCAGGCGTGCGCGTGCGCCCCACCCGTCGGTACGCACTGATCGTTGCGGGCTCTCGGCGAGTCCGGCCCACAACGCATGGCCGGCCTCATTCTCGGCAGCGAGCCCAGCGGTGCGAACAAAGCGGTTGGCATAGCTGGCGCGCCCATCGGCGAAGTTGATCGAGTGCAACATGCCATCACCGTCGAACGGGTGATAGCGCCCGATGGACTCGTGCACGGGGTTCTCGGTGTTGCGCAAGTAGACGCCCGCAAGATCAAGTGGGATCGAGCCGGTGATGCGTAGATCACCGATGTCATAGGTGGCGTCGTACTCGGTGCGGTTGGGTTGCCATGGTCCGGTGCGATACGGGTGCGTGTCGTGCGGGTCGAGCGAGCCGACCGTGGTGTGAACGATTCTGGATGTCATCGTGTCCCCATGGCTGCTCACAGTACCTGCGATGAGCAGTTGGCCTGAACGCAGGTGCAACAATGTCGCGATGACGATGACCTACAACTCGACCGGCCTGATTGTGCACGACGCCGATGCGCACGTGATGGAGACACCGGGCTGGTTGCGTGACCACGCCGATCCAGCAATTCGCGATCGCATCTTCGCTCTTGAGTATCAAGGCGGCAGCGAACTTCGCCAGACCGGTGACCCCGACGAACAGTTGCGCGACATCGATGCATCATTTGCCCAGCTCACCGAGCGTCATCTCTCCGATGAGTATCGCTCGGTCGAACAGGCAGAGATCATGCTGCGCAAAAACTTCGCGGCCACCGGTTCATTCATTGCCGAAGACCGCCCGCGAGCACTCGACATGCTCGGCTTCGCTAGTCAGCTGATGTTCAACACGTTTCACAACAAGCGCCTGCACGACTGGGAGCATTCGGGCGACATCGAGCTTGCGATTGGTGCGGCCCGTGCGCACAACCGAGCGATGCTCGAGTTCTGTTCAGTAGACAGCCGGCTGCTGCCAACCATGTACGTTCCCCTCGCCGACCTCGATCGGGCAGGCGGATTCGCAAACGAGGCAATTGCAATGGGTGCATCGGCGCTCCTGGTGGCCTCGGGCTGTCCGCCGCAGCACTCGCCGAGCCACCTTGGCCTCGACCCGGTGTGGCGTGCCGCGAGCGAGGCGCGCATACCGATCGTGTTTCATGTGGGCGGCACGGGTTCGCTCATTGACCCCAACTACTTCGTGAACGGTTTGCCCATCCCCGCCGATTTCCACGGTGGCGCCGAGAACTTCCGCTCGGTCGATTACATGGGCATTCCGGTGCCTCCGGCGCAAACCTTGGCCACGATGATCTTCGATGGTGTCTTCGACCGGTTCCCCGATCTACGCGTGGGAGTCATTGAGCAGGGAGCCGTATGGGTGCCTTCGTGGATGCGTCAGATGGAGGCTGCCTTTGATGCATTCGTTCGCCACGAGGACCGTCTCAAGCGACTAAGTAAGCGCCCCAGTGACTATGTGCGTGAGCACCTTCGTTTCACGCCGTATCCCACCGAAGACGTCGGCTGGATCATTGAACAAGCTGGTGAGCAGGTATGTCTGTTCTCATCCGACTATCCCCATGTCGAGGGCGGTCGCAGGCCCATTGAGCGCTTTGAGACCTCGCTGGCCAACGCGTCGGACTCGGTGCGTCAGGCGTTCTACCACGATAACTTTGCGGACCTGATGGGTTCAGCCCTCGATGGAGTACGGCCCACGCCTGCGTTATAGAGATTTTCGGCTGAGGTGTCGCTCGGTACATGTATTTTTTGTGTCAGAACGACATGTGCTCTTGAGTTTCGCGCCATACGTGCCGATATTGAGGAATGCTAGCGATCCAACCAACAGTCCTTTCGGCGGGCGTGCTCGACGCAACGGTCCTGTTGGATTGCCTTCCCGATGTGGTGCTCGTGCTCGACGAGGCGGGTTGTTTGCGCTATGCGAACGCCGCAGCGGAGCGACAATTGGGTTGGACTCGCGCCCAATGGATGGGCCGCTCGGCGTTTGATTTGCTGCACCCCGATGACTTCGCAGTTGCTGTGGCATCAATGGGCACGATGCAGGACAAAGAATACGGAACCCCAGTTGAAGTGCGAGTTTCTGATGCCGATGGCGGATGGCATTTGATGGAAATCGTTGGGGCAAATCATCATCATCGCACCGAAGTTGGGGGCCTTGTGCTGGTGGTGCGTGACATCACCCAACGCAGAATGTGGGAGATCGCTGGCGGTGATGTGGCTCGATTCCAACAGGTGATTCAGCACTCGCCGTCCATCACGATGCTGCTCGACGCCGATGGCATCGTCACCAGTGTGAATGGTGCGTTCACGCGTCTCCTTGGTTTTGATCCGTCGGTCGTGATCGGTGAGTCACTTTCGGCCTTTGTTGCCACCGAGTCGATGGGCTTGTTGGTCGAGGTGTTGGGCTCGATGAGCCGGGACCATCGCAATACGTCGATCGAGTTATCGATGAAGCGGCTCGACCGTGACGAATTGCGACCGATCAGATTTGAGTTCGCAGACCTTCTGAGTGACCCTGTAGTTGCGGGCATCGTGGTGTCCGGATACGACGTGACCGAATTGCAGCGCGTACGTAACGACCTCGAGCAGATGGCTCGACACGATGCGCTCACTGGCCTTGCGAATCGCTCATTGATGCTGTCGTGTCTCGATACGTATCTTGCGATCGGCCGACCCGTAGCAGTGGTGTTCATCGACCTCGATCGGTTCAAGCCGGTGAACGATTTGTTCGGCCATGAGGCTGGCGATGAATTACTCGCACAGGTTGCGGCGCGTCTGGCTCAGGCGGTGCGTCCGGGCGATGTTGTGGCGCGTGTGGGCGGTGATGAGTTCGTTGTCTTGGCCCCTGGCATCTCTGGGTGGACATCGGCAACGTTGCTCGCCGAACGCATAGAGTCGGCCTTGTCGGCGCAGTATGAGCTCAGCGTGGGTCCGGTAAAGGTTGGGGCAAGCGCTGGTGTTGCGATATCGGACTCGATGTCGAGCGTTGCCAGTTTGTTGGCCGATGCTGATGTGCGGATGTACGAAGCCAAGTCGGAACGCCGTGGCACCACCACGCGGGCGGCGGGGGAGCCGAGGAGAAATGCATCTGAGCGACGTCAGTTGGCTGATGCGCTTGCTGCCGGCATCGGTCGCGGCGAAGTGGTGGCCCATCTGCAACCGATCATCGATCTCCATTCCCGCAAACTCGTTGGTGTCGAGGCGCTCGCTCGTTGGAACCATCCGGACCTTGGCGAACTCGCACCGGCTTCGTTCCTTGATCTGGTCGAGGACGCTGGCCTTGATATGCCCTTCGGCGCGGCTGTGCTGGAGTCGGCCTGTCGCACGTTGGAGATCCTCAACGTTCGTGGCATTCAGGTACCCCTTGCGGTGAACTTGTCGGTGGGTCAGCTCGCTCACCCGTCGCTGTGCGAGCAAGTCGTTCGTACCGTTACCGACCACGGCCTTGACATGGAGCAGCTGATCATCGAGATCACCGAGCGGGCGATGCTCACCCGTCACGCGGCTGCCGGAATGTCGTCGCCTGACGAGACCTTGCAAAAGCTTCGCGCTGCGGGCGCTGCGTTAAGCCTCGACGACTTCGGCACTGGATTTTCGTCGCTCACCCACGTGCGTCGCTTTCCGTTGGCTTCGCTGAAGATCGACCAGACCTTTGTGGCCGGCATGGAAACCTGCGCCGAGGATCGCGCTGTGGTCGAGGTGGTTGTGGGCCTCGCTCGAGGGTTGGGCCTGCAGGTGGTGGCCGAGGGCGTGGAGACCGTGAAGCAGTGGGAGATGTTGCGCCAGGTGGGCTGCGATCATGCCCAGGGTTACTTGATGTCGCGGCCGCTCGACGCAGACGCTGCGGTGTCATGGATTACGTCGTACGTGGCCGCTGTTTGATCGAAGCCACTTGTTGGCCTCGTTGTCTGTGTTGTCCGTGTTGTCCCTGAGTGCCTCATGCGGTAACGAGGCCATTGCACCTCGATATCGCTGAGTCTCGTGCAGCGCTGCTCTCCACGTGGTGAGTCGCGTTGATGGCAACGACCTTGTTTTACGGACCGGCGTCGTCGTCGGCGGGGTTCGCAAGGCCAACCGCTTGGTAGTACGCCTTCATTGCACTGCCGATGGTGGGGTAGAGCGACTGCTCGCCAATTCGATCGGCGAGGCCATACAAGCGAAGCCGGTCTTTGACCCGGCCCTTCATCTCGGCGACCACCAACGTGACCGAACGAGAGTTGAGCTCGTCGAGCAGGCTGCCGAGCATTTCGGCTGCGGTGGTATCGATATCGGTGATTGGTTCGGCAGCAAGGACCACCCATCGAATTGGTTCGGGACGGTCGTCGATTGCGGCGCGGATCTCTTGAGCGAAATGATCAGCGTTGGCGAAGAACAGCGGAGCATCGAACCGAAAGAGCACGAGACCTGGCGCAAGAACAGCGTCGGCGTGGCGGGCGAGATCGTGGTATCCCTTGCGGTTGATGATGCGCCCGAGAACGGCGCTGTGCGGCCGCCAGGCTCTGCGCAGGAAATCGATGACCGAGAGCGCGACAGCCACGCCGAGTCCGCGCATTGGGCCGAGCCACGCAACGCCGATGGTGGTGACGAGTGAGAGCACGAGTTCGACCCGACCGACCTTCGCCAACCAAGCAAGCGTTGGGAGGTCGGCGAGAACGAACGCAGCTGAGATCAATATTGCGGCGAGCGTGGCGATGGCCAGACTGCTCATCAGGTCGTTGGCGAAGGCCAAGATGGCCAAGATTGCTGCAGCGCCGATCGCCCCAGTGAGTTGGGTGCGGGCACCGTTTGTTTCGGCGACGGCGGTGCGGCTTGCCGAGCCACTTACTGGGAATCCGTGGAACAGGCCCGACACAATGTTGGAGGCGCCGATGGCCACCATTTCGTGGCTTGAGTCGACATGATCGCCTCGTTTCAGCGCGAGAGCGCGAGACACGGGTGAGGTGTCGGCAAGGGCGAGAAAGGCGAGGCCAGCGGCGTCGACGATGAGGTTGCGCAGGTCGTGTGTGCTCACGTTGGGAAGGGCCAGGGGCGGGAATCCGTGCGGGGTTGTTCCGACAGCGGTGACGCCTCGGCGTTGAAGGTCGAGCGCCCCAACTGCCACGATCGATCCCACCACGGCGAGCGCCACGCCGGGCACCTGGGGCGCCCAGTGGCGGCACCCCACGATGAGTGCGAGCGAGGCAAGGCCTATAACCGTTGTACTGAGATGGGCATCGCCGGCTGCCATGCCCTTGGCGAAGGACCACAGTTCTTGCGGCACTGAACCGGACTCTGCCACGAATCCAACGAGCTTGGGAAGTTGACCAGCAATGATGATGAGCGCCACACCGTTGAGGAAGCCAAGTCGTACCGGCTTCGACAAGAGCTCGGCCACGATGCCGAGCTTGGCGAG
>CAMASN010000005.1 GCA_945861025.1 Ferrithrix thermotolerans DSM 19514
ATGATGTTCGTGCCGCTGCCAAGCATTCCCTTGAGGCGATCGAAGTGGCGAGGCGACACCACGCGGCCGTAGCTCTCGCTGGTCTCGGGGTTGGCGCCGTAGAAATCGGTGATGGCCTTGCCGAGTTCGTCGATGAAGGGCTGGCGCACCTTCTCGTTCACGAGGATGTAGTCGGGTGCAACGCAGGTCTGGCCGGCATTGAGCCACTTGCCCCAGGCAACACGGCGCGCAGCAACCTTGATGTTGGCCGAGCCATCGATGATGACCGGGCTCTTGCCGCCAAGCTCGAGGGTGACCGGTGTGAGGTTGTTGGCGGCGGCTGCCATCACGATGCGACCGACCGTGCCGTTACCTGTGTAGAAGATGTGATCGAAGTGTTGCGACAACAGGTCGGTTGTCTCTGGCACGCCACCCTCGACCAACACAACGGCCGAGGTGTCCATGTACTTGGGCACCAATCGGGCGAGCACAGCCGACGTTGCTGCCGACACTTCTGATGGCTTCATCACCACGGTGTTGCCAGCAGCGATTGCTCCGGCCGCAGGCACCAGCAGCAACTGAATGGGGTAGTTCCACGGAGCAATGACCAGCACCACGCCGAGCGGCTCGGGCATGAGGGTGGACTTGGCTGGCATGGTCACGATGGGCGACGGCACGCGCTGCGGCTTGTTCCACTTCTTGAGGTTCTTCAGCATCTGCTTGATTTCGCCAGTGACGAACGCGATGTCAGTGATGAAGCCTTCGACAGTTGGCTTGCCGAGGTCGGTGCGCAACGCAGTGAGCAGATCGGCCTCGTTCTCTTCGAGCATCTTGATCATCTGCTCGAGTTGGTTGCGACGCCAAGTGAGCGGACGAGTGCGGCCCGTTTTGTAGGTGGCGCGAAGTGAGTCGGCATGCGATGTCATGGGTCTATTCGACCACATCACGCAGGATGTTCTCTCACTCGGGTTCGAACGTGCTCTGTGTCTCTGCCGTACGCGGCTGAATGAAGATTGATGTGGCGCGCGACAGGACCTGACCTTCGAGGGTGAGCTCGCCCACCAGGTACAGCTTGCGTCCGTCGCGGCGCTCGATCCAGCAGGTGCACAAGAGTTCGCGGTAGAGCGGCACTGGCGCCACGTAACGAATCGTGAGTTCGCCGGTGAATGCGCCTTGACCGATGACGGCGAGTACCGAACCAAGAATGTCGTCGAACAGCGCAGCCACGATGCCGCCGTGGCAACGCTCGGGAGCGCCTTCGTGTGCCGCCCCAAAAGTGACGGTCGCTTGCACTCCGTCACCATGGCGGCGAACGTCGGGCTCGACGCTCCATGGGCTGGTGATGCCCGAAATTGGTCGATCGCTCCAGCTAGCGACTACTTCGCCTTCGGCGATGTTGGTGTTCCAGTGCTCGTGAAAGCCCTGCTTCTCACGGGCTCGATGTTCGCCTTGCATGAGGCGTTCCGAGAACGCTGTGAGTGCATCGGCCATTTCGGAGAGCAGTTGATCGTCGGCCTGGTGCCCCACGATGTCGTGTCCGAGCTGGCGAAGTGCGGCGCCAAGATGGGCACGAGAACTGGACGGGTCTGAGGTCACGAACCCGAATCTAACGCTGCGTCAGATTTTCCGCATAGTGCGGAGTACGGTTACCGATATGGGAGATTCACAGCCACAGCTCGACTTCAAGCCGTTCGACGCAGATAACCATTACTACGAAGCGCTCGATGCGTTTACGCGCCACGTGCCAAAGGCAATGCAGCCGCGCTGCGTGCAGTGGAGCGAAATCGATGGCCGCAAATATCACGTGGTCGGTGGCCGCGTCAGCCGAGTAGTTGCAAATGCAACTTTCGATCCAATCGCGAAGGCTGGTGCAATGCACGAGTACTTCCGCGGTAATCCAAATGGTCGCAATCCGCTTGAGATGCTTGCCGACCGCGAGCCAATTCCTGCCGCGTATCGCAACCGCGATGCTCGCCTCGCAGTGCTCGATCAGCAAAACCTCGAGGCCTGTTGGTTGTTCCCAACGCTGGGCATCCTCTACGAAGAGTTGCTCAAGCACGACATCGAAGCAGTCACGACAACGTTCACGGCGTTCAACCGCTGGCTCGACGAAGACTGGGGCTGCAACTACCAGAACCGTATCTACGCGGCGCCGTACATCACCTTGGCCGATCCCGAGTGGGCCATCAAGGAACTCGAGTGGGCGCTCGACCGTGGCGCTCGCTGCATCATCATGCGCCCAGCTGCGCCAACCACTGCATCGGGCCCTCGGGCCGTCAGCAACCCAATGTTCGATCCATTTTGGGCTCGGGTCAACGAAGCCGGAATCACCGTCGTTGCTCACGCTGGCGACAGCGGTTACTCATCGAACGGCTACGCGGTCGATGGCTTCGGTGCCACGTTCAGCGGCGGCTACGGCCCATCGGTCAAGGCATTCCACATCGAGCGCGCGGCCTATGACTTCCTCATCACCTTGAGCTTCGACAAGTTGTTCGAGCGCTTCCCGAACTTGCGCATTGCGTCAGTTGAAAATGGCTCAGAGTTCTTGCCCGACCTCGTGCGCAAACTGCGCAGCTACAACGGTCGCATGCCTGGCTACTTCAAGCAGGATCCGCTCGAGTTGTTCCGCCAGCACGTGTGGATCAACCCATTCTGGGAAGACAACCCAGTAGAGATCGCTCAGATCGTCGGCGCCGACCGCGTGCTTTTCGGTAGCGATTGGCCGCACATCGAAGGCATGCCTCAGCCACTCGATTACCTCGGCGAGCTCACCGGCTTCAGCGATGCCGATCGTTTGATGATCATGCGCGACAACGTACGCGGCCTCACCAAGCTCGCCGCCTGAGCCAATGGCTCAGACGGCTCGCCGTTGGTGAACTCATGCCTTAGAGGTCGGCGAGAGCGGTGTCTTTTGCCCAGCGATAGTCGGGCTTGCCGGCGGGCGAGCGCACGATTGCATCAACCACGGTGAGCTTGCGCGGCACCTTGTAGCCAGCGATGTGGGTACGGCAGTGTTCTTGCAGTGCCTCGAGGGATGGCGCCGTGCCCACGCGTGGTTGCACCACAGCGACCACCCGCTCGCCGAAGCGTTCGTCGGGCACACCGATAACCACTGCGTCGAACACTTCGGGGTGGCTCTTGAGCGCGTTCTCTACTTCTTCAGGGAAGATTTTCTCGCCACCCGAGTTGATGCACACCGAGCCGCGGCCGAGCAGCGTGATAGTGCCGTCGGCTTCGAGACGAGCGAAGTCGCCGGGGATTACGTAACGCTTGCCGTCAGCAGCGATGACAAACGTGGCAGCAGTTTTTTCTGGATCCTTGTAGTAGCCAATGGGCAGGTTGCCGCTGCGGGCGAGGCGACCAATCTCACCAGTGCCGGCAGGGATGGGCTTGAGGTCATCGTCGAGCACGACGGCGTCTTTCACCGGAGCCACAGTTGGGCCGCCCTGGATTGCAGTGCCCTTGGCGACCACGCTGATGCCGTTTGCGCCGCCTTCGCTCGAGCCGATCGAGTCGGTGATGACGATGTTTGGGAAGTAGTCGAGGAACGAATCCTTGAGTCCTTGGCTGAAGAGCGCAGCGGTTGACGAAATGGCAAACATTGAGCTGAGGTCATGGGCCTGTGGGTGGTCGTTGAGTTCGTCCATCAGCGGCCGCGCCATTGCATCGCCGGTGATCATCAACAGGTTCACTTTTTCGGCCTCAATGAGACGCCACACTTCGGCTGCAGCGAACTTGTCCATCAACACAATTCGGTTGCCGGTGAAGCTTCCGCCCATCACGCTCCACTGCGCAGCGCCGTGCATCAGTGGCATGGTGGGCAGGCTGGTCATCGCAAACGCATTGCCCTTTTCGATGAACTCTGTGGGGTCGGTCATTACGTGGCCGCTACGAATATCGATGCCGCCGCCAAGAGCCATCAGCACGTCTTCGTGGCGCCACAACACACCTTTTGGCATGCCGGTAGTGCCGCCGGTGTAGAGGATGTAGAGATCGTCGTTGCTGCGTGGAGCGAAGTCGCGAGCGGTCGATTGCGCGGCGAGCGCGGCTTCGTAGTCGTCGCCGAGCACTAACACGTGAGTGAGCATTGGCGAGTTAGGGCGAACGCCTTGCACACGCTCAACAAACTCGTGCGCAACGACCAGCGCCTTGAGATCGGCGTTGTCGAAGATGTAGGCCAACTCGTCTTCGACATAGCGATAGTTGATGTTCACCCATACAGCGCGCAGCTTGAACACCGCCCACAGGGTCTCGACCCATTCGGCACAGTTGAGTGCGTAGATCCCAACGTGGTCGCCGGGGCCAACGCCTTGAGCGGCAAGGTGATGTGCGAGCTGATTGGCGCGGGCTTCGGTCTCGGCGTAGGTGCGTCGGGTGTTGGCGCACACGATGTAATCGCGATCGGGCCATTCGTCGACTGCTTGCTCAAACAGGTCGGCGAGGTTGAACGTTGTTGCGGGCATCCGCTTATTCCACCACATTTCTGACGCCTCGTCAGATACGAGCGGCGCGTGGCACGCTATTGCGATGAGTGAACTTCGATTTGATGGCCAGGTAGCGGTAATTACGGGTGCTGGACGCAACCTCGGACGCGAGTACGCGCTGCTGCTGGCGTCACGCGGAGCCAAGGTCGTCGTCAATGACATCGGCGTTGGCATTAGCGACACCGATGGTGTGGCCGATGCGCCAGCCACCAACCCGGCGCTCGATGTTGTGGCCGAGATCACCGCTGCCGGTGGTCATGCGGTGCTCGACACCAACTCGATCACCGACCCGCAGGCGGGCATGGTGCAGACAGCCATCGATGCGTTTGGTCGCGTCGACATCGTCATCAACAACGCTGGTGTCGTGCGCCAGGCGCCAGTGCCCGAGATGACTGACGAGTTCTGTCGGGCAATGATCGACACCCACCTGCTCGGCACCATGAATGTCACCCGCGCGGCGTGGTCGCACATGGCGGCGCAGGGATACGGCCGCATCGTCAACGTATCCAGCGGTGCGGGCCTTATCGGCTTCCCCAACATGACGATGTATGGCGGCGTGAAGCTTGGCGTCGTGGGCCTCAGCCGTGCGCTTGCAGTCGAGGGTCGCTCGCTCGGCATCAACGTGAACGTGGTAGCTCCACAGGCCAGTGTGCGCGGTAGCGATTTTGGACCGATGAAGTGGACGCCAGCATTGGCCGAGTGGTTGTCGCCCGAACAGATCGGCGGCCTCGTGGCCTATCTCGCGCACGAGTCATGCGTGACCACCGGTGAGTTGTTCAACGTGGGTGGCGGACTCATTGCGCGAGTCGTGCTGGCCGCTGCCGAGGGCGTGACCGAGCGTCCGATGTCGCCCGAAGCGGTTGCCGCGCACTGGGACGAAATCATGTCGCAGCCAGTGCGCGAGGCTCCAGCAGGCAAGGCCATTGGTCGCAAGATGATGCAGGGCTATCAGCCCTGAAATCGGGTTACGGGTTGGGCTACGGCTCGAGTTACGGGGCGGCCGCGGTGAGGTCGGTTGGGTTCAGATAGCTCACCACGCCGTGGCCGGCGTTGAACGCATCGATATCGTCTGCCGGGTCGGCGGTCAGTGGGCCATCGCATGTTGCTGGCGCTCCGAGCGGGCGCCCGTTGGCATCAAGTGCACGAGGCGCCACCAGAGTGGGGAACAAGGTGGCCTCAAGCGGGCACGTGGGCACATTGATGGTGACCAGCAACCTGGCGGTGCCGTCGCGGTAACTGGCGAGGGTGTCGGCCAAGTAGCCGCTGAGCACGGTCACGCTGGCTGGGAAGTATGGCATTGCGGGCGCAACGGCCGTGCCTTGACTGATGGCGATTGCCGGAATGCCGTTGCGGGCGGCCGTTGCGGCTGCTCCCACCGTTCCGGAGATGACCGTGAGTGGGCCATAGTTCTGCCCGAGGTTCGAGCCGGAAACCACCAGATCGGGCTTCACGCTGAGTCCGCCGTTGATGGCCCACAGCACCGAATCGGCCGGGAATCCAGCAACTGACTTCGCGGGATATCCGCTGAGCGTCTTCACGTCGGCGACCACGAGATCGCCAGGTGTGGTCTTGTCGCTGGTGCCGCTCTGATTCGTGGCGGGAGCGACCACGCTGACTTCGACATTGTCGATGGTGCGCAGATACTCAACGATCGCGTCGATGCCGGGAGCATCGAATCCATCATCGTTGGTCACCAAGATGTGCAGCGGCGTGGGTGCGGCAGCGGTAGTGGGTGCGGCAGCGGTAGTGGTTGTGGCTGGAGCGTCGGTGGCCGCAACGCTGATCGCAGCGCTGGTGTCCACGGCGTTGGGTGCATCGCTACTGCATGAAGCGAATCCGACAAGCAATGCGCCGAGCGCGACAAACGATCTGAGTTTCATAAATCAGGTGTCTAGCACCCCCCAATTGCACGCACCCGGATGTTTGTTGAAGACAACAGGTTGAGGGTTGACCGATTGTCTTCAACAAACTCTTTGTTGAAGCGAAATGGTTGTGGCGCGGGGACGTGGGCGCGGGCGGCCCGCGGGCTAGGCGGTGGGGACTTCGGCCATTGCTTGGGTGAGGGTGATCCACGCAAGGGTGGCGCACTTGATGCGCACGGGGAACTTGACCACGCCTTGCAGCGCTTCGAGATCGCCCAACTTCACCTCGGGGACATCCACTTCGGCGTCATCTTCGATGCTGACCAGATCGGTGTCTGATTCGGCGTCGGCGATATCGAGGCCCATCATCGAGCGGAACCGATTCACGAGCGCCTTCACGTCGGCGATCTTCTTGCCCTTGACGGCCTGGCTCATCATGCTGGCCGACGACAAGCTGATGCTGCAGCCCGAGCCGGTGATCTTGATGTCGTTGACCACGCCATCGACCACATCGAGGTAGACCTGAATCTCGTCGCCGCACAACGGGTTGTGGCCCTCGGCGCGAACAGCGGGCGGCGCAAGCTCGCCACGGTTGCGCGGCGAGCGATAGTGATCAAGGATGATTTCTCGGTAGAGGTCGTCTAAGCCGGGCATGGTGAATCCTTCGCTGGGGCTGTTCAGAATCCGAAGATATCGCTCGCGCCGGCCAGTGCATCAACAAGCACGTCGGCATCGGACTCATCGTTGTAGATGTAGAAGCTGGCACGTGCTGTAGCCGACACGCCCAACAGACGCATCAGTGGCTTGGCACAGTGATGGCCAGCGCGCACGCACACGTTGCGTTGGTCAAGCACTTGGCTGAGGTCGTGCGGGTGAATGCCGGCGAACGCGAAGCTGAGCGTGGCGCCGCGCGACGCAATGTCGGTTGGGCCGTGGATGCTGATGTCGTTGCCGTAGCGCTCGGTGAGCGTGCGGATGGCGTATGAACCCAACTTCATTTCGTGCTCGCGAACATTGGCCATGCCCAGATTGCTCAGGTAATCAACCGCTGCGCCGAGACCTATGGTCTCGATGATTGCCGGAGTGCCCGCCTCGAACTTGGCGGGCAGGGGAGCAGTGGTGAAACCGTCGAGACGAACGTCGGCGATCATGTTGCCGCCGCCGAGAAATGGCGGCATGGCATCGAGCAGTTGCTCGCGGCCCCACAGCACTCCGATACCGCTAGGCCCGCACATTTTGTGGCTGCTGAAGGCCAAGAAATCGGCACCCCATGCCTGCACATCGGTGACGTTGTGCGGCACGTATTGGCAACCATCGACAATGGCAATGGCGCCGGCTGCATGAGCCGCGTCGCACAATTGCTGCACCGGTGTAATGGTTCCGAGCACGTTGCTCATTGCGGTGAAGCTGAACACCTTGGCGTCGGTGAGTAATGCGGTGAGATCGGTGAGGTCGAGTTGACCATCGGCGGTAAGCGGAACCCAACGCAGCACGATGCCACGCTCGGCCTGCAACATGTGCCACGGCACGATGTTGGCGTGATGCTCGAGATGGGTGAGCACCACGACATCGCCAGCATTCAGATTGGCACGACCCCAGCTGTAGGCGAGCAGGTTGAGCGACTCGGTTGTGTTCTTGGTGAAGATCACTTCGTCGGCCGAACGTGCGTTGATGAACCGAGCAACTTTGGAACGAGCAGCTTCGAACGCATCGGTTGCTTCGCCGGCCAGTCGGTAGGCGCTGCGGTTGATGGGGGCGTACGAGTTCTGCATGAACGACGTCATTGCGTCGATGACTTGGCGTGGCTTCTGCGACGTGTTGGCAGAGTCGAGATACACAATCGGCGCGCCGTCGATGAAACGTTCGAAGATAGGGAAGTCCTTGCGGACAAGCGCTCCGTCGAAGCTCATGGATTACGCCCGGAAGGATTCGTAGCCGTCGGCTTCGAGCTTCTCGGCCAGCTCCATGCCGCCCGAGGCCACAATGCGGCCGTCGATGAGAATGTGCACATGGTCGGGCTGCAGCTCGTTGAGCAAGCGCTGGTAATGCGTGATGAGCACGATGCCGAGCGTAGGCCGATCGACCTTGACCTCGCGAATGCCCTTGGCCACGATGCGAAGCGCATCGATGTCGAGGCCAGAGTCGGTCTCATCGAGAATGGCCAAGTCGGGCTCGAGAATGGCCATCTGCATGATCTCGTTGCGCTTCTTTTCGCCGCCGCTGAAACCCTCGTTGAGGTACCGGTCGACGAAGCTCGAATCCATACCGAGGCGCTTCATCCAATCCATGGTCGCAAGGCGAAGTTCGAGCACCGACAGGTCGATGCCTTTACGAGCGCTGAGTGCCTGACGAAGGAACTGGATCACCGAAACGCCGGGGATTTCTTGCGGATACTGAAAGCCCAAGAACATGCCAGCCTTGGCACGCACATCGGTAGGCCAAGCGGTGACATCGTCGCCACGAAAGTTGATGCTTCCGGAGGTGACTTCGTACTCGGGACTCGCAAGCAGGGTGCTGGCCAGCGTGCTTTTACCGCTGCCGTTCGGGCCCATAATTGCGTGTACTTCGCCCTCGTTCACGGTTAACGAAACGCCGCGCAGGATCTGAGTATCGCCCTCGACGGGCTTGGCATGCAGGTCTTCTATGCGAAAGAGTTCGCTCACGTGGGGCAGTCTACGCAGATGGCCATTCGATTAACACTACGTACATAGGAGAAATGGAGTCATCGGTCACGATGGCTGCCATGAGGCCTACGAAGCGGTCTGCAGCGCCTTCCAGAGCGCCGGATAACTGGCGTACTCGAGCGTGTCATCGATGTAGCCGCTGTCGTGCAGTGCTTGGTTGAACCGAGGCAGGTTGCGCATCGGCACGCCCGAATCCACGTGGTGGGCGAGGTGCAAACCAATGTTGTACGGAACCAGCATGAACCGCGCTAGCGGATGTTGGCGCACCGCATGAGTGGTGATGCGGCGATCTTTTGAGGCCGACATCCCGCCGTGCTCGGCGATAGACCGCAGGCGGTTGATGACCCGCCACACGGTGAGATAGGGGAGCAACCAGAACACTAGGTAGAGCCACCACGCGTCGGCCACGATGCATGCCGCGAACATCGCTAACTGCAGCACCCAGATCTTGCGTTGCGTGTTGCGCACCACTGCCTCGGGTGCGCTGAGGCTGCGCAGTTGTTGGCGCAAGAGTTTGAGGCCGGTGCGGCCGGTGGCATCGCGCATGAGCTTGCGACGAAGCGACGCGGCGGCTACGGGGTAGCTGGCGTACAGCGCGAAGTCGGGTTCGTCGGGACCGAACTCTTCGCGGTGATGTGCCATGTGCACGCGGCGGTATCCGTCGGTAGTGGTGAAGCCGGGGAAGCCGAGCAGCCAACGCCCAACGGTGTCGTTGAGTGTGCGATTCTTGAACAGCAAGCGATGCGCGGCCTCATGCATGAGTGATGCGAACTGAGCGTGAGTGCGGCCCATCAATACGAACACGATTGGCCATGTGAGTAATCGCCACAGGCCTGGCGATGCGACGACAACTGCGACGAGCGCGGCGACCTGCACGTAGAGGAACGCAACGCTGAGGCCGTTGCGAAGCGACGGGATGCGGCGCAGTTCGTCGCGCATCGCCGATTGCGGTCGCCCATCGGCGCGGATGAGTGCGGTCTCGTGCGCAGATGGCAATGACTCCACACGTGGACTCATGCCTCCGAGACGAATGCCGCTGCTGTTCATCACCAGCCTCGGTCGACCCATTCCCGCAAGTGCGGGCGCTCGTGGCCAATGGTGGTGTCGAGCCCGTGGCCGGGCAACACGATGGTGCTCGGCGGCAAGGTGAACAGCTTGTTGTCGATGGAGTCGATGATGGTGTTGAAGTCGCCGCCTTCGAACTTGGTGCCGCCGGGGCCGCCGGGAAACAGGGTGTCGCCGCTGAACAAGAGCGGCGCGCCTTCTATGAGAAACGAGATCGAGCCTGGCGTGTGGCCCGGATTGTGGATGGCGTGCAAGCGCAAGCGTCCAACCTCGATAACTTCGGCGTCGTCGATGAATACGTCGTAGCCAACGTCTTTGAGCATCGGCGCGTCGGCGGCGGTGACGGCAACTGAAAGTCCTGCCTCACGCAGCGCGGGCACGGCCTGAATGTGATCCCAGTGGCCGTGAGTTTCAAGCACTCGACGCACGTTGAGAGCAGTGCACAACTCGAGCAACTTCTCGTGCTCGTTGGCTGCGTCGATCAATACGGCTTCGCCGGTTTCACGGCAACGAATGACGAACACGTTGTTGTCATATGAACCAACGACAAGGCGATGCACTTCGAGTCGGCTGTCAGCCCAATGCAGAGTGGTCATTTCGAAAGTCTGCCATCACGGCACACTCGATGCTGACGCCTAACTGGACAACACATCGAAGTTCATTGATAGCGCCACGGGAATCTGGGCGGCATCGAAGGTGACGAAACGAATGGGTCGCGGCAGGCGATCGGCGGCTGCGAGATGTAACGCATCGCTGAGGCGCAACGGTTGATCTCGCATCAGCCGCGCCGCGCGATCGAGGCACGCTTGATCAACCGGCACGATGGCCAAACGGTCCCATGTGAGGCGCACGTAATCTTCGAGGTCTTGGCGCAGGATCGGCTCTTCGGTCACGCGGTCGATGAGCGCCAGTGCCTCGACTAACGTGAGCGCACTGGTGCACCATTCGGCATCGTCGTTCATCGCGGTGGTCACGTGCTCGCGAATGGGTGCGTCGAGATGCAGCGCCACGAGCGCACTGGCATCGAGATACAGAGTCATCCTCGAACCTCGCGCAGTAGTCGGTCGAGGCGAACGCTGCCCCAGACCTGAATGGTGTTCGGCTGCGACGCGGCGCTGCGTCGCTCGGTGCGCCGCGGGGCGATGAGTAAACCCTGCGCGACGAGTTCGTCGAGTGATCGTTCGGCTCCGTGACTGGTGAGTGGCGCCAACTGCGCAACGGGTCGTCCGCCCACGGTGATTACGGTGCGTTGCCCGCCCTCGGCTCGACGCACCGCCGCAGCGGCGCTGGCGCGTAGTTCGCGAATGCCTATTCGTTCCATCGGGCGAGTGTACACATGTGTACATTCTTCGAGTTGACGACGCACCGTTCGGCGCGACAGCATGATCGCTATGAACTTTGCATTTACAGACGAACAAGAAGAACTCCGTAAGACAGTCCGCAGCTTCCTCGAGAGCAAGTCGGCCGAGACCGCGGTTCGCGAGCAGATGGAAACCGAGTCAGGTTTCGATCCCGCCATCTGGAGCCAGATGGGCGAGCAGATGGGTCTGCAGGGTCTGCACATTCCAGAGGCATACGGGGGCAGCGGCTATGGCTATGTAGAGCTCGGCATCGTGCTCGAAGAAATGGGTCGCTCACTGTTGTGCGCACCGTTCTTCAGCACCGTGGTGCTCGCAGCCAACACCCTCATCCATAGCGGTGACGAAGCAGCCAAGCAGGCATACCTGCCAGGCATCGCCAGCGGCGAGACCATCGCCACGGTTGCCTTCACCGAGCCAAGCGGCAAGTGGGACGAAGCCGGCATCACGATGCCAGCCTCGGGTAGCGGCGACAGCTACACACTCACCGGCACCAAGATGTTCGTCATCGACGGCCACACTGCCAACCTCATCATCGTTGCGGCTCGCACCGCAGGCGGCGTGAGCTTGTTCGCAGTCGAGGGCAACGCAGCCGGCCTCACCCGCACGGCGCTGTCCACCATGGACCAGACCCGCAAGCAGGCCAAGCTCGAGTTCGCAAACACTCCTGCCAAGCTCATCGGAGCCGAGGGCAAGGGTTGGGACACTCTCAACACCGTGCTCGACCTTGCTGCTGTCGGCCTCGCAGCCGAGCAAGTTGGCGGCGCTCAGAAGGTGCTCGAGATGGCTGTCGAATACGCCAAGGTGCGCGTTCAGTTCGGTCGCCCAATCGGTTCGTTCCAGGCCATCAAGCACAAGTGCGCCGACATGCTGCTCGAAGTTGAGTCAGCCAAGTCAGCTGCGTACTACGGCATGTGGTGTGCATCAGAGATGAACGACGAGCTCGCCTCGGTCGCTTCGCTCGCCAAGGCCTATTGCTCAGAGGCGTACTTCCACGCCACAGCCGAGAACATTCAGATTCACGGCGGCATCGGCTTCACCTGGGAACACCCAGCACACCTGTACTTCAAGCGTGCGAAGTCGAGCGAGTTGCTGTTCGGCGATCCTACGTATCACCGCGAGCTGCTTGCTCAGCGCATCGGCATCTGACCGACCGCAAACTAAACATAACGCAACCTCGATCAAGAGGGTGGCCGTAGGCCGGTGAGTAAGCTCACCAATAGTGCCTACGATCACCCTCTTTTTCATTGCCCTTGCAGCCGTATTCACCTTCGTGTTGGCTGCTGTAGTTGTTGGCCGTGAGGCCCATCGCCTCGATGCGCTTGCGCCGAGGGTGGTCTACATCGAAGAGCAGGCCATTGCCTTCGTAGCCGAGCGCTTGCCCGACGAAACGCAAGCTCGGCTCACACTCGAAGAGCTCGCCCAGTTGCTCACCTTTCACTTGCGTTGGCTCAACGCCAAAGGCCTGCAGCCCGACGATGTGATCGACCGTCGTCAGAGCGCCGATGCGAGTGTGGTGGTCGAAAGCGTCGATGTCGCCGCCTATTTGCTGGGCGCGGCCGAGAGCCACGGAATCGAGATCCTCGACGATGTTGATGTCGTGCATGTGGTCGAGGCGCATCAGCAATACTTCGATGCCATTGGCGCTGTGGGTCCTCTCGCACATGAAATCGACGGCTGAGCCGCACGGCGGCTAACTTTGGCCTCTATGGAACGGCCCACGCGGTTTGAGCACACCCAGTTTCTTGGCGACAAGCGTACGCAGCTGGTCTACGACGTAGACGCATGGACCGATGCGTCTGTTATCGACGAGATCGTCGCCAGCGAAACGGGTCTTTGCTTTGGTCCCGACACACTGGCCGAGGCTCGCAACCGCGGTTACGCGTTGGCCGTGCCGGGTGCCCATCGCAGGCATCGCAAACCGCGTGCCTGATTCTCCTGTGAGCGACTCGTTATGAACGGTTCGTTCCTGTCTGGCGGGCGGAAACTTGCTCGCTATTTGGCCATGCCGGCGGGGCGTAACGAGCCGTTGCCAGGCCTCATTTTGTGCCACGGATTTCCCATTGGGCCAATCGATGCGCGTCACTCGGGCGTCACATTTCCTGAGCTCATCGATCGCGCTGCCAACGAGCTCGGTTGGGCAGCGATGACCTTCACCTTTCGCGGATGCGGCGAGAGCGAAGGCGACTTCTCGCTGCAGTCTTGGGTCGACGATCTGCGCGCAGCAATCGACCATCTCATCGAGGAGGCCGAGCCGTCGGGCATCTGGTTAGTGGGCACCAACACTGGTGGGTCCATCGCAGTGTGCGTAGCGGCCGATGATCCTCGAGTGCGCGGTGCGGCGTTGTTGGCGCCACGAGCCGACTTCGACGATTGGGCCGAGCAGCCCCGGCGATTCTTAGAGCACGCTCGCGACACCGGTGCCGTTCGCACACCAGGGTTCCCCAAGGATTACGAAGAGTGGAGTCGCGAGTTGCGCCGCTTTCGTCCAGCCGAGGCGGCTCGCCGTTTGGCACCGCGTCCGCTGCTAGTGATGCACGGTGACGACGATGAAAGCGTGCCAGTGGCCGATGCTCGAGTGCTCGCCGAAGCGCATGGCAGCGCCGAGTTGCGTCTGGTCGCCGGAGCCGGTCACCGTCTGCGTCACGATCCTCGTGCGGTGGCGATTCTGCTCGGCTGGCTCGACCGCCAACGCCTCACCGACGCCCTGTAAAGCGTCAGCGCACGGTTGACGTGCGCTGGTGCTTTATGGAGGCGGTTGTACATCAACGTACATTGATGTACATTTACGAGATGTCGACGAGCGTAACCATGAGCGAGGCGCGAGCAATCTTGCCCGAGCTGCTTGATCGCGTTCTGAACGGCGACGAGATCACCCTCACTCGGCATGGGGTGCCGGTGGCCGTAATGGTGCGTCCCGACACATTGCGACTGCGTCGCGCCGATCAGGCGCTGGGCCGAGCCGCAAAGGTGCACGAGATCCTCGAACAGGGACGACGCCGCAACCTAAACGCCACGCCCGGCGTGAGTCGTAAACGAGCTGAGACTCTTGTGAATAACGTGCAGTCGTCTCGTTCGCGGGGCTGAGCCCAGCCGCATGGATGCCTTCGATGCCGATGTGATGATCTACGCAGCAGTGAAGGGGCACGCACTCGGGCGTCGGGTGCGAGCACTCTTCGCCGAGGTATCTGCCGCCGATGCTGATGCCGTAGCTGGTGTGGGGTCGGTGTTGTTGTTGCCTGAGTTGTTGGCGAAGCCAATGAGGGACAACGTCGGCACTGAGTTGGAAGAACTCGGCGCGCTGCTTGCTCGGCTCGATCTGCGGCCAGTAGATCAAGCCACGGCCGAACTCGCCACTGCGCTTGGCGCTTCATACGGCTTGCGAGCAGCAGATGCGACGCATCTTGCGACGGCTGTAATCGCCGGTGCTGACCGGTTCATTACCAATAACTCCAAGGACTTCCCGAAGTCGATTGTCGAGATCGACATCACCTACCCAGCCGACCTGCCCGACCCGCGCAAATAGCGCGCAGTTGGCTGGCTCGTGGATCGTGGCGGGGCCTCCAGAAAGCGTCAGCGCACGGTTGACGTGCGCTGACGCTTTATGAAGCGCGGTAGGTGTCGGTGTCGAAGTTTGGTGACAGTCCGGCGGCGTAAGCGAACAGTGTTGATTCGGCGACGGTGCGTCGACGGGGGAGTTGGCGCCTAGCCAGCAGAGCCGCAGGCAACGCAACCAGTGCTCGGCCGAATGAGCGGATGCGTTGCACGCGATAGGGGCCGGTGATGCAGCCCTTGGCGTGCACGATGAGTCGTGAGCCCCACACGCGCAACGCTGATTGCAGGGTGAAGTTCTTGGCGGCGCACAGCAGCAGATTGCGCTGCACGAGCTCGTATCGGGCAGGTTCGCCGAGCAACCGGGTAGAGGCTGCATGTTGGTGAAACACCACGGCGTTGGTGGCCGCCACAATGCGCTGGCCAGCGCGCTGGGCACGCAGCACCCAGTCGATGTCTTCGTAGTACAACCGGTAGCGCTCGTCGAGCGGGCCGACGCTTGCGCTGTCGAAGGCGTCACAGCGGAACATTGCTGCGCTGAAACATGGTCCCAATACATCGGCACCGTTGGATACCTGGTTGTTCCAGCGCTGACCGATGAATGCGTTGAACGCTTCGCCGTTGGGGCGGATAACAACGCCGATGCTGTCGATGAGGTCGGGCTGATTGGCGAGCATCACGCGAGGTGCTACTGCCACGATTGTCGGGTCGGCCGCAAGCGCAACGGCACACAGAGCGAGTGCGTTGGGGGCAACCGTTGCGTCGTCGTTGAGCAACACGATTCCGTCGCCATCTCGCCGCGCAGTGAGGCCGATGTTCACACCACTGGCGAAGCCGTCGTTGCGCGGCGAGGTGATGAGTTGCACGCGTGAATGTGTGCGCCACTCGGCGCAGGCTGCGCCACGATCTGGGGAAGCGTTGTCGACAAGAACCACGCGGATATCGACGCCCTCAGAGTCGAGCAGCGACTGCACGCACGAATGAACCGTACTCGCGGTTGAACCGTGCACGACAACTACTGCCGTGACGGTGGGCGATGTCACGTTGCGTAACCGTTGGGGTGCGTTGAATGCCAACGCCATGCGGTTTCGATGATTGTGTCGAGGCTGTGCTCGGGAGTCCAGCCGAGTGTGCTGCGCACCAGAGTTGGATCGCTGTAGGTGCTCACCGGATCGCCGGCACGCCGAGGCGCAAGCGTGGTGGGAACGGTGACCCCGCCGATGCGTTCGGTGGCGTGCACCACATCGAACACGCTGCTACCAACGCCGGTGCCCACGTTGAGCGCAATGGTGTCGCCGCCATCAGCGAGGTAGGCAAGCGACAGCACATGTGCGTTGGCGAGATCTTCGACGTGGATGTAATCGCGAATCGCGGTGCCGTCGGGAGTGGGATAGTCGGTGCCGAAGATCTGCACGGGTGGCGCCATGCCCATCGCGGCTTTCATCACCACAGGAATCAGGTTGGCGCTGTGGGTCCAGTCTTCGCCGATTGCGTTGTCGAGGCTGGCGCCAGCAGCGTTGAAGTAACGCAGGCTGACCGAGCGTAGGCCCGAGGTAACGCCGTACCACCGCAGCACCCGTTCGGTCATCGCCTTCGTTTCGGCATAGACGCTTTCGGGATCGATGGGGGCGGCTTCGCTGACGGGCACAACGGCCGGTGTGCCGTAGACCGAGCACGATGATGAGAACACGAATTGCTTCACGCCAGCGTGGAGCAATGCATCAACGAAGCGCGCAGAACCATCGACGTTGTTGCGCCAGTACTTCGCTGGGTTCTGCATTGATTCGCCCACGGCTTTGTGCGCAGCGAAGTGCACCACCGAGGTGACCTTGTGGTCGCCGCACACTTGGTTCACGAGTTCGGCATCGGCGATGTTGCCGATGACGAGCGGCGTGTCGAGCGCTGCTTGAGCGTGGCCGGTGTCGAGCGAGTCGAGCACCACCACGTTGCGGCCGAGGCTGCGCAGTTGGCGCACCGTGTGCGAGCCGATGTAACCGGCCCCGCCAGAGACGAGCACTGTCATGTTGGCCTCCTTGGGTAGACGTGCGTGCGGTGGTTATAGCGACAGTTCGTCGCGGATTGCGTCGATCATTGGGATGAGGCCATCGCGTAGCGACACGGTAGGGGTCCATCCGAGTTCTGTCGAGATCAGTGAGATGTCGGGGCAGCGCTGCATCGGGTCGCCTTCGCGTTCGGCGGGCAACGGCATCGTGATGATCTCGCTTGAGGTTCCGGTGAGTTCGACCACGAGTTCGGCGAGTTGGCGCATCGTGAATTCGCCGGGGTTACCCACGTTGATGGGTCCGGTGAGCGGGCCATCGAGCACAGCGATAAGGCCGCGCACCTCGTCGGCTACGTAGCAAAAGCTGCGAGTCTGGCTGCCGTCGCCGAACAGGGTGATGGGCTGGCCTAGCAGTGCTTGGCAGATGAAGTTGCCGACCACTCGGCCATCGTCGGGGCGCATGCGCGGGCCGTAGGTATTGAAGATGCGCACGATGCGAACCTCGAGGTCGTGCACGCGATGGTACGCCATGGTGATTGCTTCTGAGAAGCGCTTGGCTTCGTCGTAGCAACTGCGCGGACCAATGCTGCTCACGTTGCCCCAATATGACTCGGGTTGCGGGTGCACGAGCGGATCGCCGTAGACCTCGCTGGTGCTGGCCAAAAAGAAGCGAGCGTCTTTGATGACAGCAAGGTCGAGCAGGTTGCGTGTGCCCGTACTTCCGACATCGAGGATCTCGAGCGGAATGGTGGCGAAGTCGTTCGGCGACGCGGGGCTGGCGAGATCCATCACTGCATCGATGTATCCGTCGATGAACAACTGCTCGGTCACGTCTTGCTCGAGGAACAAGAAGTTGGGATGATCGGCGAGATGTGCGATGTTCTCGGGGCGGCCGCTGATGAAGTTGTCGACAGCGATCACCTCGTCGCCGCGAGCAAGCAGAGCGTCGGCCAGATGCGAGCCGATGAACCCTGCGCCGCCAGCGATGAGCACGCGGTATGTCATCGGCCAACGCCTTGGTAGCTGAAGCCGAGGCGAATGGCGGCTGAACGGTCGAGCAAGTTGCGTGTGTCGACAATGCTCGAGCCGCGCAGACGCCGCTTGGCTTCGGCCAGATCGAGCCAGCGGAATTCGTCCCACTCGGTGAGCACGACAAGCGCATCGGCGCCGTCGCACACTTCGAGGGCGTCGGTGCCGACCGTGATGCTGGGGTGCGATTTCACCTGTGGGTCATAGGCCTTGACAACGGCGCCCCTGGCGATGAGTTCGGTGATGATCGCAATCGCTGGCGACTCGCGAAGGTCGTCGGTGTTGGCCTTGAACGTGAGGCCCCATGCGGCGACCACTGCGCCGTCAAGGTTGCCGCCAACGGCGCGCTCGACCTTGGCCACCATGCGCTCGCGCTGTTCGTCGTTGACCACAACAACACCCTTGAGCAAGTTGAAGTCGTAGCCGGCGTCTTCGGCGATCTTGACCATCGCTCGCGTGTCTTTCGGGAAGCAACTGCCGCCCCAGCCCGGGCCGGGGCGAAGGAACTCGTGACCGATGCGCTTGTCGTAACCGAGCCCGAGCACGACATCGTTCACGTCGGCACCCACGGCTTCGCACACGGCGGCCACTGCGTTGACGAACGAAATCTTCGTTGCCAAGAACGCGTTGGCTGCGTACTTGATGGTCTCGGCCGATGCTGGATCGGTGACGATGAGGTGTGTGCTGGTGGTGGAGTACAGATCGGCCACGCGGGTGGCGGCGCTGGGATCGTCGCTGCCGATGACAACTCGATCAGGTTTCAGGAAGTCGCTGACGGCCGAACCTTCGCGCAAGAACTCGGGGTTCGAGACCACCGAGACATCGTGACGACCGAGCACACGCTCGACCACTTTGGTAGAGCCGACTGGCACGGTTGATTTGTTGACGACCACTGCGTGAGCAGGAAGCACCGATGCAATCTCGGCGGCCGCTTGTTGCAGGTAGGTGAGGTCGGCAGCGCCATCGTCGCCCTGCGGGGTCTGCACGCACAGGTAAGCGAACTCGCAATCCTTGGCGGCAACTGCAGCGCCCACGACGAAGCGAAGGTGACCGCTGGCGATGCCCGCCTCGACGATCTCTTGCAGGCCTGGCTCGTAGATCGGCAAGATGCCGTTGCTGAGCCGCTCGATGCGGGCCGGGTCGATGTCGGCGCACACCACGTGGTGTCCAAGGTGCGCAAAGCACGCACCGGTCGTGAGACCAACGTAGCCCGTGCCGATGATTGCGATTCGTGAACCCATGTGCCCTTCACCCTGCTGACAAAGCCCTCCTGAGGGCTGCAACAGTCTAGAGGTGAGCGCAGACCCGAGTGGGCCACTGACGGCCTACTAGTGTGAGGTCTTCATGGCCCCGAGACGACACAGAGCATCATTCGCTGAGGCCGATATCGCACTTGAGCAAACGCTTGAGGAACTCGACGAGCATGTACCCAATTACAACGAGTGGCTGCGCTCGCTTGTTGAGCTGGCATCGCATGGCCGAGTGCTCGAGGTAGGTGCCGGCGTGGGCACGTTCACCTTGGCCCTGCTGCAGACCGCCGATCATGTGGTCGCGGTTGAGCCGTCTCTTCGGGGCAGCGCCGCAATCGCGAAGACAACTCATGGCGACCACCGCGTCACGGTGGTGCACGGATACGCCAGCGATGCCGCGGCGCTTGGTCCGTTTGATGGAGCCGTGTTGTCGAACGTGCTTGAGCACATTGAAGACGACGAAGCTACGTTGCGCGAGCTCTGCACGGTTGTGCGTCCCGGTGGTTTCGTTGCGGTGTATAGCCCGGCGTTTGAACTGTTGATGAGCGACTTCGATAGGTCGATCGGTCACGTGCGTCGCTATCGCAAGCGAGAGTTGAGCGATCGTTTTGCCGCCGCCGGCTTCGAGGTAGTTGAAGCCCGTTACGTAAACGTGCCGGGGTTCTTTGCCTGGCTGCTGGTGGCTCGATTGCTGCGCAAGAGACCAACGCATTCGGTGCTCAGCGGCATTTACGATCGGTTCGTCGTGCCGCCAACGCGCTGGCTCGAATCGCATGTGCGGCCACCGTTTGGCCAATCGGTGTTGGTCATCGGACGCGTGCCGCAGGCCTAAGCAGTGCATCGATCTCTCCCCTTCGGTAATCCCGCAGACACTCACTGTTGATACATCGCCTTCGGTTCGATGGCTTGATCACTTTCGACATCGCAGATGGACAACACGGCAGCACAAGAATTGCCAGCACGATTGCGTGGTGCGGCTATGCGCGCCAGTTGGTGCTGTCTCCTACGCACTTGTCCGATATTCAAAGGCAGTTGTTCTTCTGTAGCCAGCGTTACCTGCTCGCCAACGGCGCATTACTCCCGTTTCTCGGATGGAACTCGAAGTCGCATGCATAGGGGATCGACGTGCAGTCGATCGCGATGCGGTAGTACACAATCGACAGTTGCATCTCGAAGGTTGCGGCACGTCTGAAAGCGGCTTTACCGACAGCAGTTTTTGAGGCCTTGCTGTGGTCAAGCTGCGAGGATCAAACTTGGGAACACCTGCCGCGCTCGTTGGCCATAGATGCCGCCAACTTGCCGGCTCACGTGGTCGGTTTGATCACGAACAGCGCAACTGTCGTGCGTCGGAGTTCGGGAAAATTCTGCGGTACTGTTCGACAATCAAACTGCAAGCCTTGGCCCCCAAATCTGTTGGTGGAAGAAGCCGTATCTTGTTGGCGGCGTGTGCATCAGTCGTTGCCCTGACGGGACTCATGATTCGCCTTTTGATTCACGCGATGCCGGTGGGCAGGGTGAACTCCGATGAGGCAATCGCCGGGCTGATGGCCCGGCATTTCGCTCGGGGCGAGTGGACCACGTTCTATTGGGGTCAGAGCTACGCAGGTTCGCTTGAGATGGTCGTGACAGGCGCGATCATGAAGGTAACCGGATCCGATGTGTTCGCGTTTTATGCAGTGCCGTTCGTCGAATCGTTGCTTGTGGCTGGTCTGACATTCCTGATCGCTCGAAACCACGTCGGGAGAGATCGAGCCATATTTGCCGGTCTCTTGGTTTGGGTTTTTCCGGCTGCATGGGTGTTGCTCAGCACAAAGGCAATGCTGTTTTACCAGCCCACGCTGATATTCGGATTGACTGCCGTTTTGGCTGCCGATTCGTTGATCCAGCGGAATCGATCGCGTTTGATCGTGTGGTTTGGATTTGGTTTGGTACTTGGACTCGGATGGTGGTGTTCGTTCCAGATCCTTTTTTTCGCAGTGCCAGCAATCGTTTGGCTGCTTGTGCGCCGTGGCAACAGGTTCGCCGAGTGGCTCGTTGCGCTGGTTGGGGGCTTGATCGGCGCTTCGCCATGGCTTGTGTACTACATCAAATATGACGGCTTGCCGCTTAAACAGCTTGCGGGGGGCCAAGGTGGTTATGTCGACCACCTCAACTCAATTGTTACCGCCGGACTCCCAATGGCCGTTGGTGGCCGCCAGCCGTACACGGAGCGGTGGCTCACACTCGGGGCGGGTCCGTTGGTGCCGATTTTGATTCTTGGCGCGATAGCGACGGCAGTAGTGGTCTGCTGTCGAAACAGGGTGGTCTGGCACCCGTTATTTCTTGTTGCGCTCGTGTTCGTACCCTTGCATGCCCTCGCCGCAGGTGCTTTCTATGTCGGTTCTGGTCGTTACTTTATTTTCTTGGCGCCAACTGTGGCCTTTTGTATTGTCAGTTGCACCCGAAGGTTGTCGATACTCGCTGGCTTGTCGGTCTTCGCTGCGTTGGTGAGTGGCGCGACGATTTGGGGTATTCGAGATGCTTACGTAGCGCCCCCTTCGACGGCGCCGGTGGGGCGCTTGTTAGAGAGTCGCCAGATTCGTCACGTATATGCGAGTTATTGGGTGGCGTACAAGTTGACGTGGGAATCACACGAGGCCGTGCGCGCGGCATCTGACTTTGATCGTTATCCGTTGTGGAGCGTTGAGGCTCGCAGCGCGGCCAGTGCTGCCTACGTGATGTATCTCCCAATTGCTCAAGACGAGCATCGTTACGAAGCAGTTGTTGACGGGCTCAAAGACCAATCGATTGCTTATGAGGAATTCATCCGGGGCGCGTACGTCGTGATAATCCCGGAGCGAAACGTTGCTCCTGAGGCGCTAGGGCTCGCAGGTTAAAACGCGGCCTCTTTCCCTCATTTGTGTTCGCCCGTGTCAGCAAGGCGCCCCACTCTGCAGACAGCAGACCCGCAGAACGATTTCGATCCCGGATTAGGGTGAAGTCGCGCCGCCATCAAATCTGCTGGTGCTACGTGGATCGGGGCACAAGGTGAGCCCACACATCGGCCGAATAGGTTTTCCATGTTGGCCATTGCCGAGCCTTGGCCTCGAGTCGCAATCGATTGAGTTCGATTGGGTCCGTGAGCAATTTACGCATTGCGTCGGCAATCTCTGACGGCACCCTTGGATCGACCATGACGGCGCCGCCGCCGTCTCCGACCTCGTGCATTGAGCCGTAGTTCGATGTGATCACTGGGGTTCCGGAGGCTAGGGATTCCGCAATTGGCAGTCCGAACCCCTCGAGGAGGGATGGGAAAACGGTAAATTCTGCCAAGCGGTACAACGACCAGATTTGATTCTCGGTGGCGCTCTTGATGACTTGGATGTCGCGGTTGGACGCGATGAGTCGTCGGCTGAAGTTGTTGAACTCGTCGCCCTTCCACCCGCTGCCTCCCACAAAAACCAATTGAAATTCGAGGCCACCGCGCCACAACGACTCGGCAGCTTCAAGTACCGAAATGTGGTTCTTGCGGGGCTCGTGACTTCCGAGCACGAGCACTAATGGGGTCCGACCGAGACCGAGCTGTGCATGAGTGTCGGCGAGATTCTGCTCGGTCAAGCCGACTACTTCTGATGGCAGCGGATGCGCTGCGATGTTGGGCCCGACGAGCCCTTGCAACGCAAAGGTGGAGCAAAAAGCCGTGTATTCGGTGGCGGTGGCTTTGCTGATGGCTGAAATGCGATCAGCGGCCTTTGTCACTGTGACGGCGTTGGCGAACATGGTGGGCATGCCGTCGGCCACGGTCTCAGGGGCGGTATACGGAATCAAATCGTAAGCGATCATTGAGAGTTGGCAGATTCCCGACGTCCGCATCGTTCGGTATCCATTGCATCTGTCGGCTTCGGCAGCGAGTTCGGGAATGACGAGCACGGAGTTCCATGGGATGACCACTCTGCCCGAAGCGTCTCCGATGTCTCGGGGCCCGGTGGTTGTGTCGCCGGCGAGATGTTCCCTCCAGCCAACGAAGCGGTTGACCTCGGCATCGGACATCCGTTTCGGCGAGTTGGTTGAGAAATCCCAATGTACGAGCACAACATCATCGTGGGCGCCGACCCACTCCGACACGGTCTCACGTGTAACGCGTTGGATGCCGGTGTGAAGGCTGTGTGCGGCGGTGTGGCTGACATCGACCAAGACTGACTGGGAGATGATCTCAAGGGGTAGATCCGTAGCCCGGCCGTAGCGGCAACAGTTGGCGAAGAACCGGGTCGCGTGGTCGAACAAAGACTGAGGGCCGTCAAGGCGTAACGCCCGAGCAGCCTCCGCGACCTCAATGTCGTTCGGGTAAGCCGCTCCTGCGGCGACGAGTACCAGCCAAGCTGAGGTGGTTGGCTCGAGCGCTGAGGCTACGAGGCATGCCCCAATTTGGTCGAAGGTATCAAGCTGCGACATTTCGGGATCGGTATCGGGATCGATAAGCACCGCTACCTGCCGTAGGCGAGCCAGCGCTGCGGCCGACAACGGCGAACCGCGGTGGGACAACTTGTTCGTTTCTGGTTCGACAGTCTTCTGTTGGACGAGGACGGCCTTTGACTTTCCTGCAAAACGACGTACTACCCGGATTGGCTTTGTGATTCGCCAAGAAAGAGTCTGGTGAATAGCGTGAACAAGTTGCGCATAGTGATCGCGTTCACTGTGGTTGTGCTGGTTGGCGACCAGGATCTGATCCCGTTCTCGCTCGACCGTGCTGAGCGATTCGTTGAGGCCGAGAATTTCGTGCCTCTGCGCCCGCCGCCTTGCCTCGATGAAGTTCAGCGACTGCTCTAACACTCGGTTCTTCTCGGTCAACTCATCGACAAGCCGCTGGGCCGAGCGTTGAGCGCTGATCACGTTCTGGGTGACGGCCTCTTGAAAAGAGGGCAACTGGGATGCGACATACGGCTGGTCGTGCGCGCCTGCGGGGTAGGTAAGTAGCGGGAGCAGGTCTATGTGTTCGCCAGCAACGAAAATGCTGTTGAGCCCATCGAAGAGTGCATGGGTGTAGTTGTGCGCAACAAGCGCTGGCCGCCACTCGCCGTCTGTCTCCTGGGCTGAGAACGGCTCGGTTGACCCAATCACGATGACCCATGGGCGAACAGTGGACAAGTCGATGCCGGCCAAGACCGCTGCCTCGGCGCCTTCGACGTCAATTTTCAGAAAGTGGATTTCGTGGTTCGCTAGCGGTGTTTCCGCGATCAGGCCATCCAGTCGGCGAACGTCAACCGACACTTTCTCAATGCCGAATCCAAGGGCCCCATCGCGCTCGGCTCGGTCATCGCTGGGAGACGACGGTCCGGTGCCATGCGACAGGTTGAACGTTGCGGGACCATCCGAGGCTCCGGCCGCAACGTGAAGTGTGGTGTCGCGCGGGCGCAGAGCGCTGAGCTGGCCGGCATATTCCTCAGCAGGCACCACGTTGATGCCCGACCAACCCCGGTCGTAGAACGCTTTCGTGACGGAGTACCTCATGGGATCGCATGCCCCTACATCAACGTAGGTGCCGTTGGTGATGTGGCGTAAAGCGCGCCACAGCACGACGTCCTCGGCGTTCTGTGCGTATGAAATGAACGTTGCGCCGTGGCCTAGGAGATCTTTTGGTTGGTTCAATGTTTCAGATCCTAGGTTCGCCGCGAGTACGAGTACAGGCGTTGTGGGTAGCGGTGTTGATCGTGAAACTGTGAACGAACGGGGTGCCGCCGACCCGCCAACAGCCGACCTGTTCGGGTCCTTGTTGACTCACGTCAGGACCCCATCGACCACTGTGGGCGCATTGTCACGAGCCCGCCGGTCTCATAGGGCTTGCCCGACATGACATCGAAACGCAAGGCCAGATGCACGTTGTCGTATTCGTGTTGCCGATTGAAGTCGGTGACGGTGGTGTGAATGTCGTAGGTGCCAGGAAGCAAACCGACCGCATCCATCACGATGTCTACGTGCCCTTCGCCCGAAACCATTTCGGGAATAAGGCCAACGTCGCGAGTGCACGGCGCGGTCACGGTTGCGCCGCCGAGGCTCTCGATCTCGAACCCAAAGATGGGCTTCGGAACCGGCTTGGCGGCGGTGTAGTTCAGTCGCAAACGAATGTTGTCCGATGTGCGGAAACGCTTGACGGGTTCGGGGTTGTCGCCCACGAATAGCTCGACCGACGAGATCTGCAGTTCGCCTGACCCGCGGCGCACGCTGCCATCAACGTTGCGGTTGCGATTGCCCAGCATCATCTCGGTGTAGGCGTCGACAAGATCTGATGGGTCGCCTTCGCCTGTGATGACGCCGTGGGTCAACCAGATGGCGCGGTCACACATGTTCTTCACGCTGCCGAGGTCGTGGGTCACCAAGATGATGGTGCGCCCGTCGTTACGGAACTCAACGAACTTCTCGAGGCAGCGCTGCTGAAAGGTCACGTCGCCCACAGCAAGAATCTCGTCAACGATGAGCAAGCGCGGATCAACGTTGATGGCGACGGCGAACGCCAAGCGCACGTACATGCCCGACGAATATGTCTTCACGGGTGCATCGATAAAGCTCTCCAAGCCGGAGAACTCGACGATCTCGTCGAACCGTGCCGCAATCTCGCGGCGTCCCATTCCGAGAATGGCGGCGTTCAAAAAGATGTTCTCGCGGCCGCTGAGTTCGGGGTGGAATCCGGCGCCCAGTTCGAGCAGCGCCGACATGCGCTTGTGCACCGTGACGGAGCCAGCATTGGGCTGCAAGATGCCGGCCATGCACTTGAGCAGCGTTGATTTGCCCGAGCCGTTTTGTCCGATGACGCCGAAGACTTCGCCTTCGTTCACGGTGAACGACACATCGCTGAGTGCGGTGAACTCTGCGAACTTGTTACGCCCACCAGTTGCGATGAGTTGCTTGATCGAATTGGTCTTTTCGCTATGCAAGCGGAAGCTCTTGGTGAGGTGCGATACCTCGAGGGCGATGTTGCTCATGGTCTACATCTCCTCGGCGAACTTGGGGGAGAGACGGTTGAAGACCCACGCACCCAGAAAGAACATTCCAAAGCCAAGCACCATGAGTTCGACAAGGTTGATCACGCCAGGAATTCGACCGTCGTACATGATGTCGTGCGCAGCTGTGATGAAGGCACCCGTTGGTCCGTAGCGGGCGAGATACTGAAGTGCTGGCAAGCCGACTGAGGCTGGAAAGTAGATAACCGGGGTGGCGTAGAAGAGCAGTTGAGACCCGATGGTCCACAGGTAGTTCACGTCGTGGAAGAACACGTTGGCTGCCGAGAGCGCAAGCGCTACGCCGGTAGTGAACAGCGCAAGCATGCACATCACGGCAATCATCGCTGGAAGCCACGGCAGCACCATGTTGCCGCCGATGAGCATGGCAACAGTGAGGACGCCCAGCTCAATCATCAGCGTCACGAACTGGGCAATGACCACAGAAAAGACGAGATGCTCGTGGGGGAACTGCACCTTCTTGATCAGCCCGGCGCCGCCTTGCACCGCACCGATGGATACGCCCACGGTGATCGCAAAGAAGTTGAAGGGCAACAGGCCCGAGAGAAAGTACAACGGAAAGTTGGCGAGCCCGCTGGGGTCGCCGGCCAAAGGTTTTGCCTTGAACACGTAGCGGAAGATCACGGTGAAGATGACCATCTGCGACAGCGGGTTGAGCAGGCTCCATGCCCAGCCCAGTACCGATTTCTTATATCGCGTGCGCAATTCTTTGAGCGACAGCAAATACAACAGGTTGCGGTGCGCCATCGCGGACTTGAGAGACATGAAGACCTCACTCTAGTTGCGTAGGCATCTGCCACGTGCTCAATCCAAGTGACCCGCCGAGGCGGCTAGCCTGTGCGCTTATGCCAGCCAAGCCCGGTAGCGACAACACCAACGACAACGAACTCGCCCAACTGCGTGCCGAAGTCGATCGCCTGCGTGCTCTCGTGGGACCCAACGAGCAGACATATATTCAGCTCAAGACCGAGATCTGGAGCGCCCGCGATGCGGTTATCGGCGCCGAAGCCGAGAACGGGTTGCTGCGCGGCCAAGTGAAGTCAATGCATGCGGCGGTTGCCCCAACACTGATGATCCATCAGTTCCTCAAAGACGAAGTGCTCTTGCGTGTCAAGCGGTGGCGTACCTACGTGCGTCGGTTGGTCATCAAGGTCGGCAAGAAGTTGCGCCGATGACCCCGTTGTTCTCGGTGCTCACGCCGGTGTACGACCCGCCGCACGACGTGCTGTTGGCGATGATCGATTCGGTCGTTGCGCAGACCTTCGACAACTGGGAACTGTGCCTTGTTAACGATTGCTCTACCGATCCAGTGATCGCTTCGTTACTCGATGCCGCTGCTCGTTCTGACAAGCGCATCAAGGTCATTCACCGAAGTGAGAACGGTGGCATCATCGCCGCCTCGGCCGATGCACTGGCAATGGCCACTGGCGACTTCGTTGCGTTACTCGACCACGACGACCTACTCAACGAAGTAGCACTTGCCAGTTTCGTCGAGGTGCTCGGCATGCATCCCGACATCGACTACTCGTATAGCGACGAAGCGCATCTCACGCCATCGGGTCAGATTGTCACGCCGTTCTATAAGCCCGATTGGTCGCCCGAGCGCCTTCGCAGCCAGAACTACTGCACGCACTTTTCGGTGTTGCGCCGCTCGTTGGTCAACGAGGTAGGTGGGTTCCGTCCGGGCTTCGAAGGCAGTCAGGATTACGACCTGATTCTGCGGGTCACCGAGAAGGCGCGCTACATCCATCACTTTCCGTACCTGCTCTACATCTGGCGGCAGCTACCAACTTCGGTGGCCGGCAACAAAGACGCCAAGCCCTACGCATATGAGTCGGGCAAGCGAGCTCTGCAAGATCACGCCGACCGCTTGGGCATCGCCGCCACGGTCGAGATGCAAGAGCCGCTCGGCACCTATCGCTTTCGTCGGCACCTCACGCGTACACCTCGCGTCAGCGTGATCATCCCTACTCGCGGCACGAGCTCAATCGTGTGGGGCGTCACGCGCAATCTTGTTGTTGAGACCGTCGAAAGTTTGATCGAGAAAGAGAGCTATCCAGATCTCGAGATCATCATCGTGGCCGACACGCCAACGCCACCGTCGGTTATTCATGCGTTGCAACGCATCGGCGGCGATCGAGTGAAGATCGTTTGGTACGACCGTCCGTTTAACTTCAGCGAGAAGATCAATCTGGGTGCAGCGCATGCAACCGGCGAGCTGTTGCTGATGCTCAACGACGACATGCAAGTGATCACTCCCGATTTTTTAACCGACATGGTGCCGCTTGCGCTCGAAGATGGCGTGGGCATGGTGGGTGCCAAGCTGTACTTCGCCGACGGCACCATTCAGCACGCTGGCCACGTGTACAACGGCGACCCCTATCACGCCATGTTCCGTTGGGCAGGCAATGAGCTCGGGCCATTTGGTCTGTTGGTGGTGCAACGCGAAACCGTTGGCGTCACCGCCGCATGTGCGTTGTTGCGAATGGACGTGTTCGAGCAAGTGGGCGGGCTCACGCCGATGCTGCACTCGAGCTACAACGATGTCGACCTCAGTTTGAAGGTGCGTTCGCAAGGCCATCGGGTCGTTTGGACACCGTACGTAGAGCTGTATCACTTCGAGAGCCAGACCCGTGAGCCTCACCCCAGCGACGAAGAGCACGCGTTCATTCGCAGCCGCTGGCGCGAGCAGTTGGTCAACGACCCGTACTACAACCACAACCTCGCGCCTCGCCGCGACGACTGGGTGAGCAAGGCGTTGCGCTGAGGTGGCGGTACTCGCGGGTGAATCGTGTCGAGTGTGCCTCATCGTGCCCGCTGGTCAATGGAACCTCGTGCCCATCACGAGCGCGCTTCGTCAGCATCATCCTCGCTGGTCGATCTCAGCGGTCTGGTGTGGCGACCCGCACCTGCGTCCAACGCTGCCAACGTCGTTGGCGATTGAATGGTGCGATGTCGACCTCGCCGAGCCAACTGGTGCGGGGTGGGGGCGGCTGATTACGGCGCTGCCCGCCCGCCTCTATGAATGGTGTCGCGCGGCGGTGGCTGTCGAGCGACTTCTCGACCGAGCCGACGAGTCGGTTGTGGTCCTGCGCGTCGGTTCGGTAGCTGTGTTGGGTGATTGCTCGTCGATGGTGAGTGCCGATGTGGCGACCTTGATTTCTCGATCCTCCTCTGTGCTTCCAAGCGATGGGTTGGCGCCCAAAGAAGGCGATCTCATCGAGCGAGGCGAGCACTGCACCGTTGCCGCTGCGTTTCGACCAGGAGCGCAAGGTGCACTTGTGTGGCTGTATCAACAACTCGGGTGCGCCGCTGGCGAGGTCGGTCCGTGGCTCGATCGTATGGGTCGGATGTTTGGTGCGGGTCACTGTGTTGACGAACGAATCGGTGCTGGCCCGTGGCGGGCACCTACCGCAATCGCACCGACCCTCGTCGATATTGATCTCATCGATCGCGACCAGCCGTGGTTCTTCTCGTTCGATGGCGCGCCGACCCGGATGCGTCTGTCTGATGACTCAGTATTGGCCGCAGCGGTGCAATCAGCGACAGCTCAGATTGAGGGCGCCGAGGCTCCGATCAAATTGCCGGGAGGCATCGCGGTGGACCACGCGATGCGCACGCTGATGCGCGCAGCGATCTTGGCGTGGCGTCAGGGCGTCGCACAGTTGCCACCAGAGCCGTTTAGTACTCACAACGCTGCGTTCATGCGCTGGCTTGAGTCACCCGAACCTGGTGGCGCAGATATCGGGCGTTACTGGTTGGCCGTACGTGACCAGCGTCCCGATCTGCAGGCAGCGTTTCCGCATGCACGCAGCGTCGACGCAGCGAGATTTGCTGAGTGGGCCGATGCGAGTTGGCGGCTCGAGGGTCGTTCCGCGTTGCTTGCGTCCGGCGTTGGTGCGTGCAATGCAATTAAGTCGATCGGCTTCGATTCGGCAGGTGTCAACGTGCTCGGCTACATCGACTTCGATCAGAGTCAGGGGCATATCGCGCGCGAGTTGGTGGCGGCCTTCGGGGCGGCAGGTGTTGGCGTGTCGGCGCTGAACCACAATCGTTCGCTTGGGGCTCGCCGTAGCGACGAAGCTGCGACGCCCCGAGAAGCTCGCTTCGCCACAAACATCGTTGTCGTCAACGCTGATCAATTTGAGTTCGTTGTGTCCGATCACGGCGCCACCTTGCTCGATGGTCGCTACACAATCGGATACTGGTTCTGGGAACTCGAACACATCCCGGCGACGATGCTGCCAGCAATCGATCACGTAGACGAAATATGGACCGGCTCGCAGTTCGTTGCCGATGCATTCTCGCGGGTTACCGACAAACCAGTTCGATGCGTGCCGCTGCCGGTGGCTCAGCCGCAACCGTCGCAGCGCACGCGTGCAAGCTTCGGATTGCCTAATGACCGCTTTGTGTTTTTGGCAACGTTCGATCAGTTCAGCGTGCCCGAACGTAAGAACCCATTTGGGGTGATCGAGGCGTTCACCCGTGCGTTCGCCGATGGCGAAGGGCCGTTGCTGTGGATCAAGACCCTCAACGGCGACAAGGGGTGGCAGCAGCACG
Source organism: Ferrithrix thermotolerans DSM 19514 (assembly GCA_945861025.1). Classification (GTDB taxonomy): domain Bacteria; phylum Actinomycetota; class Acidimicrobiia; order Acidimicrobiales; family Ilumatobacteraceae; genus WLMZ01. The sequence goes on from CAMASN010000005.1 coordinate 30,818, forward strand.
AACGGTTACTCCTGGCTGCGTCGGGCCGTAGCGACATCATCGTGCGTGACGAGCATCTCAGCCGTCCCGATCAGATGGCGGTGTTGCAGGTTGCCGACTGTCTCGTCTCGTTGCACCGATCCGAAGGCCTTGGCCTTCATTGCGCCGAGGCAATGTGGCTGCGTAAGCCGGTTATCGCAACGCGCTATTCGGGCAATCTCGATTTCATGGACGACTCGTGCGCTGCAATGGTCGACTACGAGCTGGTGCCAGTGCGGCACGGTCAGGGCATCTATCCACCTGAGGCGATGTGGGCCGAACCCGATGTCGAACAAGCTGCGGCACACATGCGCGCGTTGGCGTCAGACTCGGCGCTGTGTTCTCGACTTGGCGCGAGCGCCCGCGAACGAATGGCGTCGCAAGCTTCTCAAGCGGAGACCGGCCGCATGATGGTCGAGTTAGCAACCAGACATTTCACGAAGGGAAGCATCTGATGGCACTGATGTCACGACTGAGCCGACTCGTCGGTGGCCGTTCTAACGCGCAAACCACCGCCGGTTACCGTGAGGAGTTGCGGGCGCTACACATAAAGGTTGGGCGACTTGATGAAGAGCTTCACCAACTTCGCTCACAGATGCGCGAAACGGTCAACGATCTCGGCGATCGCATCGGCTCGGTGGCGGAACGGCTTAACTCGGCCCCGTAACGCGCCGATAGATCAGGTGATGTTTCTTCGCCGGTCTGCGCTCGTACTTGTTCTCACCGTGGGCCTGCTGCCGTTAGCTGCGCAGCCGGCCATCGCCGTTACTCCTGGCACCCAAGTAGACCTCACGGGGGCGCTCTCGCCGCCTGCAAACCTGTCGACATCGGGCGACTTCGCCACCGACACGTTCAGCGATCCGTGGGACTTCTCGAACGCCGAAGACATCATCCCCATCGTCGGCGCTGGTGTCGCAAACGCCGATGCTGTTGATCTCTCTGGCGGTGTGCTGACGGCCGCCACCAGAAACTATGCCGAGCTGCGATTGCTGATGAACTGGTCGCAAACCAGTGCGGTACTGCCATGGGGGCACGACGGATGGAAGCGCCCTATCGATGGTGGGCGCTACACGCAGGTCACCATGCGCATTCGTGCCGAAGCCGATATGAGCTTCGCGATTCGATGGTGGAACGCTGCGGGCCAAGAGGGTTTGATTGGCTTCAACCTGTTGGCTACTCCCGGATTCCAGAACGTGCATTTCGATCTCACCGATCGCAGCAACTACAAGGCCGCTGGGGCTGCTGCGGTGTGGGGCGGGCACATTGTTCGCTTTGAACTGTTCCGCGGCATCGCTCTTGCTGGCGGTGACCCAGCAATCAACGTGCAGATCGATTGGGTGCGCCTGCATCGTGCCGGCGCATCGCAAACTCCGCCCACCGGAGTGCCGCGTCCAGTGGTGATCACGCCTAACGAAGAAGGCGGCGCTGACTACGCCACCGTCGAGCGTGGAAACCCGTGGGACTTTGCAGGCATGGACGACGTGAACCTCACCAACGACGTCGCCTTTCTTTCCACCGCGAGCGGCGACCTCACCGGCTCCAGCGTGCGTAACGACCCGTTCATTGGATTGGCCCTCGGACCGCCGTTGAACACCGATCGCTATCACCACCTCACTGTCGACGTTTGCTACAACGGTGGCTTCAGCCTCGGCGGCGGCTCGGGTGAAGGCATGGTTGGTCGCATGGCGTGGATGCCCGCTGGAACATGGACAGAGACGCAGGACTTCATTGTGTTCCCCGGATGCCACCGGATGTCGATCGATATGTCCACCGCCCCGCCGGGGGCGATACATGACCAGAACAGCGGCATCGTGTCGGGTTGGCGTGGCCAGCGCCCCACGCGTCTGCGGTTCGACCTCAACGAAGACCCAGGTGTGCGAGCGTTCAACCTGCGTGAGATTCGCTTGGCCGACGACGCAGCCTTCAGCTCGAGTTACCCGATCACGTTTGCCGATGCCGCCGGCGCAGCCAACGCCAAAGCCGACATCTATGTCACCACCACCCGTGGCAGTTACAGCGGAACGCAGATTGCCAGCAACATCTCGGTGGTCGGTGGGGTCAACACGTTCAACTGGAACGGCACCGATGTTGCGGGTTCAGCAATGGCCAACGGCACCTATTGGGTCTACATCGTGATGCGTAACACCTCGGGTTCTGGCGTGGGCTACGCGTCGGGTCCGTTGCGTCAAGAGAAGCCGGTGCCTCCAACGCCGAGTTACTTTGTGCCGCTCACACCGTCCCGCTTGCTCGACACTCGCACTGGAGAGGGCGGCAACATCGTTCCGTTGAACACGGGGGTCTTCACCGAACTCAACGTGGCGGGTCTTGGCGGTGTGCCCGCCGTTGGCGTCACCGCGGTGGTGATGAACGTGACCGTTACCGAGCCAACATGGTTTGGCTTCATCACGGCGTGGCCATCGGGCGAGGCGCAACCGTTGGTCTCAAACCTCAACTTCGTGCCCGGCCAAACCGTACCAAATTTGGTCACGGTGAAACTCGGGGCCAACGGCAAAGTGAACCTGTTCAACTCAATCGGCAGCACCCATCTCATCGCCGATGTGGCCGGTTATTACACCGCTTCGCCTCCGCCGTCGGGCGGCCGATTTACCGCAGTGACTCCAGCTCGATTGCTCGACACCCGCGATGGCACCGGCACTGGTGGCAACACGGCTCCCATCGGGCGGGCCGCATCTATCAACCTCTCTGTCACGGGCGTTGGCGGAGTTCCGTCAACGGGTGTTTCGGGCGTGGCGTTGAACGTGACGGTTGATCAGCCCACTGGCCAGGGATTCGTTACGGTGTGGCCCGCCGGGGAGGCGCGGCCGAATGCGTCGACACACAACTATGTGCCCGGTCTCACGGTGGCCAACTTGGTGGTCTCAAAGGTTGGTGGCAACGGCCAGGTGAGCATCTTCAACTCGGCTGGCTCTTCGCATGTGGTTGCCGATGTCATTGGCTACTTCTCGGCGCGTGGTGGAGCATTCGTTCCTGTTGCACCGCAACGACTCGTCGATACTCGCGATGGCACTGGTGTGCGCCCGGGTGGCATTGGCCAACGCCAGTCGTTGGGCTTACCGATGACTACAAATAGTCCGGTGCCCAGCGGAGCCACTGCAGTCATCGTCAACGTCACCTCGGTGAACAGTTCGGCGCCGTCGTTTGTCACGGTGTGGCCCACAGGTTCGACAATGCCGTTGGCATCAACGCTGAATCCTGTGATTGGTTGGCCGGTGCCAAACCAGGCGTATCTTCGCCTCGGCCAAGACGGGTCGCTACAGGCCTACAACAACGCGGGCCGCACCGACCTCATCGTCGACGTGTTCGGCTACGTGCTCTAACGAACTCGGTAGATGTAGCGCTCGCCAGCGGTGTTCGGTTCGTCGACAAGTTGCAGACACACACCATCGGCTGCCTGCTCGGTGATCACATACGTGATGCCCAGTTTTTGTAGCGCGGCATCGCACGTTGGTGTGGTGATCACGATCTGATCGGTCACGGGTAGGGCAATGTCGATGCCCGGCAGTTCGTCGTTGATCTCCATCGACACCATTGCGAAGCGATCCCATGTGTTGCGGTTATCGGCTGCCGGATCAAGCTTTGTCCATGCGGCTGGATCGGCGTACCAACTCACGTGCGTGGCGGTTGGTACTCCGGATGCGGCCAAGATCGATAGCGCATGCCCGGCTCCGGCGCCGAGGGCTGCCCATGCAGCCGACTCGTTGCCAACGCGCTCGCGTTGAATCTGCAGCATCAGTGGGTCGCGCGTGATGGGCTCGAGACCCACTTGAATTGGGTTGATTCGCGCTGATCCGATGAGCAAGAACGCGCATGCGCTGCCAAGCCCGAGCACGACTCGACCGTTCAATATTGCAGCGACAACCAAGCTGATCAGCGCCAGCAGAATCAGGATTCGAGGGTTCCCTACCGGTGCGTCTTTGATGGTGGTCTGGGCGCCAACCCATCCGGTAACAAACACAAACATGAGCGTGGCGATGAGCACGCGATCTCGAGACGGTCGAACGCTTGGGTCGCTGACAATGCGGTGCACATACAGTCCGGCGGCAAGCGCTCCGGCCACCGTGAGCGGCAACATCAAACGATCGCCGGGAACGCTGGTGAGGCCCAACAGTGATCCCACGAATGAAGGCACAGGCAGCAGTGCCCATGCGGCAAGGATCATTGAAACGGTGAGCACCGCAGCGAGAGCGCGGCTGGCTTGTTCACGAGATCTGAATCCGCTGAAACCGCCACCCACGATGAGGATGGGCAGCCACAGCATGAGGCCCGACGATGCTTCTGACTGATTGGTGCCGTTGTGGTTCGCCATCGGTGCGGTGGTGGCGTACACGTCGTAGGGGGCACCGAACAGCAGGGATGGTCGCGCAACACCACTCGGCGAGATGCGATGACCTGGGTACACCGAGTTCGAGATGGCCTTCAACGCCACCTGGTGGTCGCGAAGGTAGATGGCCATGACGATGACGAGCACGCCGCCAAACGCTGCGGCGAACATCGCTACCTGCCGCCACCCGATGAAGGTGCCTCTCAGCTGCGTGAGCGCTATGGCTCCGAAGATCAAACTGAGCGGCAGCAGCCACGGCAGATACAGCAGCACGGCGAAGCAACTAGCAACCCATCCAGCGGCAGCGGCAAGCGCGTAGCGTCGGCGGCCGTGGTGTCGGCATGCCATGATGAACAACGCCAGCATGGTGCCGCCGTAGAGAACCGATAGGCCTGTCGTGGGGATAGCCCACCACACGGTGGCTGGGGCAAGCGTGACCAGCAGCCCCGAGAAAATCGACACCCACCGCGAGCGAGTGAGCGCAGCAACGACTGCGTAGATACCCAACAGCGGGCCAAGTGCAACGAGCCACCATTCGATCGCAAAGGCCCGCTCGACATCGAGCACGAAGTACGACCACGAATGCGGCTTGGCGATGGATGACAACGCCTTCACGGGCAGATCTGAGAGCACGCCGGTGTCGTGAACTCCGACGCCAAGCTGGGTGGTGGCCGGAAAACTCAGCGCCGCTTGGCGGATCACTAACGGTGTTCGCGTGAGCCATTCGTCGGTGCGGATGGGGCGAGGGGTGAGCGCGGTTTGTGCCGACGGGTCGGTCTCAGAATGCAGCGCGATGGAACTGCCGCTGACCTTGAACATCCCTAGTACGAAGATGAGGGCCAACACAACAAGGGGAGGGGCGAGCATTGATCGAGACACTCGGGTTCGGGTGTCTCTGAGCCGCACAGGATTTCCTTCGCTGATGGGTGATACCGGAGGAATCAACTGGCCAAGTCTAGCATTGTGACCATGAGCGTCATTGTGAAGCAGAGCGCTGTCATCTTCGTGTGCGGGGCAGCATTGCTCGTGCTCACCGTCAGGTTGCTGCATCGCCGCCGCTTGTCATTCCACTATGCATCGGGCTGGGTGGCGGTGTCGCTGGCGGTCATTGCATCGTCGTTGCTCACCCCGTTGGTTGGCCCTGTTGCCCGGCTGTTCTCGATGAGTGGCACAGCAGTGTTTCTTGTGGTGGCGGTTGGTTTCGTTGTGGCGATGTGTCTGCAGTTGTCGATCAGCGTCTCGTTGTTGCACGAGCGTGCGCGTGACCTTGCCGAGGCCAACGCAATGCTGCGCGCCGAGCTCGATCGTCGCATTCCAGCATCTGACACTCACTGATGAAACCTGCTCTCGTACTTATCCCCGCGTACAACGAAGAGACGTCGGTCGGTGGCATCGTGCAGCGAGTGCTCGCCGCTGGCCTCGACTGCGCCGTCGTTGTCGATGGGTCGGTAGACCTCACAGCCCGCCGCGCTCGCGAGGCCGGAGCAGTCGTCATCGAGTTGCCGGTGAACCTTGGTATCGGTGGCGCGCTGCGGTGTGGGTTCCGTTACGCGATTGAGCATGGCTACGAACGTGTCGTGCAGTGCGACGCCGATGGCCAGCATCCGCCCGAAGACATACCCCGCCTCATCGACGAAGCCGAGCGGCTGAACGCTCACTTGCTTATTGGCTCGCGCTGGCTTGCGGGCTCTGGCGATTACGACCTGCACGGCGCGCGTCGGTTCGCGATGAAGATGCTGTCGCGGCTTGCGTACTCTCGTGGGCGCGTGCGCGTGCGCGACTCGACCTCGGGCTTCCGGGTCATCTCAGAGCCCTTGCTCACCGAGTTCGCTCGTTCGTATCCGGCGCAGTTCATGGAGTCGTTCGAAGTGCTCGTGTCATCGGGCCGCGCTGGGTATCGCGTGTGCGAGGTGCCTGCCGATTTCAGCCAACGTGTAGCGGGCGAAGCGTCAACGAGTTCGTTCAGAGCCGTCTGGCAGATTGTGCGCGTCGGCATCGGTGCGCTGATGGGCCTTGGCCCGCGATTCAGACCGTTTGCTGAGAATCGCGGCGATGGGGCAGGTCGTTCAACAGCAACGAACCCTTCTGTCGCGACGCTGCAAATCGACCCCGAACCAGGTCGCTGAGCATCTGCACCACGAGGTGCGCACGAACGAGAATACGGTGCCTGCACGCCCGTGCTGTGCGAGTCCAACCTTGGTTGAGCGCTCGCGCTTCAAGCGCTCGAGCGAAACCAATCTCTTCGACGAAACGTTGTGAGTCGGCGGTGAGCGTTGATGTTTGGTTCGACCCATGGCGGCGGTATTCGTAGAGCGGTTGGCGAACGGCCCGCAAGCGCGAGCCGGCGAGCAGCAACGTGGCCATGTGCTCAAGGTCGAGCATGAACTTCCAGCCGCCATCGAACGGGTCGGCGGCCAGTGAGGCAGCTCGATAACAAAGCGTTGGGCAAAACACGTAGTTGCCGGCAGCGATTCCAGCCAGTCCGTGATCGCCCACGACGTCGTGATCGGCTGCCGGTCGGCGGATGAGTCGCTTGGCGAGATCGGGAAGGGATCGGGCGGGTAAGCCGCCGGGTCCGATGATGACGGCATCGGTGAACACGCCGGCAGCATCGGGGTGTGCAGCTGCAGCAGCGAGCACAGCTTCTGCGTAGCCGGGCAACAACCGGTCATCAGAGTGCAACAACGTGACGTAGGGCGTGGTGGCGTGGCGCAGACATTCGTTCCAGTTGCCAGCCAGTCCGAGGTTGACCTCGTTGCGCACGTAGCTGATGCGGGGGTCATCGAGCGCTGCCACTAGATCTGCAGCGGACTCGGGTCCAGCATCGTCGACGACGATCATCTCCCAGTTCGAGGTGGTTTGCGCGAGCACGCTGTCGATTGCCTCGCGGAGGTACCCGAGGTTGCTGTAATAAGGAATTGCAAACGTGATCGCGGCTGGGAAAGTCACTGAGCGCCGAGGCTAATGCGCCGGTGTGAGCGTGTCGGGCTACGACCGGTTCTCCTAGGCTGGGGCGGTGACGTCGAAGCCGCAGCCATCAACCAGCGATGCCGCGTACGCCCGGCGGTTGCAGCGACTGTCGGCGCGTGGCGGGTGGGCGCGCCGAGTCATCGATCCGCAGATCCCATACCGATGGAATCTGAGGCGCATGCAACCGGGCTTTGTGCTCGACATCGGCTGCGGAATCGGCCGCAACTTGGCGCATCTCAACGGCCACGGCGTAGGCGTGGATCACAACCCAACCAGCGTTGCTGCGTGTGTCAGCGGCGGCCTCACGGCTTTCTCTCCGGAAGACTTCGAGCAAAGCCGCTACGCCGAAAGCAACACCTTCGACTCCGTGCTCTTGGCACATGTGGTTGAGCACATGACCGAAGTCGAAGCTTGTGACCTCATCACTGCGTATCTTGCCTACCTTCGGCCTGGCGGACGTGTGATTTTGATTACCCCGCAAGAACGGGGTCAAGCGAGCGATCACACCCATGTGCGCTTTGTTGATTACGCCGCGGTGCATGGTCTCGCACGTCAGGTCGGCCTTGGCGTGGTGGCGCTGCGTTCGTTTCCGCTGCCACGTGTGGCCGGTCGGGTGTTCACCTACAACGAGACGGTTGCGGTCCTCGCGTAGGGCGTTAACGCTTCGGCAACCACAGCCCGACGAAATCCTCTGCGCTTGAGCAGGGAAGTGTCTATCGCTTCACGGGTAGGGACTAATGGCCCTCACTTCGCTACCGGCGGCCTTCATAGCCTGCAAGCGCCCCAAAGTTTGCGAGATGTCGTGGTTATGCGAGACGGCTCAAAGACAACCGTTTGTTGCTCACCCTTGGTGGTAAGCGACCCTCAAGGAAGTCTCAAGATCCACACATTTGGTGTTCGTTGCTCAAGCAACGGCTCGTTTGTGTCGAAACACCTCACAGATGGTTTTCGAGAAGGAACTGCTATGAGGCGACTCGCCCACATTTGGAGAATTGTTGTCACCTTCGCAGTAGCGATGGCATTGACCGGTGGCGCCTTCGCAACCGATGCATTTGCCGACGCAACACCGCCTTTCATTCCTCGCGATGCCGATTGGTTGGTCACGGTGAATTACTACCGCGAGATGGCTAATCTGGCGCCAGTAGCAGCCGACCCAGTGTTATCCGCGGGCGCCTACAACCACTCGTGCTACATGCTTCAAAACGGCATCAGCCACGACGAGATTCCAGGCGTGCCCGGGTATAGCCCCAGCGGCGATCTCGCTGGCAACAACGGCAACGTTGCGGTGTCAAGCGCTTACAACGCCACAGCCCGCTCGCATGTTGAGTTGTGGATGACGGGGCCATTTCACGCAATCGGAGTGCTTCGTCCGAATCTAAAAACGGTTGGTTTTGGCAAGTGCGATGATCCATCTACACCGCTTTGGCATTCGGGTGCAACGCTCGACATCATCCGAGGCCTCGGGCCACAGGTGCCGCAAATCGTTCCGATCACGTTCCCGGGCAACGGCACCACAACCAACCTTGATCGCTTTGTGGTCGAGACTCCAGATCCGTTGGGCTTTTGCGGATGGAGCGGCGCCGCCGGTTTGCCAGTGATTGCGCTGATGCCAGAAGCCCTGGGGTCAGCGCCATCGGCGACGATGCACAGCAGCAGCGGCAACCTTGAGGTGTGTGTGTTGTCGCAACACAACACCACGGGTACGGCCCAAGCGATTTTGGCTGGTAACAACGCAGTTGTCGTCGTCCCTCGCATTCAGCTACCCGCCGATAGCTACACCGTGTCGGTTACCTCGCGTGCTCGCGTTGTCGGTTGGACGTTTACAGTGGATCCCGCAGCGTCAACCGGCATGCAGCCTGTGCCGACGACGGCACCGCTCGGCAGTGGTGGTGGTTTGCACCCAGTCGTTCCAGAGCGCCTTGTTGACACACGTTTGAACCGTGGCGCCAGCCGTCTTGCCGACTTCACAACGAAGCGCATTCAGATCGCAGGCCGTGGCAGCGTTCCGGCCGATGCCCAAGCGATCAGTGCCAACTTCACGGTTGTCGGCCCCGAGATGGGCTCCTACCTCAGCATCTGGAACTGTTCGGCGAGTCGACCAACGGTGTCAACGCTGAACTTCGATGCCTTACAGACGGTTCCCAACGGAGCGAATGTGCCGCTCGACGCAACGGGCGGCTTGTGTGTGTACTCGCCGTCAAGCACCGATTTACTCGTTGACGTAAACGGCTACTTCTCGCCGACGGCAACTGGGCATTTCGCCTCGGTGGCGCCGGCTCGATTGATGGATACTCGAAGCGGCCTTGGCGCACCCTCACGCCTTGGCGCATTCTCGACCACGGTGCTTCGGGTGACCGGCGCTGAAGGCATTCCGGTGGGTGCCACTGCGGCGATGCTCAACGTGACCAGTGTTTTCCCTGACTACAACGGCTTTGTCTCCGTGTACCCGTGTGATGCGCCGATGCCAACAGTGTCGAGCCTGAACCCAGCGATATGGACGATCACCCCCAATAACGTGGTGACCCCTATTGCTGCCGATGGAACCGTGTGTATCTACACCTCGACTCCGGTGGATCTCGTGGTCGACATCACCGGCTCGGTGAATGACGTAGCGACGCACGACTACGTGCCCGCCGCACCATTCAGGCTCACCGACACCCGCGACCGTCTTCGGATTGAGATGCAAGGCGGAGTGAACGGCCTCCTAGTGGCACAGGGTCAGACCCTGGTTATCCAAGTGGCTGGCACCCGCGGCATCGCTGCTGGAGCGAAGGGCATCTCTGCCAACTTCACTGCCGTGGGCGCGTCCACATGGGGGTATCTCACTGTGTGGCCGTGCGGCGAGCGACCCACCACCTCGGTGGTGAACTTTGTGCCTCTGAACGCGATTGCCAACGGGGCGCAAGTGCCGCTATCGGAATCGGGCCAACTGTGCGTCTATGCATCGAACCCCACCCACGTGATCATCGACGTCAACGGTTGGTGGAAGTAGCCACCAACCGTGGCTACATATGGGTCGGGTCTGGTGCGTCGGGGTTGATGTTGTAACGACGGATCGCATCGGCAACCACGGCAGGCTGCAACGAACCAGTTGCGGCAAGCGCAGACAACGTGGCAACCACGATGTGCCCTGCGTCGACCTCGAAGTGATGACGCAACGCCTCTCGTGTGTCGGAACGTCCCATACCATCCGTGCCGAGCGAGATGAACTGTCGACCCGACACGAACCGGGCGATCTGATCGGGCACCGCTTTCATGAAATCGGTGGTGGCGATGATTGGCCCCGGCGACTGATGCAGCAGGCTGGTGACCAACGAAACCTGCGGCGCTGACTCGGGGTGCAGGCGGTTCCGGCGTTCGGTAGCGAGCGCCTCTTCGCGCAGAGCTTTGTATGAGGTTGCTGACCACAACTCGGCACCAACGCCGTAGAGCCTGAGCAGGTCGGCTGCTGCAGCACGCACCGCGCCTTGGGCCGAACCCGAGAACAACAACGTGGCGCCCAGGTCGGCAGCGGGAGCTTCGGCGAATCGATACAAGCCACGGACGATCTCTTCATCGATGCCCTCGCGTTGGGGAATCGCAGGCATTGCGTAGGTCTCGTTGTACAGCGTGAGGTAGTAGAAGATGTCTTCGCTCTGCGGGCCGTACATGCGATGCAGGCCAGCGCGCACGATGGCGGCCACCTCGTACGCGAACGCAGGGTCGTATGCCTGACACGCTGGCACGGTGCTCGCGAGCACCAAGCTGTGGCCGTCTTGATGCTGCAAGCCCTCGCCCATCAAGGTGGTTCGCCCGGCAGTTGCGCCGAGCAAGAAACCCTTGGTGCGCGCGTCGGCTGCTTGCCAGATGAGGTCGCCCACACGTTGGAAACCAAACATTGAGTAGAACGTGTAGAACGGCACCATCGGCACACCGCGTGTTGCGTATGCCGTGCCTGCGGCAATGAAGCTGGCGAGTGAGCCGGCTTCGGTGATGCCTTCCTCGAGAATCTGTCCGTCGCTGGATTCGGCGTATGACTGAAGCAAATCGTGGTCTACGGGCTCGTACTTTTGGCCTTGCGACGCATAGATCTTGAGTTCGCGGAACAAGCCGTCCATGCCGAACGTGCGCGCTTCGTCGGGCACGATTGGAACGATGCGCTGACCAATGTGTGGATCGCGGCACAGGCTGCGAAGGAGCCGCGTGAATCCCATGGTGGTGCTCACGGCCGCGTCGGCCGAGCCAGCGCGCAGTTCGCCGAAGGCGGCATCGTCGGGAAGGTCGAGGGCGCGACGAGTCTTGATGACACGACGCGGGACACTCCCGCCAAGGGCGCGTCGCCGCTCGATCATGTATTGGTATTCGACGCTGTCTTGTGGCGGGCGATAGTAGGGGAGTGCGCCGTTATCGAAGGCGGTGTCGGGGATCTCGTCGCGAAGGAATAACCGATCGCGCAGCGCCATCAATTGATCGGCGGTGAGCTTTTTGATCTGGTGGGTGGCGTTGCGACCTTCGACATCGGGGCCAAGCGTCCAGCCCTTGATGGTCTTGCACAAAATGACGGTGGGCGCACCGCTGCCGAGGTTGTCGACTGCGGCCTTATACGCGGCGTAGAGCTTGTGATAATCGTGCCCGCCGCGCGGCAGGTTGAGCAGATCATGGTCGGACAGGTGGGTCACCATTTGGCGTAGCCGCGGGTCGGGGCCAAAGAAGTTCTCGCGAATGAAGTTGCCGTCTTCGACCGAGTAACGCTGAAACTCGCCGTCGACGGTGTTGTTCATCTGATTGAGCAAGACGCCGTCGGTGTCGGCGGCCAGCAGGTCGTCCCATTTGGATCCCCAAATGACCTTGATCACGTTCCAGCCGGCACCGCGGAAGGTGGCCTCGAGTTCTTGGATGACCTTGCCGTTGCCGCGCACGGGTCCATCGAGTCGCTGCAGGTTGCAGTTCACCACGAAGATCAGGTTGTCGAGCTTCTCTCGGCTGGCCAACGAAATAGAGCCGAGCGTTTCGGGTTCGTCGCACTCGCCGTCGCCCACGAAGGCCCACACGCGGCTTTGGCTGGTGTCGTCAAGGCGGCGGTTGTGAAGGTAGCGATTGAACCGGGCTTGATACAGCGCGGAGAGCGGGCCGAGGCCCATGCTGACCGTGGGGAACTCCCAGAAATCGGGCATCAGGCGGGGGTGCGGATAGCTACTGAGGCCGCGTCCGTCGCGTCCGATTTCACGGCGGAAGTGGTCGAGATCGTTTTCGCTGAGGCGGCCTTCGAGAAACGCTCGGGCGTATATGCCGGGAGCAGCGTGACCTTGAAAGTACACATGATCGCCGGCCATGCCGTCGTCTTTGCCGCGGAAAAAATGGTTGAAGCCAATCTCGTAGAGGCTGGCGCTGCTGGCAAACGTAGAGAGGTGACCACCCACGCCCTCAGCGAGGGTGTTGGCGCGCACGACCATCATCGCTGCGTTCCAGCGGACGTAGGCGCGTACCCGTTGTTCGAGGTAGCTGTCTCCGGGGAACCAGGGCTCGCTCTCGCGAGGGATGGTGTTCACATACGGCGTGCTCACGGTGGGCGGGAAGCTCACTTGGCTGGACTGAGCGTGCTCGAGCAGCTTGCTCAACAAGTAGCGGGCTCGGGATTTGCCGTGCACATCGATGACGGCGTCGAGGCTGTCGAGCCATTCTTGCGTTTCGCCGGGATCGGTATCGGGGAGTTGGTTGACGAATCCGTCAAAAGTCATGGGACGTAGTCTGTCAGGGTTACCACTCGGTACCGGTTACCTGCGCGCGACTCGAGTGGTGGCAAGATCTACCCCGTGATTGAGGTCTTTACTGATGGAGCGTGCCAAGGCAACCCCGGCCCGGGTGGATGGGCGTGGGCGGTTGCTCCCGATGGCTCGCCGTCGGGTTCGGGCGGTGCAGCGCACACCACGAACCAACGCATGGAGGTGCAAGCTGTGCTCGAGGCGCTGCGCGAACTCACCGGCGAGATCACCATTGTGTCTGACTCCACCTATGTGGTGAACTGCTTTCGCGATCGTTGGTGGGCTAAGTGGGAACGCAACGGTTGGCGTAACTCGCAAAAGCAGCCGGTAGCCAACACCGATCTGTGGATCCCGCTCATCGAACTGGTCAAGGTTCGTCAGCCCGCCTTTCGTTGGGTAAAGGGCCACAGCGGCAACCGGATGAACGATCTCGTCGACCAGCTTGCTGTCGCCGCAGCGAAAGGTCCGTTTGACGTCGATTCGGTCGAGAGCACCGATGCCGGTGGGCCGCTCACATTGTTCTAATTCGCCGCCGGAAGCTGTTGTTGCCTAGCCTTGCGAACTATGGATCTCAACGGCGTTAGCGCAATTGTCACTGGTGGAGCTTCGGGTATCGGAGCCGCCACCGCTCGTCTTCTCGCCAGCAAGGGCGCAAAAGTGGTCGTGGCCGACCTGCAAGAAGATCGCGGTACGGCGCTCGCCACCGAAATCGGCGGCGCCTTCTGTCGTGTCGACGTCACCAAGACCGACGAAATTGTGAACGCGATCGAGATGGCCAAGAGCATGGGCCCACTTCGCGTGCTGGTGAACTCGGCCGGTATCGGCTGGGCGCAGCGCACCATCGGCAAAGACGGCAGCTACGACTCGGCCGCCAACCTCGAGGCCTTCAAGAAGGTCATCGCGATCAACCTCGTCGGCACCTTCGATTGCATCCGCCTTGCAGCGACTGCAATGAGCACAACCGAGCCACTCGAATACGGCGAGCGTGGCGCCATCGTGAACATTGCGTCGGTCGCAGCGTTCGATGGTCAGATCGGCCAAGCCAGCTATTCGGCCTCGAAGGGCGGCGTTGTGGGCATGACCTTGCCAATCGCTCGTGACCTGTCGGCGTCGGGTATCCGCGTCAACACTGTTGCGCCGGGCCTCATCGACACACCCATCTACGGCCAGGGCGAGGGCAGCGAAGCGTTTAAGGCGAACCTCGAAAAGGGTGTGCTCTTCCCTCATCGTTTGGGCGAAGGCACCGAGTTGGCCAGCATGGTGGTCGAGTGCATCACCAACAGCTACATGAATGCCGAGACCATCCGGGTCGACGGTGGCATTCGTATGCCACCAAAGTGACCTGAGTCGTCAATAACTCTCACGTCTCGCATTGCGCCCGTCTGCATGGGCGCGATGTGAGACAGCAGTTGATTCCGCCTCCCAAATCGCGCCCATGCAAGCGGGATGGCGGATGGGGTGCTGGCGGATTTGAGGGTGGCGGATGGGGCTGCCGATGTCGCACTGCCGACGTTGCGCCAGCTGGCGGGTGTCAGGTGGTGTAGTCGGCGTTGATGCGCACGTATCCGTCGGTGAGATCGCATCCCCACACGGTGGCGGTGCCGTCGGCAATGCCGAGGCTCACATGAATGAGTACTTCGTCGCCGCCAAGGTACGCGCTGAGTTGGGCGAGGCCGGCAGCATCGACCTGATTCGGGAAGCACTCTTGCGAGCCGAACCTAATGACCACGTTGTCTTCGATGATGTCGGTTTCGTCGCCGCACTTGCCGACGGCCATCGCTACTCGGCCCCAGTTGGGATCGGCGCCATGAACGGCAGTCTTCACGAGCGGTGAGTTCACGATTGCTTTGGCCACGCGCTTGGCCTGGGCGTTGTCGCGAGCACCATCGACCACAACCTCAATGAGCGTTTCGGCGCCTTCGCCATCGCGCGCAACTTGCTTGGTAAGCGACAGGGCTACGTGGAACAGCGCAGCCTCGAACGCAACGATGTCTACCGAGCCGGCCACACCGCTGGCAAGCACGATGGCAGTGTCGCTGGTGGATGTGTCGGTGTCTACCGAGACGCAGTTGAACGTGCCGTCGATGACTCGGCGAAAGATGGTGTCGAGCGACGCGGGGTCGATGTCGGCATCGGTGAACATGAGCGTGATGAGCGTGGCCATGTTTGGCTCGATCATGCCAACGCCCTTGGCGACGCCGACAACCACTGCGGTGGAACCGGCGATAGTTGCAGATGCAACTTTCTCGACCGTGTCGGTGGTCATGATGCCCGTGGCCACAGCGTGAGCGTCGTTGCTAGCGAATGGCAGCGACAACTCAGACAGCGCAGACAGGCCAGAGCGAATGCGGTCCATTGGATACTGGCGGCCGATAACGCCAGTAGAAGCGATCTGTACTTCGTGTGCGGGGCAACCAAGCGCGCTGGCGACGCCAGCGACGATCTCGTGAGCATTTGCCAGACCCTGCTCGCCCGTAGCCACGTTGGCGTTCTTTGAGATAACAACCACGCCCCGGGCACGATGCTGGGCGATGTTGGCCCGACTCACCACCACGCTTGGCCCGCTAAAACGGCTTTGGGTGAACACCGCCGCTGCAGCACATGTGTGATCGGCGGCAACAACAACAAAATCGGTGCTGGTGTTTTTGACGCCAACGTTGGCGACGTGGCAACTGAAACCGCGGGGGAGCGAAAGCGACATAGTGCTGCTCATGTTAGATGCCTGTGGGGCTTGTTAGCGGGTGCGTTTTGGGGTCTCGGCGAGGCCTGCTCCGACGGCGGCAAAGATGTCACCAAGCACTTCGATCTGAGCCGGGGTGAGCCGATCGATGAGGTGTGTGCGCACGCTGCGCACGTGGTCGGCGACAGCCGCCTTGAACGCTGCGAGTCCCGGGGGCGTGATGTAGGCGAAGGTGACGCGTCGATCGTTGGTGCATTGGGCCCGGCTGACATAGCCGGCCTTCACGAGACCATCGAGTCGACGAGTGAGGCCGCTGGGCGAGAGGTTGAGGCGTTCGGACAGGTCGCACATACGCACCTGCCCTTCGGATGCCTCACTGAGCAACATCAACACCTCGTAGTCGCCGAGCGAGAGCTGATGGGGCGAGAGCCCGTGCTCAAGCGCAGCCTGCAGTTGATAAGTGGTTTCGATGTACGCGCGCCACGCTCGCATCTCTGCGGGGGAGAGCCACTTCGTTGCCATGGCGAAGACACTAACAATTTTCCTGACAATAGTTGCGACCGCAAATGATTGCGCTTACAATAGTTCGCATCGCAACTAAATAGGAGAACGGCTCATGTCCATCACAGCTCACACCGACAACAACCCAGGGATCGCCTCGGGCGTCTGGACCATTGATCCAGCGCACTCAACTGTTGGCTTCGCAGTACGTCACTTGATGGTGGCGAAAGTGCGTGGCCGCTTCGGTGCGTTCACCGGAACGATCACCATCGCCGACAACGTGCTCGAGTCACGCCTCGACGCATCGGTTGAGATGACGTCGGTCGACACCGGCGATGCTGGCCGCGACGGCCACCTGCGTGGCGCCGACTTTCTCGATGTCGAGACGTTCCCGACGATGACATTCGCCAGCACGTCGTTGAAGGCCGTTGACGGGCACTATGCGCTCAATGGCATTTTGACGATCAAGGGTGTCGCCAAGCCAGTTACGTTTGCGCTTGAGTTCGATGGTGTCGCTATCGATCCTTGGGGCAACACCAAGGCTGGATTCTCGGCCACTGCCGAGATCAACCGCAAGGACTGGGGCATCGAATGGAACGCTGTCCTCGAAGCGGGTGGCGTGCTGGTTGGCGAGAAAGTAAAGATTCAACTCGACATCGAAGCCGCCAAGGCCTAACGAGTCGGATAGAGACAAAGGGAACATCGCTATGGCCAGTGTCCAACGTCTGAACCATGCAGTGCTGTGGGTGCGCGATGCGCGCATCTCGGCAGAGTTCTACTGCAACGTGCTCGGGTTCGAAGTGGTCACCGACCTTGGGCCTGGTCAAGCGATGTTTCTGCGGGCCAGTGGCTCGGGCAACCACCACGATCTCGGCATATTCAGCCGTGGAGCAACTGCGACCGTGCCTGCTCGTGGTTCGCTCGGTTTGTATCACCTGGCTTGGCAAGTAGACACCATCGACGAGCTTGTTGAGATCCAAGAAGTGTTGCGGGCGCACAACGCCATCGTCGGCGCATCCGATCACGGCATGTCGAAGAGCCTCTATGCGGTGGACCCAGATGGCATCGAGTTTGAAGTGGCGTGGATGGTTCCCCGGGCGAACTGGGAGGGCGACCGCACCGTGGCGCTCGATCTCGGTGCCGAAGTGCGTCGTTGGAGTGGCGTTGCAACCGCAGCAGAGGCCACCCAGCGCCTCTGATCACAGCGGGCGTCGTAGGTTGCTGCCTCAGCCAGCGGCGTTGAGATAGTGCAGCACGGCCTCGCCGCATCGGCGACCCGAGAACAACGCTCCCTGAATCGAGGCAGTGTCGCGATGATCGCCGCACACGAACAATCCGCTGTCGAGCGACACCGCCTTTTCCGGATTGAACGGCGGGTTCTGATTGGGCTGGCCGTGGGCAATGCGATAGGTGCGCAGGTGTCGCCACGAATCAACTTGGGTGCCCCACCAACCGCGTAGCTGTTGGCGGGCGAGTGCCTCGAGATCGCCTCCGATGACTCCGGGCATTGCTACCGCGATGAGGTGTTGTCCTGCTGGTGCATACGTGGGCGCAATATTGCTCATCACCGCAACATTGAGCGCTGGACCAGTGTTGTCTGCGTCGAGCACGATGAGCCGTTTGTCGGTTGGCGCGACATCGGCCGCGAAGTACACGCAGCCGGCCGACTGCGAGGCCACCGGTGGCAACGACAGCAGCGCACTTGCAGATGGACCTTCGGTTGCGACGACAACCGCTCGCGCATCCACGGTGCTGCCGTCGGCAAGTGTGACGCAGCGTGCGTTCACGGCCGAGACGGGCGAGTTGAGCCGAACAGTTCCGGGAGTAAGACCAGCAGCCATCTGCGTGCCGATTGCGCCCATACCTTGCGCAGGCACCGCTGAGTCGCCCTCGGACAACCAACGGAAGATCACCTCGAAGGCGCGGTTTGACGTGTTCATTGAGGGGTCGAGTTGGATGCCTCCAATGAGCGGTCGCAAGAAACGATTGATCATCTTCGGTGAGAAACCTTGCGATTGCAGCGAAGCAAGTGTTGAGGTGTCGGGTCCGCCGAGCAACGCCCGAATCGGGCGGCGGCGAACACGCGAACGCAACAGCGCAATACGCAACTTGTCGGCTGGCGACCCAATGGGGGCAAGGGCGGTGGCGAGTGCTTGAGTGGGACGCCGAAATGGATCGCTGACAACATGGCCGCGACCCTTGGTCCACACCAGAGCACCAGGCTCGAAGTTCTGCAGATCGAGTGCGGCAAGGTCGAGTTGCTGGGGCAGCTCGGGATACGCGGTGAGCAGCACTTGGAACCCGCGGTCGAGCAAGAAGCCATCGACATGGTCGGTGCGCACGCGCCCGCCGACACCGTCTGATGCCTCGAGAACTGTCACTGTCTTGCCGACAGCGGTGAGCGTGCGCGCCGCTGCGAGGCCGGCAAGGCCGGCGCCAACAATGACGACGTCGGTCATGCCGCGGCTCGACCAAGAATGCTGCGCAGGGCGTGTTCGAGGGTGGCGTGCTGGAACGCAAAGCCGTCGTCGAGCAACACCTTGGGTAACACCTTTTGGCCAGTGAACAACAACGCATTGGCGAGTTCGCCACCGAGCAAGAGCTTGGGCCCGAACTTGGGGATGGGAAGCAGGGTGGGCCGATGGAGCACCTTGCCGAGGGTCTTCGTGAACGTGGCCTGGGTGACGGGTGCCGGTGCAGTGAGGTTGACGGCGCCGTGCACGGGGGCGGTAATGAGGTGGAGAATGGCGCGCACTTCGTCGTCGAGCGAGATCCAACTCTGCCATTGGCTCCCGTTGCCGAACTTGCCGCCGAGACCCAACTTGAACAACGGCAGTTGCTTCGCCAATGCACCGGCCGACTCGGCCAGAACAATGCCGGTGCGCAGGTGAGCCACGCGCACCCCGGCGTCGCTGGCTGCAGCGGTGGCTGCTTCCCACTTCACGCACAGGTCGGCCAAGAAGCCGCTGCCGACGCTGCTGTGCTCGTCGAGGTTTTCGTCGTCGCGCGCGCCGTATACGCCGATGGCTGAACCCGACAGAAACACGGCGGGCTTGTGATCGAGCGAGGCAATCGCCGATGCCAACAGTTCGGTGCCGAGCACACGACTGTCGACGAGCTCTCGCTTGTACTCGGTGGTCCAGCGGCGATCACCGATGCCAGCGCCCGCAAGGTGCACAACAGCGTCGGCACCTTCGAGCGCAGCGGCTTCGATGGTTCCGTCAGTGGGATTCCAGTGCGCCTCGCCGGGTCGCGGCGTTCGTCGAACGAGTCGCGTGACATCGTTTCCGTCGGCGCTGAGCTTCTTGACCAGTGCGGTTCCGATGAGACCTGAGGATCCGGTGACGACTACATGCATACCGCGACGATAGACCTACGGCGACACCTATTTGCGACGCATTGGGGGGATTGTGTGTGACGTCAGTCGACGATGACGGGCACCGACGTGACCACGGTGTTAGGTCGATACAACAACTTGGCCTTGATGGCCAGTGCCGATTGGTTGTGCAGCCATTGGCTGGAGAACTTTGTGACGAATTCGGGGATGACCACGGTGATCATTTCGTCGGCCGACTGCTCGTCGAGTTCATCGATATATCTCAAGATCGGGCCAGTGAGATCGCGGTACGGCGAACTGACCGTGTGCAGTTCGATCGAGATGTCGAACGTGTCCCATTGCTCACGGAAGTGACGTTCTTCTTCAGGGTCAGACACGACTGACAGAGCGATGAGGCGATCGGGAGCAAGGCTGGCTGCGTATTGCAGGGCATGGAGCACACCCTTGTTGATGCTGCCGACGAGCACCACCACGAGGTGCTGCTGGCGTTGCACTTTGTAGCCGGGCTCAACATGGGTTGCCTTATTGACACGAGAGTAGTGGCGACTGATGCCCTTGAAGGTGCTCGACATCGCGACAATGACCACCACGCTGATCCATGCGCCCGACATGAACTTGGTGACGATGACGATGAGCGCCACGAGACCGGTAGTGACTGCGCCGAATGCGTTGATGGCAAGGTTGCGCCTCCAGCCGGGCTCTTTGAGCTTTACGTGGTGCACGCACATGCCGGTCTGGCTGAGGGTGAAGCCAGTGAACACGCCAACGGCGTACAGCGGGATCAACAGTTCGATCTTGCCTTTGAACACCACAACAAGCGCAATGGCTGCGATGGACAAAAACAAAATTCCGTTCGAGAACACCAAGCGGTCGCCACGGTTGGAGAACTGTCGTGGCAGGAATCCGTCCTTGGCGATGATTGATGACAGACGCGGATAGTCGGCGTAGGCAGTGTTGGCGGCCAAGATGAGCACGGCGAAGGTGGCGAACTGGGTAATGAAGAACGGCACGTTTCGTCCGCCGTAAATGTGCTCGGCAAGCTGTGCGAGCACCGTGCCGCCGAAGCCGGGAACTGGCTGCAGGCGGTTGGCCACGATAGAGATTCCGAAGAAGCACACGCCGAGAATGACCGCCATCCAGACGAGCGTGATCGATGCGTTTTTTGACTCGGGCTTCTTGAACGCAGGGACACCATTAGAAACGGCTTCAACGCCGCTCAAGGCCACAGCGCCTGATGAAAATCCCTTCAGGAATAGCAGCAGCGAAATGCCTCCGAGATGTCCGAGCTCCTCGGCGGCCAAACCAGTGTGCTGAATGGGACCGAGATCCTGCACGAACACCCGGTATAGACCAACCACGATGAGCGCCACGAGGCTGAGAACGTAGATGTATGTGGGCGGAGCAAACAACGCGCCGGATTCTTTGAGCCCGCGCAGGTTGGCGATGGTCATGACGACGATGAAGCCAACGCAGAGTTCGACTCGGTATTGCACGAGGCTTGGGAAGGCCGCCACGATGGCCGCACTACCGCCGGCAACAGATACACAAACCGTCAAGATGTAGTCGGTGAGCAGAGAACTACCTGCGACCAACGAGGGAATCTCGCCGAGGTTTTCGCGGCTGACCACGTATGAGCCGCCACCGCTTGGGTAAGCGAAGATGGTTTGTCGATAGCTGACCACCACGACCGCGAGCAGCACCACGACCATGATCGAGATGGGCACCAGCTTGGCGTAGGCGGCGGCGCCCACTCCGGCGATGATGAACACGTGCAGGATCTCTTCGGTCGCGTATGCGGTGGACGAGATGGCGTCGCTGGAAAAGACCGGAAGTGCGATCTTCTTAGAGAGGCGTTGATGTTGTTCTTCGGCAGACGCGAGTGGTTTGCCGATAAGGAGTCTCTTCAAAGAAGTGGCCATGCAATCGGGAAGCTTCGTCGGTTGTGGAGACCTTGTGCAACATAGGAAATGAATTGTTCAGAAAACTTGGTGGTTCTCGTGGGGTAATGCCTACGATTCGGGCGACTTCTTTGGAGGACGTGCGATGCATGTTGTGATTGTTGGTTGTGGACGTGTTGGGTCGGCGCTTGCACGCGACCTCATTGAGGGTGGGCATTCGGTGGCCATCATCGACCGCAAAGCCGAGGCGTTCACCCGTCTAGGTGCAGACTTCGCTGGGCAGACCATCATTGGTATTGGGTTCGACCGAGAGGTGCTCATCGCCGCCGGCATCGAACGCGCCGAAGCAGTGGCTGCGGTAACCAGCGGCGACAACTCAAACATCCTCGTAGCGCGAGTCGCTCGTGAGAACTTCGGCATCGAGCGCGTTGTCGCTCGCATCTACGACCCGCAGCGCGCCGCCGTGTATCAGCGTCTCGGCATCTCCACCGTTGCCACCGTGTCGTGGACCACCGAGCGCGTGTTGCGTCGAGTGCTTCCCGCCGAGACCGCTGTCGAGTGGGTCGACGCAAGTGCGCAGGTGTCGCTCGTTGAGCGCCCTATTGTGGGCGCACTCGCCGGCCGCAACTACTCAGATATTGAAGAAGCAGCAACTGTGCGCATTGTGGCCGTCAGCCGTTTGGGTTCGGCGATGTTGCTCACCCCAGGCCTTGTGGCGCAAGAAGGCGACCTTGCCTATTTTGCGATTGCGTCCAAAGACGTCGATGGCCTGCACGACTTACTCGCCGCCCCGGCCTCACACGGTCACTAGGAACAGGAACTCGTCATGAAAGCAGTGATCGTTGGCGGCGGAAGCGTCGGTCGGTTCATCGCCGAGCAACTCGGTAGCTCGGGCCACACCGTGGTGATTTTGGACAATGACCCTCGAGTGTTCAAGCAGTATCAAAAGGCCGAAAAGCTTGCCGGAGTTTCATGGGTTCAGGGCGACGGTTGCGACCTTGGCGCGCTCAAGGCTGTTGGCCTGTCTGACTGCGATGTTGTCGCAGCCGTAACTGGCGACGACGAAGACAACTTGGTTGTGTCGTTGTTGTCGAAGCAAGAGTTCGGCGTGCCCCGTGTTGTAGCTCGTGTGAACAACCCCAACAACGAGTGGATGTTCAACGAGATGTGGGGTGTCGACGTTTCGGTGTCCACGCCGCATCTCATCACGGGCTTGGTGCAAGAGGCTGTAGCTGTTGGCTCGTTCGTTCGACTGCTGTCGTTCGAGGGCGGCAAGGCCAAGTTGGCCGAGGTTACCTTGGCCACCGACTCGCCAGCCATCGACAAAGAGATCACCGCACTTGGCTTTCCTCGCGATGCCACCGTGGCGGCCATTTTGCGTCACGACCACATGGTGCATCCTCGTGGTGACACCGTGCTGCGCGCCGGCGACGAAGTGATCGTGTTGGTTACTGGCGATAGCGAGAACGACGTTCGCCGCATTCTCATCGCCGAATAGGCACCGCACCGCCGACCCGAGTTGGCGTGGCAAGCAAGCGGCCGTTGTGGCTTAGCCCGAGATCAGCGTGTACGACGGATTCAGCATCACGCGCCGGCCGCGCTCGTCGTGCGCAACGCCTTCGATGACCATTGCTCGACCGTGCTCGATGCCACGAATGGCGCGTCGGCCGGTAAAGACTGCAACCGCATCGCCGGTGCCATCGGATACCACGATCTCGAGTGCCGGAATGCCCTTGCGCGGAGCGACCCGAATGCGCCTCACTTCTCCACCAACTCGCGAAGATATGCGGCACTGCAGTTCAGAGATGGGCATGAGCTTGAGATCGGTGAAGCGTTCCTGCAGTCGCTCGGCATCAAGATTCTCGGGCTTCGACTTCAGACGGTGGGCGAGGTCGCGAAGTCCCATCAGTTGCCTGCAATCGTGTTTGCGAGGGCGTCATCGAGGGCCTTCTCGTTGATCGTGCCAAGAGAGGTGGTGGTTGTTCCATTTGGCGAAACAAAGGCCCATGCGGGTTGCGCCGGCACACCGAAGCGGGCGAAGAGATCGCCGGTTTGATCGTTCATGTTCGCAAAGGTGATGCCGTGACGGTCGATGAACGCCTGCATTGAGTCTTCGTCGCCGTTCCATGCCACACCGACGACCGTGATCTTGTCGGCCCACTTCTTGCTTGCCGCCTCGACCGAGGCAGCTTCTGCGTTGCACGCACTTCAACCAGGTGCCCAGAACCAAAAGGCGACGGGTCTACCGATGAACGAGGCAGCATCGATCTGGCCGCCGCCGACAGTTGCTGAGGTGAATGCCAAGAGGCCCGACGGCGAGCTTGATCCGGTTGTTGGCTCGGCGGTTGGTGAGGTGGGCGTCGAGAGAATCGATGCGGAGCTTTCGGCCACGGTTGTTGGCTCGGCGGTCGTGATCTTCGCAGAGCTTCCGCAAGCCGTAAGTGCGGCGGCAGCGGTGATCAAAGCGACTGTGCGTATCGCGCGCCGGTGAAGTAGAGCGGGGTCCATTTGCGCAACCCTATCGAGATTCGAGTAGGTGTGGGCCGCACTGGTTCGTAGTCTGTGGGGGATGAAGACCCGAACGTTGCTCTTGCTTGCAGTTACGTGCGGGCTCGTGATCTTGTTGGCCGGCAGCATCAAGTTGTTCGGTATCGGTGAGGAGCGACAGGCGAAGCATCTCACGGTTGGCCAAAGCGACACCATTGGCGATATGAAGGTCACGGTTGTGTCGGTCAAGCGTGAACTCGGTCTCATCCTGGTTTCGGTCACGCTGGTCGGCGCCGACGACGCCAACGGAGCCACTACGTGGAAACTCGGATTGGGCACCGATGCAAACCTTGCTCCGGTGGCTACACCGCCAGAGGCTGGCGCGCAGTGCGCCGCCACGAAGGCCACTCAGCCCACCTCGTGCGTGTTGGCGTTCGTCACCTCAAAGACTCTCGGCGTGTTGCTCTACGAACGCGCCGGAGAGACTCGCCGCTGGGATATTGATCTGCCATAAGTGGTGGTGTCAGCAACCCCTTCGCGCCCCTTTTAGACCCTTCATGTGGTGGCTCGCGAGGGCCGAACAGCTACGGTGACATCCGAAGATCTCGCCCTGCGCGAGCGCAATGTGTGGAGGTGGTTGGTCTGGCCGAGCAGTTCGATCTCGTGATTATTGGGGGAGGCCCCGGAGGCTACGGCGCAGCGCTATATGCGGCCTCGGCTGGTCTCAATGTGGCGCTCGTCGAGAAAGACGTCGTCGGCGGCACCTGCCTCAACAGGGGCTGCATCCCAGCGAAGGCGTTTCTCGAAACGGCCGCGGTGAATCGCCACGTTGTGCACGCTGCCGACTTCGGCATTGAGTCCAGCGCTCCGCATGTGAACTTTGCCGTGGCCCAGGCTCGCAAGCAAAAGATCGTCGACGGTTTAGTCAAGGGCATCGGCGGGCTCATCAAAAGCCGCAAGATCACGTACTACCTCGGCTCTGGTTCGCTTGGCGCCGACCGCACGGTCACCGTTGCCTTGGCCGATGGTGGCACTGCGCAGGCACAAGGTCGCGCAGTCGTGCTGGCTGCCGGTTCGGTCCCACGAACTATCCCAGGGTTCGATCGTGGTGGTCCAATCATGACCAGCGACGAAGTGCTCATGCTCGATTACGTGCCGGCGCGTTTGGCGGTCATTGGTGGCGGTGCCATCGGGTGCGAGTTCGCTTCTACCTTTGCCGACCTCGGTTCGCAGGTCACCATCCTCGAGGGTTTGCCGAAGATCTTGCCGGGCCTCGACGCCGACCTTGCCAATGTTGTGGTGCGCAGCTTCAAGAAGAAGAACATCGACATTCGCACCGGCGTTTCTGTCAACGGGCATACGCCACAAGCCGGAGCCGACGGGCGTGGTTACACCACGGTTCACTTTGGTGAAGGTGAGAGCCTTGAGGTCGATGCCGTTGTGGTGTCGGTTGGCCGCCGCCCCTACGCCGACGAACTCGGGTTGGTTTCCACCCGCGTCAGCGTCACCGAGCGAGGCTTTGTCGAGGTCGACGAGTTTTGTCGCACCGGCGAACCTGGCGTCTACGCAATCGGCGACCTCATCAACACGCCGCAACTCGCGCACGTCGCATATGCCGAGGCGATCTTGGTGGTCAAAGATCTGCTCGGCGAGAAGCCAATGCCCATTCGTTACGACCGAGTTCCGTGGGCCATTTACTGTCACCCCGAAGTTGCGTGGTCTGGTCTCGGCGAAGAGGCAGCGAATGCCCTCGGCTTTGAAATCGTTGTGAGCAAGCACCAGTTCAGGGCCAACAGCCGCGCCCAGATCATCGGCGAGATTGATGGCCTCGTGAAGGTCGTAGCCAAGAAGAATGCCGACGGCAGCGCCGGCCAGGTGCTCGGTGTGCACATGGTTGGCCCATGGGTGACCGAGCAGCTCAGCGGCGGATACCTCGCCGTGAACTGGGAGGCCACCGTCGCCGAGGTTGCTGAATTCATTCAGCCGCATCCCAGCCTGAGCGAGCTGTTCGGTGAGACGATGTTGTCCCTCACTGGGCGTAGTCTCAACAGCTGATTCGCACGTACGCAATGCAAGATTTGGAAGGATTTCATGGCTGACATCACGTTGCCACAACTCGGCGAGACAGTGACCGAGGGAACGATCACGCGCTGGTTCAAAAAGGTCGGTGACGCGGTCACGGCCGATGAGCCATTGTTCGAAGTGTCTACCGACAAGGTCGACACCGAAGTGCCAGCGCCGAGCAGCGGAGTGTTGCTTGAGATTCGCGCCCAAGAAGGCGACACGGTTCCCGTTGGAGCAATCATCGCCGTGGTGGGCGCAGCCGATGGTGCAGCACCATCCCCGGCTCCCACGCCACCACCCGCACCCGCAGTTGTTGCCGCTCCAGCGCCGCCACCGCCACCCCCCACCGCGGTGGTGCCACCCCCGGCCCCAGCTCCAGCTCCAGCCGTTGCGCCCGTGCCGATGAGCCCGATTGCCGCAGCTGTTGCAGCCGCGGCCGACGTGGCCGCAGGTGTCGACGACAACCGCTTGTTGTCGCCAGTAGTGCGCCGTTTAGTGGCCGAACACAACATCGATACTGCGTCGCTCGTGGGCACCGGTCCCGGCGGAAGAATCACTCGTGAAGATGTGCTTGATCGCATCGATTCGATGGCGGCCAATGCAGCTCCTGCGCCTGCGCCTGCGGTGGCGCCAACCCCAGCGCCTGCTCCGGCGCCAGCGCCAGTCGCAGCCGCTCCTGTGGCCGCCCCAGCACCGGCACCGGCATCGGCGGCAAGCGACGAGCGCGACGATGTTGTGAAGCTCAGCAAGATCCGCAAACTCACCGGTGCGCACATGGTGATGAGCAAAGGTGTGAGCCCCCATGCGTTCAGCGTTGTCGAGGTCGACTTCGCGAATGTCGATTCCGCACGCAACAAGATCAAGGACTCGTGGAAAGCCGACGAAGGCTTCGGCATCACGTATCTGAGCTTCATTACCCGTGCCGTTGTCGACGCATTGCGCGAGTTTCCACATCTCAACGCCACCGTCGATGGCGACAACCTCATCGTGCACAACTTTGTCGATCTCGGCATCGCTGTAGACCTCGACTACAGCGGTCTGCTGGTGCCGGTTATCCGCGGCGCAGAGACCAAGCGCTTGCGCGCTATCGCTCGCGAGATCAACGATCTCGGCACGCGGGCTCGTGGTCGCAAGCTCGGTCCCGATGAGATCTCTGGCGGCACCTTCACCATCAGCAACAATGGCTCCGCCGGCAGCGTGCTCACGATGGCCATCATCAACCAGCCTCAGGTGGCGATTTTGTCTACCGATGCAATCGTTCGCAAGCCGGTTGTTGTGCGGTCGGCAGATGGTGGCGAAAGCATCGCAATTCACCCAATGGGCAACCTTGCGATGAGCTGGGACCATCGGGCATTCGATGGCGCGTATGCCGCCGGTTTCTTGGTCAAGGTGAAGTCACTGCTCGAGACCCGCGATTGGGGTGCCGAGCTCTGATGAGCTCTTCCGTCGGGCCACTGCATGTGCGTTGGCTCGGCCGCGTTCCATACGGCGAAGCGTTGGCGGTGCAGAACGCGTTGTTCGAACACGGATCACGCAACCACTTGTTGCTGCTCGAGCATCGTCATGTGTTTACCCATGGTTCGCGCGCCGATGTATCGGCCAACGTGTTGGTAGATCCGGCCTCGGTTGGCGCCGAACTGCTGGCGGTGAACCGCGGTGGCGATGTCACGTATCACGGCCCTGGCCAACTGGTGGGTTACCCGGTGTTGTCGCTGAATCCCAAATACGGCGGCGCCGCTGGCCCTGCCGACACGGTGGCGCATGTGCGCAATGTCGAGCAACTCATTATCGATGCGCTCGGCGAACTTGGTGTGCCCAATGCCGGACGCCTCGCCGAGTATCCAGGCGTGTGGGTCGAGCCCGACGGGCCGAATCCACGCAAGATTTGTGCCATTGGAGTTCGCGTGTCGCGAGGTCGAAGCATGCACGGATTCGGGATCAACGTGAGCACCGATATGCGCTACTTGCGCGAGTACATCGTTGCGTGCGGCATCACCGATCGCCCAGTTACGTCGCTGCTCGAAGAAGGCATCGATGCGTCGATGGCCGATGTCGTCGATGTCGTCGCTCGTCTCGCTGCAGTGCGTTGGGGAAACGGTGCCGCCGAGCGTCAAGACGTGGCGTGGCGTGAGCGCCCCGACGACCTGTCTGCGTTTTCGCGCGGCGAAGGTCCGGGCGCGCCAGTGCGTTCTGCCAGCGACCATGGCGTGACGCAACCTCAGCGCGACGACCCGGCTCGGCCAGAGCCGGTGCGCATGCGGGCGCGTTTGGCGCAAGCTGGGGTTACCGAGTCGGTTGCGCTGAGCGACCGCAAACCCGAGTGGCTGCGGCCTAAGGTGCAGCTTGGCGCCGAGGTGCTGGCGCTGAAACGAACCGTGCGCGACCTCAATCTCGTCACCGTGTGCGAAGAAGCTGGGTGCCCCAATCTCAGCGAATGTTGGGCCGATGGCACAGCAACGTTCATGGTGCTTGGCGAACGCTGCACGCGTGCGTGTGGGTTTTGTCTTGTCGACACGAACAAGCCGCTGCCCCCGTCGAGCGACGAACCCCAACGCGTGGCTGAAGCCATCGAGCGAATGGGTGTGTCGCATGCAGTGCTCACGATGGTGGCCCGCGACGACCTCGACGACGGCGGCATGGCTCACGTTGCAGCATGCGTTGAGGCGATTCATCTTCGTTGCCCCACCACGCGCGTCGAGACGCTCATCTCCGACTGCAAGGGCGACGCAGACGCATTGTCGTTGCTGTTTGCTGCCCGTCCAGATGTGCTCAACCACAACGTCGAGACCGTGCCTCGATTGCAGCGTGCGGTTCGGCCGTCTGCCGGGTATGCGCGCAGCCTCAGCGTGTTGGCGCGGGCCAAGGCGGCTGGCCTTGTGACGAAGTCTGGCTTTGTCTTGGGTATGGGCGAAACGGTCGACGAGGTCGATGGCGTGTTGCTCGACCTTGCTTCGATCGGCGTCGACGTCGTGACCATTGGACAGTACCTGCGGCCAACATCGAACCACTTGCCGGTGCAACGGTGGATCGATCCAGCCGAGTTTCAACGCTGGAAGGCGCTTGGCGAATCGGTGGGCATTGGTCACGTCGAATCCAGCCCGCTCACGCGTAGCAGCTATCACGCTCGTCAATCTGCCGAAGCTGTTGAGGCACGCATCGGCTGACGGCCGTTGGTTTCGGGCAGAATGGTGCCATGCAAACTCCAGGCGCCGCAGCTCCTTTGTCTACTGCCGTATACGCCGATCGTCTCGATCGTGCACGCGCCCAGATGCGTGACAAGAACATCGATGTGCTGTTGCTCTCGCTGGGCCTCGACCTGCCCTACATCACCGGCTATCACGCGATGCCGCTCGAGCGTCTCACAATGTTGGTGGTGCCCCGCGAAGGTGAAGCGCGCATGGTGATCCCGCGCATGGAAGCGCCACGTGTAGCGCCCCAGCCCGGCGTGTTCGAGATCTATCCGTGGGGAGAAACCGAGAACCCGGTTGAGATCGTTGCTCGTCTCGCCCGCGAAGCTGGGGCCACGCACAACGTGGCGGTAGGCGATCAGATGTGGGCGCGTTTTTTAGTTGAGCTGTTGCCGTTGTTGCCTGGCGCTCACTATCAGCGAGCCGATGTGGTCACCTCGATGCGCATGGCCAAGGACGCCGACGAGATCGCAGCATTGTTCGCCGCTGGCGCTGCAGTCGATCGAATTGCTGGCGAACTCCAGGCTGGAAACATCGGCTTGGTTGGACGCACCGAAGCAGCCGTGTCGGCCGATCTGGGCGAACGCATTTTGGCCGAAGGTCATCAGGTGGTGAACTTCGCGATTGTTGCCGCAGGCGAAAATGCAGCGTCGCCGCACCACAGCCCCGGCGATCGCGTGATCCGCAAGAACGAGATTTTGCTGTGCGATTTCGGTGGCACGATGAACGGCTACTGCAGCGATATCACCCGCTGCGTGTATTTGGGTACGCCCCCCGCAGAGGTAGTTGATGCCTACGCGGTGCTGCAAGAAGCTCAGGCCGCAGCCGTTGCTGCTGGCGTTGTCGGTGCCCCGTGCGAAGAGGTCGACCGCGCGGCGCGGCGCATCATCACAGCGGCCGGTTACGGCGACTATTTCTTTCATCGCACTGGGCACGGCATCGGCATGGAGGCCCACGAAGATCCATACATGGTCGAGGGCAACTCGCTGCCGCTCGCTGCCGGACACGCCTTCAGCGTTGAGCCCGGCATCTATGTCGAGGGCAAGTGGGGCATGCGTCTCGAAGACATTGTGGTGGCATCCGCCGATGGCCCAGTGCCGATGAACTCGGCCCGGCACGAACTGGCCTGCCTCGACGTGTAGCCCGCCGCGTGAGTCGAGATCGGTCTGAACACGTTTTTCAGCTGCTCAAGATGTAATAATTCGCCCATGACAGCGCTCGACGATCAGCCCGGCATCGATACCCGACTCCCATGGCACATGCGTGGCAACTATGCCCCGGTGATGGATGAGGTCGAAGCATTCGATCTGCCCGTCATTGGCAAACTGCCAGCCGATCTCAACGGTCGCTATTTCCGTAACGGTGCCAACCCGATGAACGCCCCCACGCTGCATTGGTTTGCGGGCGACGGAATGATTCATGGCATCCGCATTCGCGACGGCAAGGCCGAGTGGTATCGCAACCGTCTCGTGCGCACCAAGGCGCTCGCCGGTGTCGATCGTTTCGACATGACAAACGGCGCGATGGACCTCACTGTTGGTCTGGCCAACACGCACATCGTGAGCCACGCCAACCGCATCTTGGCGCTCGAAGAGGGCAGCTTGCCCAACGAGTTGTCGAACGAACTCGACACGCTTGGGCCATACAACTTCGAGGGCCGTCTCGATACGCCGATGACCGCGCACCCGCACACGTGCGCCGAGACCGGCGAGATGCATTTCTTCGGGTACGGATTTATGCCGCCGTTCGTCACGTATCACGTGGCCGATGCTGGCGGACAGTTGGTGCACACTCAGGCCATCGATGTGCCTGGTCCAACGATGATCCACGACTTTGCGATCAGCCGCAACTACGCGATCTTCCTCGACCTTCCCGTCACCTTCAATATCGAAGACGCAATGTCGGGTGGCATGCCGTTCGGTTGGGAAGAGGGCTACGGAGCTCGCATTGGTTTGTTGAACCGAGAGGCAGCGCGGCGTGGCGAGCAGCCACGCTGGTTCGACATCGACCTGTGCTACATCTTCCACATCATGAACGCATGGGACGATGGTCCCGATGGTCACACGGTGTGGCTCGACGCTGGTCGTCACGCAAGCATGTGGCAGGGCGGCGCCGACAAGTTTGAGCCGTGCTACCTGTGGCGCTGGCGCTTCGATCTCAACACGGGCACTGTGCACGAAGAGCAACTCGACGACCGCGAGCACGCTTTTCCGCGCATCGACGATCGTCGCTGCGGGTTGCAGAACAAGGTCGGCTGGGCATTGAGCTCGCGTGATCAAGGTTCAAGCGAGATGGACGGCTCGAGCGTGTTTCTCAAGTACGACCTTGCCAAGGGAACAAGCGAAGTGCACGACTTCGGCCCAACCACCGTGTCGGGCGAGCCAGTGTTTGTGCCCGCCGCAAACGGCACTGCCGAGGACGATGGCTACGTGATTACATACCTCTACGACAAGGCCACTCAGAGTTCATCGTTCGTGGTGCTCGATGCGCGCGACATGGGTGCAGAGCCACTGGCGATTGTGCCGCTACCGCAGCGAGTGCCGTTTGGCTTTCACGGCAGCTGGATCGCCGACTGAAACGTTGTTCGTTGAGAACGAGTTGATGGAGCCAAGCTGGGGTTGCCCCCAGCCGGCTCGGTCACAACTGTTGGGCTCAGAGGCCTGACTTCTCGAGGATGTGGATGCCACATGCCGAGCCGAGGCCGATGACATGGGCCAAGCCAACCTTGGCGCCTTGGATCTGACGATCGCCAGCCTCGCCGCGCAGGTGATGACACACTTCCCAGACGTTGGCAATGCCGGTGGCTGCGATGGGGTGACCCTTTGACTCGAGGCCGCCCGACACGTTGACCGGGGTTGAGCCATCGCGCCATGTGGCGCCGCTCTTGAAGAAGTCGGCAGCTTCGCCTGGCTTGCACAGACCGAGGTTGTCGTAATGCACGAGCTCGGCTGTGGCGAAGCAGTCGTGCAGCTCAACGAGGTCGAGGTCTTCGGGGCCGATGCCAGCCTTGGCGTACGCCTGAGCGGCGGCACTTCGGGTGAGCGTGTTCACATCGGGGAGCACCTGGCAGGCCTCTTCGTATGGATCAGAGGTGAGCACCGACGCCGAGATCTTGACCGCACGGCGCTGCTGCTCGAGCGACAAGGTCTTGAGCTTGGCATCGCTCACCAGCACCGCTGCGGCGCCGCCGTCGCAGTTGGCTGAGCACATGGCGCGGGTGTTTGGATACGCGATCATCATGTCGTTCATGATCTCGTCGAGGGTGAAGCGCTTCTGGTAGGCAGCCAACGGGTTGAGCGTTGAGTGAGCGTGGTTCTTCTCGCTGATCTGAGCGAACAATTTGAAGTCGGCGCCGCCGTACTTGTGGGCGTATTCCATGCCGACCTGAGCGAACACGCCAGGCATGGTGTCGGTGCCAATGCGGCCATCGGTTGAGGCCACTGCGCCGTAACGGCCAGCGCGGTTCCAGGTCTTGCCGTCGTCTTTGCGGTTGCCGCCCGACAACAGGCCAACGCCGCTGAGCTTCTCGACGCCTACAGCGAGACCGAAGTCGCACTCGCCGCTCTTGATCGACATGTAGGCAACGCGCAACGCCGTGGCGCCGGTGGCGCAAGCGTTCGACACGTTGTAGGCCGGGATGCCGGTCTGGCCGATCTGCTTTTGGATCATCTGGGCAATACCGCCGCCGCCCATCAGGCAACCTGCGGCCAACACGCCCATGTCGGCCATGGTGACACCGCCGTCGGCAAGCGCGGCCATCGCTGCTTGCGCAGCGAGGTCGACGGTGTCTTTGTCGGTGTGCTTACCGAACTTGGTCATGTTGATCCCGAGGATCCAAACGTCGCCGCTAGACATGGCTACTCCTTACAAGTGAGTTCTGAGAGTTCTTATTAGTTGATGAAGAAAGGGTCCTGACCTGTGATGCAGATCAGGAGATAGGTTCGAAGGCGAAGTTGACGGCTTCGGTGCCGGCCTCGTCGCTGCCGACGACATAGGTGGTGAGGCGCACCTTCATGCCGAGCGACACGTGCTCTGGGTCGGCAGTGACGTTGGTGAGGTTGCCGCGAACGCTGGTGCCGTCGCACTCGATGATGGCCGACACGAACGGCACAGGGATGCCTGGCGCAGCGAACGCCACGATGGTGAACGAGCGCACGAAGCCTTCGGTGGCGATGTCAGCGTCGGCGAACGACGTACCAAAGCACGATGCGCAGGCGTTGCGGCGATCGAAGAACCGGGCGCCACACGAGGTGCACTGGTGGGCGACAAGGTGAGGGGTGGGGGCGAGATGGAGATACTCGACGAAGGGAATCTGTTCGGACACGAAGTCATTCTTCAGGACTCGGTGGACAAAAGGCAAAGCGGAGGACACGCCCGATCACCCACTCGTGCAATAACGTCACGTTGAGATTCGCTGAGAGGGGTCCGCAATGTTGGATGTAGTGATCACTGGAGGCAAGGTCATCGACGGCACCGGCCGTGCCGCCGTTGCTGCCGATATCGGAATTCGCGATGGTGTCATCGTCGAGATTGGTGATGTAACCGAGGCCGCGCGCCAACGTATTGATGCCACCGATCAGGTGGTGGCCCCTGGGTTCATCGACATTCACACCCACTACGACGCGCAGGCTTTTTGGGACACCACGCTGAGTCCGTCGCCGTTACACGGAGTCACCACCGTGATGGGCGGCAACTGCGGTTTCACGATTGCGCCGCTTGCCCCAGAAGACGGCGATTACCTGATGCGTATGTTGGCCCGAGTCGAGGGCATGCCACTCGAGTCGCTGCAGCAAGGTGTGCCGTGGGACTGGCGTACAACTGGCGAATACCTCGACCGCCTCGACGGCACCTTGATGCCCAACGCTGGTTTCTTGGTTGGGCACTCGGCCATTCGTCGCAGCGTGCTCAAAGACCAAGCCACCGAGCGAGCGGCCACTCCCGAAGAGATCGTGAAGATGCAGAACCTGTTGCGCGAAGGCCTCGCTGCCGGCGGCATGGGTTTTTCTTCCACATGGTCCACCTCGCACAACGACCACACCGGCTCGCCAGTTCCGTCTCGCCATGGCACCCGTGAAGAACTCGTAGCTCTGTGCAGCGTCGTACGCGAGTTCCCTGGAACCACGCTTGAGTTCATCCCGCAGGTGGGTCGCTTTACCGACGAGTCGTTCGATCTCATGGCCGCGATGAGCGTTGCGGCCAACCGTCCGCTCAACTGGAACTTGTTGCAGGTCCAGACTCAAAACTGGGAGCAGGTTCAGCATCAGCTCACGGGCGGAGACATCGCCGAGGCCAAGGGAGGGCGCGTCTTGGCGCTCACGTTGCCCGACACGTTCCGTCTGCGCTTGAACCTGCGCAGCGGTTTCGTACTCGATATCTTGCCGGGATGGGACAAGCTCATGGCGCTCGCTCCTGCGACCAAGCTGGCGATGCTGCGCGATCCTGCGGGCCGCGTCGAGATGAATCGCCTTGCGCAATCGGCGCCAGAACCGATGCGCTCGTTGGCCAACTGGGGCACCTACACGTTGCTCGAAACCTTCAGCGAAAACTGGAAGCGGTTTGAGGGTCTCACCATCGGGGCGATTGCCACCGAACTCAACAAAGACTCGTGGGACGCGCTGGTCGACATCGCGATCGACGACGATCTCAAAACCGTCATCGCCAGTATGGATACCGGCCAAACCGATGCCAGTTGGGAAAAGCGCGTCGAGGTGTGGCGCGACCCTCGAGCCATCGTTGGTGCATCCGACGCCGGAGCCCACCTCGACATGATCGACAGCTTCAGCTACGCCACCACGTTGATTGCTCGCACCACCGTCGATCGCGAGCTACTGCCACTCGAAGAAGCCGTGCACTACCTCACCGGCGCGCCGGCGGCGTTGTATGGCCTGAAGGGCCGTGGCACGTTGGCAGTGGGTAACGCTGCCGACATCGTTGTATTCGATCGCCACAACATTGGTCCGGGCGAGGTGTTCACCAAGTTCGACCTACCTGGCGGCGCTGGTCGTGTCTACGGCGAGGCCAACGGCATTAGTCATGTGCTCGTGAACGGTGTGCCGTGCGTGCAGCATGGCGAGATGCTCGATGCTCGACCCGGCACGTTGCTGCGTAGCGGCCGCGACACAAACACCGTGCGGGTGCAATAGCCCTTTGGCCTACTGGCCGGTGAGCGAAGTGTTGAACAACTTGATATCCACCGTGTCGGTCAGCCCGGTGAGCGTGATGAGCAGGTCGGGTGTGTTTTGATAGGCGAGCATGCCGTTTTCGAGCACGCAGTACTTCTTGGTGCCACTGGTGAAGCTGAGTTGCGCACACGTGGCGTTCTGATCGACAAATTGCTCAACC
Source organism: Ferrithrix thermotolerans DSM 19514 (assembly GCA_945861025.1). Taxonomy (GTDB): domain Bacteria; phylum Actinomycetota; class Acidimicrobiia; order Acidimicrobiales; family Ilumatobacteraceae; genus WLMZ01. Next base: position 66,386 of record CAMASN010000005.1, read on the forward strand.
GATGCGATTGCCGGGCCAACCATCGCGGTGACATCTTGGCGAATGCGTGATGCCGGCGCCGAGCCATAGAACTCGTGCGTCACCGAGAGATTGCTGATGGTGGCGTCGTTGGCGCCGATTGAGCACTGCCCGGTAGACAACGTGCACGTGCGGAAGCCGCCCTGCGACTGCAGGAAGCGAATGTCGCCAAAGGTGATCGAACGTTCGCTTTCGTTCTGGATCGCAACGGTCACGGGCGTGACGAAATTGCCGAATCGGGTGAGCAGCGAATAGTTCGCGGTGAACGGGCCGATGGATGTATCGAGCCTGCTGAGGACTGCCTCGATAGCTGGGTCTGACTGCGAGCCGAACGACGGGCGCTCGCCGGTGATGCACCCGCTGAAGAGCAGAGGGGCAACTGCGGCGACGGCGAAAGAGCGGAAGAAACGCATACGAGTTGCGATCGTAGGGGATGAACTGAGCGAAACGGTGTCTGTCGCCCCTTGCGCGCCTATCGTCGGTGATCGTGATCCGTATCGACGCCGCCACCGTATTGCTGCAGTGGTCCACTGGTGGAATGTTTTTCTTGTGGTTCACCACCCGGCGCCGAGTCGTTGGCGCTGGCTACGGGTGGCTGCTACGTGGCGTCTATTTGCTGATGGCCTTTGGCGCGCTGGGGTGCGGTTTGCGCTTTGGCTCCGAAGTTGTGCGCGAGATTGCATCGTTCGGTGTGGGCATCGCTGCGTTGGTCACGCTTGTGGTGTCAATCGTGCGACGCCGCGACGATCGCTTTGCTCCGTGGCTCGATCTGGTGGCTCCAGCGATTGGTCTGGTAGGTCTTGTTGCCGCTGGCATTGGCGCAGGCGGAAACGATCTGGTTGCAGTGATCCGCACGGTGGTGGGCGCAGCCTTTCTTGGTGCGGTCACCGACGCCATGTTGCTTGGCCACTGGTATCTGGTGCAGCCAGGTCTGCCTCGCAGCCTGCTGAACGAATTGGTGCAGGTCACGCAGTATGCGTTGCCTGTTGAGGTGGCCGCCTTATTGTTGCCCACCGGCATGCTCAGCGTGCTCAGCGGCACCGTTTCCGACGGCTGGAATGGCACGCTCGGGTACTTCTGGGTGGCGTGTTCAATCACCACGGCCGTGTTGTGCTGGGTCACCAAGCGAGCGCTTCGCGAGCGGTATTACTCGGCAGTGATGGCCGCTACCGGCCTGCTGTATCTCGCAATTCTTACTGCCTTCGGCACCGACCTGGTCGCCCGAGCGGTGCTTGCTGGCTAGTCCCGCTTTAGCATCGGCGGTCATGCAGCAGATTCCGCGCACCCTGTTCAACGACGATCACGATCAGTTCCGCAGCGCCTTTCGAGCGTGGCTCGACAACGAGGTCGTTCCGAACCATGAGCAGTGGGAGCGCGATGGCCTCGTGTCTCGCGAGATTTGGCTCGAAGCCGGACGACACGGATTCCTTGGTCTCACGGTTCCCGAGAAGTTCGGTGGCGGCGGAACCGACGACTACCGCTTTGCGGCCGTCATGGCCGAAGAGATCGGCATGACCGGTGTCATTGGTAGCGCCAACGGCATGACCCTGCACAACGACATCGTGCTGCCCTACTTCGTGAGCCTGTGCAACGAAGAGCAGCAACAGCGGTGGTTGCCCGGCATGGTCACCGGCGAACGCATCGGTGCAATCGCGATGACCGAGCCGCACACCGGCAGCGATCTCGTAGGCATCAAGACCACAGCGGTGCGTCATGGCGACTCATTTGTGGTGAACGGCGCCAAGACGTTTATCTCGAACGGCATCCTCAGCGACGCCGTCATCACCGTGGTGAAGACCGATCCATCAAAGGCGCATCGCGGGATGAGTCTGCTTGTGCTCGAGCGGGGCATGCCCGGCTTCGAGCGTGGCCGCAACCTCGACAAGATGGGAATGCACGCTCAAGACACCGCCGAGTTGTTCTTCACCGATGTCGAGGTGCCCGCCGCCAACATGCTTGGTGACGAAGGCATGGGCTTCATGTACTTGATGACCAACCTCGCTCAAGAGCGCCTCGGCATTGCGATTGGCGCAGTGGCGGTTGCCCAAGCAGCGTTGAACTGGACCGTTGACTACACCACCGAGCGCAAGGCGTTCGGTCAGTCGATTGCGCACTTTCAGCACAGCAAGTTCTTGCTCGCCGAACTCGCGACCGAAGTGCAGATTGCGCAGGTGTACGCCGACCGCTGTATCGAGTTGCATCTCAATCAGGCGCTGACTGTCGAGCAGGCTGCGGCCGCCAAGTTCTGGTGCACCGAACTGCAGAACAAGGTGGTCGATCGTTGCGTGCAACTGCATGGCGGTTACGGCTACATGCGTGAGTACCCCATCGCTCGGGCGTGGGCCGACAGCCGTATTCAGACCATTTACGGCGGCACCAGCGAGATCATGAAAGAGATCGTGGGCCGCAGCGTGGTGGGCGGCTAGCGCTTAGGCGCGAGCACGAACGCCGCGACTGGCAGCGAGGCCAAGCACAGCGCACAGGGCGGCCAGTGCGAAGTTCACGCCGACGGCGCTCTGCAAGGTGGCCGAGGTGCGATCAGCGAATGCAACCGTCGAGCCGCCGAGAACACCCATCATTCCAAAGCCGAGCGAATCAGCGAGATGGATCTGGCTGCTGATCTCTCCTTCGCGCCCGTCGTCGGCGTAGCTCATTGAGGCGACGGTGGTGGGGTTAAACAATATGCCCATACCGAAGCCGCCGATTGCCCAAGTGGCGAACACTAGTGGCAACGGCCACGACGGCGATAGCACCGGCGCAACCGTGGCGATGCCAATCAGCAAGAAGCCAAAGCCCATAGCCGACACTCGACCAGGGTTGATGCGGTCGACGCGGCGTGCTGTCACTGCTTGGCCGATGGTCCACGTGATGGCTGCGCCGGAGATGACGAAGCCCTGCACGATGGGTCGAGCGCCGTGGAGTCGGTCGGCTGCAAGGGGCACGAAACTGTCGACGCCTAAGAATGTGGCGGTAGCGAGAAATCGAACGGCGACGATGGCGGGCAGGCCCCGTCGAGCTCGAAACACTCCGGCGGGGAGCATGAACCGCAACGCGGGAAGGGCGATGGCGATGCCGGCAATGCACAGTGGCGCGGCCAACAGCAGATGCTTGTTCTGGAGGCCGGCGGCCAAAATGCCCACTCCGGCGGAGGCCTGAAAGGCGCGGTGCAAGCGCGTTGGCCGGCGATCGATGATTACCTCGGATGGCGCGAGGTGAGCCATGGCGCGAGCCGTGAGCAATGCAACTGCAGCGGCAAGTGGAGCGATGCCAATGAAGACCCAGCGCCATCCGGCGCGGTCGACAACGACGCCTGCAATCACCGGCCCGAGCAAACTGGGCAACACCCAGCCAGCGCTGAGGTATGCGTACATCGAGGCTTGGCGCTCAACTGGAAAGGCGCGGCGAACAGCGATGTACGACAGCGGAGCGAAGCCGCCGCTTCCGGCTCCCTGCAATAGGCGACCGATGAGCACCATCGTCATCGACTGCGCCGTGGCGGCAACGACGAGTCCGATCACAAAGATTCCGATACACGCGAGGAATGGTCGACGCACACCGTGGAGGTCGGCCTGCTCGCCAGCCCACACTAAGGCCACGAGGTCGGCCAGCATGTAGGCCGCAAGGGTGGCGCCATACAACGAGTCGCCGCTCAGTGCCTCGGCGATGGTGGGTAGCGCCGTAATGACGGCGGTTGATTCGAATGCAACAAGCGTGACACTGAGTACGAGTCCAACGGCGAGAGCGCGCTGGCTCGCATCGAGGGGGACGCGTGTCATCGTGGCCAGTCTAAAGACGGGTCGTTGTGTTTAGCCCCGGGCGACAGATGGGGCCACGAGTGGCCACGGCTGCGTGCGCTCAATCATCAGCGAGGCGTCGAGCAGCAACTGCTCAGAGTAGTGGCGACCAACGATCTGCAGACCAACGGGTAAACCGTCGATGGTGCCAGCCGGAACGCTGACCGCTGGGTTGCCGTGCAGGTTTGCGGGGAACGTAAGGCGACCGTTGTTGGCGGCGCCAGCAGTGAGGCCGCCGAACTCGCTTGGCAACGGACCCTCGGCGCCGAACGCGATGTCGGGGTTGCTGGCCGTGATGACAAAGTCGACTTCGGAGAAAATCTGAGCCATGCGCTCGTTGAGTTCCATACGACGGTCTTCGATCTTGGCGCGTGCCTCGACGCCGTAGCGGCCCAAGGTCTGCTCAATGCCCATGCGAATTTCGGGGGTGAGTACGTCTTTGCATTCGGGCCAATAGGCGGCGAGTTGCGCGTGAATCTCGATCATGCCGCTGATGGACCACGCCGCGCCCATGCTGGGCAGGCTGATGTCGACTCCGTCGATGCGGCGCATGCCAGCATTGGCGATGAGATCGTCGGCAACGTTTTCGAGCACGACCCACATCGCGGGCGATATAACGGCGCCGCCCCAGTCGGGGACCACCGCAACGCGCATGCCGCGCAGTGTCTCGGTGTGAGCGCCGAGTTCGCTTTCCCAACCGCTGGTGCGGGGCAGGCTGAACTGGTCGCGGGCGTCGTAGCCGTTGCACACGTCGAACCAGCGCGCTGTGTCGCGCACCGACCGGCTGAGACAACCGGTGGTGACGGTCATGTTGCCGATGGTGGTGCGTGGGGCGCGTGGAATGCGGCCGAAGGTTGCCTTGAGGCCGAACAGGCCGGTGAAGCCAGCGGGGATGCGGATCGAGCCGCCCCCGTCGCCGCCCGTTGCGATCGTGACAAGACCGCCAGCAACCGCAGCGCCCGTGCCGCCGCTTGAGCCGCCGGGCGTGTGCGCCGTGTTCCACGGGTTCAGGGTGGCGCCGTGCAACACGGTGCGGGTGAGGTTGACGCCGCCAAACTCGCTTGACGTGGTCTGGCCAGCTAACACGGCGCCGCCTTGGCTGACCATGCGATCGACCATGACCGATGTGTGAGTTGCCACATGATCGGCAAACACGACGCATGCCTCAGTGGCGGGCCAGCCAGTAACCGAGTCGAGTTCTTTCACGCCGATGGGCACACCGCCAAAGGGCAGCGAGATGTCGGCCTGCTCGGCGGCGCGCATGGCCTCTTCGCGAGGTGTGTACGCAAACGCGTTGAGATTGCTTGCATCGATCGCGTCGTATGTGGCCTGCAACTCTTCAGTTGGCGAGCGCTCGCCGCTTCGGAATGCTTCGACCAACGAGCAGCTATCGCCTAACCACGGTGTGTTCCCCATTCGGCGCACGATAGTTGCAGATGGTTCGCATGCTGTACTCCTGCGGTTGCGTTTGTCATGATCGATCGATCTGTCGATAGCTGTTCGGTGCCCATAGAGTCGGCTGCGTCATGGATAGCCGCGCCTTTCTCGATCTTCGTCCGAGCCACAACCCATATCGCTGGAGCCTGCCGGTCACCCCGGGGCTATCCACATGGGGCGGGTTTCTGTTTGGTGGTTGTGGACTGGGAGCAGCGATCTCGGCGCTCGAGCAAACCTCGGGTCGCGATTGTGTGTGGGCCACAGGGCAGTACCTGTCGTACGCAAAGCCGGGTGAGGTGATGGACATCGACATCACAATGGCTGTCGAAGGGCATCAGATCTCGCAGGCCCGTGCAGTGTGCCATGTCGGCAACCGCGAAATCCTCACCGTGAACGCGGCGCTCGGTCATCGTGAGATTGAGCACTCGGGCCAGTGGGAGACCATGCCCGATGTGCCGCCACCGTCGCGGTGCGAGGCCCGCGATTACCGCTTGCCGGCCGACGGAACCATCAACGAACGCCTTGAGCAACGCATGGTGAAGGGCCGCGACCTTGAGTCGCTCGATGGTGCCCACGGCGATGGTCAGGTACTGCTGTGGGCTCGCATCCCCGATGTGATCGATGGCGTCGATGCCACAACGCTGGCCATTCTCGGCGACTTCGTGCCGATGGGTGTGGGGCAAGCGCTTGGTGTGCGTGGCGGCGGCAACAGCCTCGATAACACATTGCGGGTGGCTCGATTGGTGCCCACTGAGTGGGTGTTGCTCGACATTCGTGTGCATGCCGTGGGCCGCGGCTTCGGCCATGGACTTGTGCATATGTTCGCCGAAGATGGCACGCTGATGGCCACTGCCAGCCAAAGCTGCATAGTTAGGTACTGGAAAGGCGAGCCCGATGAGCCTCGCCCAGCGTCTCAGTAAGGGGAAACGAAATGAGCACACCACTTCCAAAGCGTCCGGGGATGACCGTGCCGTTGCCGGGACCGTTGCATAGCCATCGCGAGAAGCTCAGCGAACTCGCCGATCTGGGGTACACCGACATCTGGTCAGCCGAGAGCGATGGCGCCGATGGCTTCACTCCGTTGGCGATGGCCGCAGCGTGGGAGCCCCGCCTTCGTCTGGGCACCGCGATCGTGCCGGCCTACACGCGTTCGCCAGCATGCTTCGCGCAGAGTGTGGCCAGCATGGCCGACGCCGCGCCTGGTCGATTTGCGATTGGTATTGGCTCGAGCAGCAACGTGATTGTTGAGCGCTGGAATGGTGTGCCATTTGTAGAGCCGTATAAGAAGGTGCGAGATGTCGTTCGCTTTTTGAAAGATGCGCTCAGCGGCGAAAAGGTGTCGAAGCAATACGACACGTTCAAGGTCGATGGATTTCGTTTGGGCGTGCGCCCAGAGCAGCAGCCACAGATTCTGGTGGCAGCACTGCGCGAAGGCATGTTGAAGCTTGCTGCACGCGAGGCTGATGGGGCGATCATCAACTGGCTGTCGGCGCAAGACGTGAGCAAGGTGGCCGCCGTGGTGAGCGATGCTGCCGGTGGTGAGCAAAAAGAGATTGTGTGTCGCATCTTTGTGTGCCCCAGCGAGAACGCTGATGTGGTGCGCGCTGCGGGCAAGTTCGCGATTGCGGCCTATCTCAACGTGCCTGTGTATGCCGCATTCCATGAGTGGCTCGGCCGCGGCGAAATGTTGCAACCGATGTGGGACGCATGGAAGGCCGGCGACCGCAAGGCGGCGTTGGCTGCAATTCCGGATCAGTTGGTTGACGACATCATCGTGCATGGTTCGCCAGCCGAATGCCGGGCCAAGATTCAGGCCTATTTCGACAACGGCGTGACCACTACGTCGTTGGCGATTCTGGGTCTTGACCCAGAACTGAAGCATTGGCAGGCAGTGCGCGACCTGGCACCCACTGCGGGCTAGTAACCGCGGGTCAGGCTGCGATCTGGCGTGACGAGCGTCGCTCTGGGGCGGTGTTCGTTGCCCGGGCTGCGGCCTGCGCTGCAAGCTGTGCTCGTAGCGCCGAGACATGGGCCAGACCCGACGCACGCGTTTGCTCGCTGAGGCGAAACTGCAGTGGCACCGGTGCTGAGGTGCTGAGAAGCGAAAGTTGTTCGGCGGTGTCCGATGCGCTGGCGAGGTCTGGCGTGTTTTCGATCGTGCTCATGTGGTGATGATGACCAATGGGTGTTACAGGGTTACGCAGCGCTCTAGGCTGCGGCGATGACGACCCAGGCGCGTGAGGATCACTCAGCCAGCTACGACGGCGAGGTGCGCGATGCGTGGCGTGCCTACGGCGATCCGCGGGTCATCACGTCGGTGGTCGAGGTCAGCGCCAAGGTGTCAACCAACCACGTGTACCGAATGCACCTCGACGACGGCGGCAGTGCCATCGCCAAGGTCTCGTCATATGGCTCGTACTACTTGTTTCGTGAAGACCACGATCGAATCCATCGCTCTCGCGAACTGCTGCAGGACACCCGCTGGGCCGGCCTGCTTGCCGACGTTTTCGTCGAGCACGACCAGTTGCCCGGCGGCTCTTCGCAGCGCACTCGACCGCCTCGCGTTTTCACTCACTACAGCGGCCAACTGTGGACGGCGTTCTATCAAGACGTAGCGGTGGATCAGTCGTTGCCGCGGGTGCTATCCGATGCTCAGATTGGTGAGCTCGGCGAAGAGATGGCATTGCTGCATCGCGATTGTGCCGATGTCGCTCGGCGGATTCCTCTTACCTCGAAGTCGATCAAGTCCGATGCGATCCATCTGCTCGACCTGTTATCCGACAAACATTCGTCGCTCAAGTTTCAGTACAACGCAGAGCAGAAGCAGTACCTGCGCCGGCAGTGTCATGAGTTTCTCGAGCAGCTCGATCGCTTCGGTTACGACGACTGGTCGAAGATTCCGGTGCTCATCGATTGGAACCTCGGCAACTTTTCGGTGTCGATGGATCAACAACAGATTCGCTTGTTCAGCCGATGGGACTACGACTGGTTTCGCATCGAGCCTCGGCTGCTCGACTTTTATTTCTTGTCGCGGGTATCGAGCGCCACGGGCGACCGCACGGTGTTTTCGTACTCACCGCACACATTGCTCGAGCCGCGTTTCAAGAAGTTCTTGACGGCATACCACCGCATTTACCCGCTCAACGAAAATGAACTGTTGTTCATGCGTGAGGTGTATCGGTTCTTCATTTTGAACTACGTGGTGCGCGAAGGCGACAACTTCTTCCAGCCCGAGTACTGGCGGCGGCTGCAGCAAGAGGCTGTCACGTTGTGCTTACCCGCAGCCGAGCGTCTCGATCTGCGGCCGTTGCTCGACATTCTCGGCTAACTCGTGGTGCCCGCGCGCCTACGCTGGGGCGATGAGGATCAATGTTGCGGTTATCGGTGCTGGCTCTTGGGGAACCACAGTGGCCGCGCTTGCGGCCGAGAATACATCAACAACGTTGTGGTCGCGTCGAGGTGACCTCGCCGACGCAATCAACAACACCCATGAGAACGCTGACTACCTGCCCGGATTCTCGTTACCCGAAAGCCTTCGCGCCATAAGCGATTTACGCGAGGCGGTGAGCGCTGCCGATGTCTTAGTGATGGCGGTGCCCTCGCACGGTTACCGAGCGGTGGCCGCCGAGGCTGCGCCATACCTGCGACCGTGGGTACCGGTGGTCAGTTTGGTCAAAGGCATCGAGCGCGATTCGTTGAAGCGGATGAGCGAGGTGACCGCCGAAGAGATGCCAGGCCATCCGGTGGCGGTGCTTGCGGGTCCAAACTTGGCCAAAGAGATCTTGGCCGGACAACCAGCGGCGAGCGTTGTGGCCATTGATGACGAAACGATCGCGCATGAACTGCAGCGCATCTTCACCCGACCGAGCCTGCTCATCTACACCAACCCCGATGTCGTGGGTTGCGAGGTCAGTGGTGTGGTGAAGAACATCATTGCGATTGCCGCCGGCATGGCCGAGGGCATGGGCTTCGGCGAGAACAGCCGAGCCACCATCATCACCCGTGGCCTTGCCGAAATGAGCCGCCTCGGATTGGCGCTCGGCGGTAACGCACTCACGTTTGCTGGCCTGGCTGGCATCGGCGACCTCGTCGCGACGTGTTCATCAAAGCAGAGTCGCAACAACACTGTTGGCCTGCAACTCGGCCAGGGGCGCAGCATCGATTCCATCCTCTCCGGCATGAGCATGGTTGCCGAAGGAGTGAAGAGCTCGTCATCGGTGTTGGAGCTTGCTCGCCGATACGGTGTGGAGATGCCGATTACCGAACAGGTCGTCGCCGTGTGTCATCACGGCCGGTCAGCCAAAGACGCCATGACATTGCTCATGCAACGCAGTATCAAGAGCGAGATCGGTTAGATCGAGATGAACACAATTGGTGTCTTGGGTCGCCATTGGCGCGCCACCGTCAGCGCAGCTGGTGTCATTCAGCCGTGGGGTAATGGCGACGAAGCGCCGCTCGACTGGTTCATTGCGGCCGACGATCGTTGGCATGTGCCATCGCAAGAGCCAGCCGTTCGTCAGCGTCGTATCGACAACGCTCCTATTTTCGAAACGCGTTTGCGGGTGCCCTCGGGCGACGCAGTGCAGCGCGTGTGGTGCGTCGCCGATGGCGGCGGTTACACGGTCATCGAGATCGAAAACGAGTCGACGCTTCCGTTCGCAGTGGCGTTTAGTCGCAACGACATTCTGTCGGTGCGGCCGCCAACGAATGTGCCGATCGAGGGCATTGAGTTGCCCGAAGGCTCGGTCGTGTTCCCGGTGGGTCATCACTCCACCATCCGTGTTGCGTTAGCGCATGCTGGCGGAGCGATGGCCTCACCAACGTTGTTGCCCGATGGGTTGTCGTCGGTCGAGCAAGTCACGCGCGGATGGAGTTCGATCATCGATCGCGCCGGCCGCTTCGAGTTGCCCGAAGAATCTGTCATGACCGAGATCGCTCGGCTGCGCACAGAGCTTGCGCTCAACGGTCCAGCCGAGCCATCCGATGACTCCGTTGCGTTCCTCATCGATGTCGGACAGCTTGTTCGTCTTGGCGAGCGTGCCGATCCATGGGTCCCCGACATCGCCGACGCTGTGGCCGTCGTGGCGCGCCTCGATCACGCATGGGATGTAGCCGCAGCGCTCGACGCTGCAGCGGTTGTGTTGCATCGGGCCGGCGAAACTCGCGCCGTACGCGATGTGGCGCGCATGCGGTCAGCGGCCGCCACCACCTTGCCGGCTTCGTTCCCTGCCGCCGCCGACGATTCGCGCATGCTCGGGTGGCTCGAGCAACGCGTTGCCCGCGCCGCAGGTGCAGGCGTGGCAGAGCTGATGGCTGGCGGCATGCCCAAGGCGTGGCTCGGCCTCAACTTCGAAGTGCACGATCTTGCGGTCGGCCCCGAAACGACGGTGTCGTTTGCAGTGCGTTGGCACGGCGACCGTCCCGCTGTCTTGTGGCAGACCGATGGCGCCCCGGTTCGTCTCATTGCGCCAGCCGTTGCGCCCGACTGGTCGAGTACCGAAGCCTCGGGTGAGGCGTTGTGGCCTGCTCCGCCGGGTGCAGAGTCAATCGTTTTGCCGAGTGCAGTGGTTGTCGATCCTGGCACCGACATTTCGTTCAACTAGTCGTGTGTGACACCCTCGTCGCCCTTGCCTCGGCTGCGGCCGACGGCGTCACCTTGTTCGCCAAGAACAGCGATCGTCCGCCACAAGAAACTCAGGTCATCGAGTGGTCAATGCCGCGTGTCGAAGGGTTCACGCAGGCCACGCACATCAGCATCGAAGGCGCAGCCGAAGCCACAATCCGCAGTGTCATTTGCCGACCAAGTTGGTGTTGGGGTGCCGAGCAAGGTGTCAACGAAGCGGGTGTAGCGATCGGCAATGAAGCCATCTACACCACGCTCGATCCGCGCAGCGCGCCCACCGCATTGATCGGCATGGATCTCGTGCGGCTCGGCCTTGAGCGGGCGGTTAACGCACACGATGCGGTGCAGTTGATGACTACACTTCTTGAGCGTTACGGGCAGGGTGGCACGGGCCACGATGTGGCGCTCATCGGCAAGGAGCGGCCTTACTGGTCGAGCTTTCTCATCGCCGACCCAACCGATGCATGGATCCTTGAGACCAGCGGCAATCAATGGCAGGCCGAGCAGGTTTCCGATGTCGCTGCAATCTCAAACCGCACGTGCATTACGTCGTTCGACGCGACGCATCGTCATCCTCAGCAGCCCGTACAGCGGCTCATCGATCCTCGCCTCAACGCCTCGCGTGCGATGCTCGCCCAGCAGCCCGTCACGCGCACCTCGATCGAAGCTCATCTGCGCTCACACGACTCGTGTGTCGAGCCCGGATGGAGCGTGTGCATGCATGTTGATGGCATCGAGGTCACGACGTCGTCGATCATCGCCGAGTTGCCGGTCGGTGCGCCACCTAGCGCACTGATGCTGCTTGGCTCTCCATGCGCGAACGAGTATGTGCGTTACACGTTCTGAGTGGCGTTTATCGCGCTCATCGCGGCTCAAGGATCACGGCATCGCCGGTGACGATGCGACCTGGTTCGATGACGGTTGCATACACCCGACTCGCCGCGCCGCGCAGATAATTCATGCGGTTGAAGTCGCCGTCGCTGAACCATTGCGCGTTGTGCTTGCACGGGGTCGCGTAGGCCTGAACATCGGCCAGCACAGCGCCAATGCGCAGTCGTACCCCAGGCCGGATGTCGGCCCAATCGAGACCCGACATGGTGATGTTCTCTCCGGCTGATCCGCGCGTAATTGGGTGGCCGTCGGCGCGGAACTGGTTGATGACTTCGTCGCTGTAGATGCACAACGCTTGCCACGGTCGCCCGTGGTGATTGCGAGACTTTTGGGCGTCGCCGACGACGCCGCGAAACGAAACGTCGACCGACTCAAGCGCCAACTTCGGAACGCCGCCTTTCGACGAACTGAGTTGGGTCACCGCGCCGGTAGCTGTGGCTGGCATCTGCCCGTCGGCGCGCAACGCCTGTGAGGCCGCGGCCAACGTAGACCACACGCTCGCCAAGATTCCTTCTAGTGCGGGGGAGTCGCCCAGTGTCTGCGCGCCCAGGGTTCCAAGCTCGCTCAGCGAGGCGTTGGGTGCGGCGCCCATCGCCTCAGTGATTGAACGAATGAGGTTCTGCTCCAGAGCGTCTGCGGCAGAACTGCTTCGGCCCTGCATCATCGTGAGCCACAGGTCGCCGAGGTTGCCAAGCGTTCGGAGGGCGTCGGTCTGGGTGAACTCGTAGGGGCCGAGGCTGATCATGGCTCTCACCGTAGGCTGTTCCGCGTGACTGACATCGACAATATGCGCCTCACCGAGTGGACTTCTTGCGGAGGCTGCGCCGCCAAGTGGGGAGCCTCGTTGCTTTCGAGCCTGGTGCAAGACTTTCCCGCAGCATCAGATCCAGCGCTCATTGTGGGTCTCGCCCCATTCGACGATGCTGCCGTGTACAAGATCAGCGACGACCTCGCGATGGTCAGCACCACCGACTTCTTTCCTCCGCTTGTCGACCATCCGTCTGACTTCGGCGCCATCGCGGCGGCCAACGCGTGTAGCGA
>CAMASN010000006.1 GCA_945861025.1 Ferrithrix thermotolerans DSM 19514
AGGTGCCGCCTTCTTGGCTACCGGAACAGCCTTCTTCGCGACAGGTGCCGCCTTCTTGGCTACCGGAACAGCCTTCTTCGCGACAGGTGCCGCCTTCTTGGCTACCGGAACAACTTTCTTCGCGACAGGTGCCGCCTTCTTTGGCGCAGGCGCCGCTTTCTTCGTCACAGGAACAACTTTCTTGGCCACGGGCGCAGCCTTCTTCGCGACTGGTGCCGCTTTCTTGGCCACGGGTGCAGCCTTCTTCGTCACAGGAACAACTTTCTTGGCCACGGGGATGGCCTTCTTCGCTACGGGAGCAGCTTTCTTTGGCGCAGGCGCCGGATGCTGTGCAGTACCCGCTGCCTTCTTCACTGGAGCGACAACCTTCTTGGCCATGTGACCTCCCGATCGACTATAACTGCCGGAGCGTAGGCCGTATACGACCGATCGCCAACGACCTTTGTCACTTTGGTGGAAAGTATGCGTGCAGAACGGCGAGCACTTCTGATGCGTTCATGCCAGAAATCAGCACCCGCTTGCGCCGCGACACCCCGCCCGAAAGCAACTGCACACGACGTAGCGGCACATTGAACAGCGTGGCAACAAGCCGAATTGCTGACCATGTCGATGCGAGCTAGGCCTTTGTCACACGAACCAGAGCTGGCTCGCCATCGAGCTCGCCAGCAAGTTCTTGCGAGTCCGCATTGGTGCCCCATGTGAGCGACACCGCAAGTGTCTCGGCGCGCATGAAGGCAACGTGCGGCTCAAGGGCTTCGATGATTCGCGGCGATGTCCACACGCTGAGTTCGATGCGATCGCTCACTTCGAGACCGGCGTCGCGTCGCGCCTGCTGCACAAGGCGCACGAGGTCGCGTGCTGTGCCCTCGGCGACAAGCTCGGGCGTGAGCTCGCAGTCGAGCACCACCACTCCCCTGCCACCGACGAGCACAGTGCTCGCGCCGCCTTCGGTGGCGACAAGCTTCAGCGAGAATTCGCCCGGCTCGAGTACGAATCCAGCGGCCACGATGTTGTCGCCGTCGTGATGCCAGTCGCCGGTCTTCACGGCCTTGATCACCTGCTGAGTTTGACCGCCAAGCCGCGGGCCAAGCGCCGCAGGGACAACCTGCAACACACTGGTGGCAACTGAGGCGACATCGGTGGCCAACACAACCTGCTTTACGTTGACCTCATCGGCGATGAGGTCGATGAAGTCGGCAAAGTCGGCACTGGTTGGGTCGGCAATAGTGAGCGTGGCCAACGGCTGGCGAACACGACGACCATGCGCCTTACGCACACTGAGCGTTGCCGAGCAAACATCGCGGACGCGATCCATAACATCGACAAGCGCTGGGTCAGACGGCAACAACGACGCGTCTGGCCAATCTTGCAAATGCACACTGCGTTCGCCGGTGAGGCCCTGGAAGATCGCTTCGCTGGTCAGCGGAAGCAACGGCGCGACAACCGTGCACACAACGCTGAGCACCGTGTGCAACGTGTTGAGCGCTTCTTGATCGCCAGCCCAGAAACGGTCGCGGCTACGGCGGATGTACCAGTTGGTGAGCGCATCGAGGAACGTGCGCACATCGCTGCAGGCGAGATACAGATCGTATGAATCCATATCGGCAGTGACTGAGTCGACCAAGGCGCGGGTCTTGGCCAACACGTAGCGATCGATCACGTTGGTCGACGACGTATCGAACACGCCGCTCTTATTCTCGGCGTTGGCATACAGCGTGAGGAAGTACCAGCTGTTCCACAGCGGCAGGATCACCTGCCGGATGGACTCGCGAATGCCACTCTCGGAGACCGGCGAATCGCCACCACGCAGCACCGCCGCCGACAACAGCGACCAACGCATCGCGTCGGCACCGTATGTCTCGAACACATTCCACGGATCGGGATAGTTGCGCAAGCTCTTCGACATCTTCTGGCCATCGTCGCCAAGCAAGATGCCGTGGCTCACGCAGTTCTTAAACGCGGGCCGATCGAACAGCGCCGTTGCCAAAACGTGCAGTGTGTAAAACCATCCGCGGGTCTGGTTGATGTATTCGACGATGAAGTCGCCTGGGTAATGCGACTCGAACCAGTCACGATTCTCGAACGGATAGTGCACCTGGGCGAACGGCATCGAGCCGCTCTCGAACCAGCAGTCGAGCACCTCGGGAACGCGGCGCATCATCGAGCGGCCCGTAGGATCGTCGGGGTTTGGTCGAACCAGATTGTCGACAGCAGGGCGATGCAGGTCGGTGACCTCTACTCCAAAGTCGCGCTGCATCTCGGCCAAGCTGCCGTATACGTCCATGCGCGGGTATTCGGGATCGTCGCTCTTCCATACCGGAATCGGCGAACCCCAGAATCGGTTGCGGCTGATGCTCCAGTCGCGGGCATTGGCGAGCCATTTGCCGAACGAGCCCTCTTTGATGTGACCCGGCACCCAATGGATCTGCTGGTTCAGTTCGACCATGCGATCTTTGATCGCCGTGACCTCAACAAACCACGACGAGATCGCGCGGTAGACCAACGGCTGTGCGCAGCGCCAGCAATGCGGATAGCTGTGGTCATAGCTCTCGTGACGCAACACGATGCCACGAGCCTTCAGTTCGCGAATGACCAACGGGTTGGCATCGAAGACATGCTCGCCCACCCACGGGGCCACCTCGGCTGTGTAACGGCCGTGCTCGTCCATTGGACACAACGTGGGTATGCCAGCTGCGTTACAGGCGATCTGGTCGTCCTCGCCGAATCCAGGGGCCATATGCACGACACCGGTGCCGTCTTCGGTGCTGACGAAATCGGCACCGAGCACCTGAAACGCATTCGGGGCGTCGGCGAAGAAATCGAACAATGGGGTGTAGCGCCGACCAACTAGCTCGGAGCCCAACAGCGTACCCACGCGTGTGGCCTCGCCGATCTCGCGTTCGTACGCATCGAGACGCGACTCGGCGAGCACGTAGCGGCGCCCATCAGCATGCTGCATCACTGCGTATTCGATGTTGGGACCCACGGCCAACGCAAGGTTGGCGGGCAGCGTCCACGGCGTGGTGGTCCATGCCAACATGTGCTCGCCAGTTTCGAGTTCGAACGCAACGGTCAGCGCCGGGTCTTGGCGATCGCGATAGACATCGTCCATGCGCGTCTCGGTGTTACTGAGCGGAGTCTCGCAACGCCAGCAATACGCCAGCACGCGGAAACCCTCGTAGACCAGACCCTTGTCGTGCAGTGTGCGAAATGCCCACATCACGCTTTCCATGTATGGCAGGTCGAGGGTCTTGTAGTCGTTGGCGAAGTCGACCCAACGCGCCTGACGACCCACATAGCGCTCCCACTCACTGGTGTAGCGCAGCACACTGGTGCGGCAGACTTCGTTGAACTTGTCGATGCCGAACTCGGCAATCTCGGGGTGACCACTGATGCCCAGTTCTTTTTCGGCCTCTACTTCGGCAGGGAGACCGTGACAGTCCCACCCGAAGCGACGCTCAACACGATGCCCGCGCATCGTTTGGTAACGCGGCACGGCGTCTTTTACATAACCGGTGAGCAGGTGCCCATAGTGCGGCAAGCCGTTCGCAAAGGGAGGGCCGTCGTAGAAAACGAACTCGTTATCGGTAAGCCCCGGCGAGGTTCCGGCCGGGCGCTGCTCGATGCTTGCCTCAAAGGTGCGGTCGGCTTCCCAGAAGGCCTGAATGCCCTGTTCGAGCAGCGGCAGATTCGGTTGCGATTCAACGTTGGGGTATGTCACGGCTTCTCCTGTTGACGACGATTCTCGTGTCGATCAGGGACGAGCCGACGCCCGCGGTGCCACCCTGCTTACCGTAGGCCTCGGCCGACAGTCGCTCTTCTGCGCCAGCAATAACGGGCTAGTCCCGTTCGGTTCTAATGACACACCACGCGGTGTGCGTTCTTCCGAAGGCTCAGAGGTGATGGCCTCGTCAACGCCGGTCGTTGCAGACTACCGCCAGACAACTGCAGTTGTGGGCAATAGGCGCTGCGTTAGCAGCACATGCGCTCAGCCGGGGCGACCGCCGCCGTCGGATAGATCGTCGGTCGCAGCGAAGCGAACTCGCGGAATTGGCTGCGTGACGTCGTACAGCTCTTGGGCATTGTCGGGCACCACCATGGGTAGCGGCGCATGCGCGGCGCCTGCCGACAACGCGCCACGTTCTGGTGGCGCCATGCCCCACGCAGGAGTGCCATCGATATCGACCGAGCCGTTGCTGTCGTTGCTAGCACTGCCGTCGTCGTCAGAATCGTCAGAATCGGCGGCATCAGCATTGAGCTCTGACACTGCTGAGATCAGTGGCCGGCGCAGATCGGCCAGACCACCTGGCACCCGCGAAACTAGATCGTTCAGCGCACTGGCGACATCGCGCAAGCGCTCGCGCTGAGTAACGATGTGTTGCTCAAGGTGTTCGACATCGCTGAGCAAGAAATCTCGACGAGCAAGCATCGATGCGATTTCGTCATCGACTCGCTTGAGTTCGCCTTCGGCAGCCTTGCGCGCATCGTTTTTTGCTTCGTCGAGCATGCGGTTCAGCGCACCCTGACCGCTGTCGATGAGAACCTGAGCCTCGACCCTGGCACGGGCAGTGATTTGCGTCGCTTCGAGTTCGGCTTCGCGAATCGTTGTGTCGGCTGTGCGTTGGGCGAGCAACATGGCGCGGCTGATGCTGTCCGCCGCTTCATCTTGCGTAGGCCCCGCGGGAGCGACGACTGGTTGAGCCGCAATTTCTTGCAGACGAGCGGTGGCAGCACGAGCACGAGACTCCATCGCGGCAGCATGTTTTTGCATCGCCTCGAACGACACCGCGAGTTGCGAAAGGTACGTGCGAACCTCTTCAGGGTCGCAGCCCTTCTTGACGATCCTAAACGTGGTGCCTGAAACGGAATCGGGGCTTAGTTCCATGAACGAATGTTACGTCGCGCGGAGCGGATGAGCGAGCACATCTTCTAGTCGTCGTGTCCGGGGTTGGAGCGCGGCAGTGGCTTCAGCAGGTAGACGCCGCTGGCGACCTTTTCCATACTGCCATTAAGGCCATAACACAGCCCACTGGCGAAGTCGATGAGTCGGCGCGAAACCTCGCGCTCAGTGCCTTCGAGGTTCATGATGACCGGCAGGCCCTCTTTGAAACGATCGGCAATTTCTTGGGCCTGATCGAAGCGGCGAGGCTTCACAGTTGAGGGTTCGCCCGAGCCGGCAGCGATAGTGCGCACGTTCGGTGTTGCCTGCCGCGGGTTCGTGGGCCGAGGGTGCACGCCAGAGTCGTCGGATGGTTGCTGAGGGCGGCGAGGCGCCGCTGACTCGGGGGTGTGCAGCGGAAAGCTCTGACGAGCTGCCGGTGCGCGTA
Organism: Ferrithrix thermotolerans DSM 19514; assembly: GCA_945861025.1. Lineage (GTDB taxonomy): Bacteria > Actinomycetota > Acidimicrobiia > Acidimicrobiales > Ilumatobacteraceae > WLMZ01. The sequence continues at coordinate 5,328 of CAMASN010000006.1, forward strand.
CACCTTCGTCTTCGATGTCGCTGTACCCACCACGTCCTGATCGCCCCATCGGCTCTGGCTCGCGCTGGGCGCGTGCTGGCCGTGCGGTCTCTGTCGACTGGTCGTAGTCGTCGTACGCATCATCGGGGCCAAGGCCAAGAAAATCCATTGCCCGCTTCATGATTGACATTCGCAAATCCTCCTTCGCTGAGGTTATCTCATTCGGGTATGCGCGATCGTGGACGCTCGCCGAACAGCGCGCTTCCGATTCGCACGTGGGTGGCTCCGCACGCCAGAGCAATCTCGAGATCGTTACTCATCCCCATCGATCGGCCAGCAAGCCCGAGGTCATTGGCCGTCTCGGAAAGCAACGCAAACGCTGTGGCGGTGAGCGCCTCGTCACCCGATGTGGGACCAACTGTCATCAACCCGTCCACATCTAAACCGAGCGAGCGGCAGTGCTCGACAAGCGACGCAACGCCCTCGGGACTGCATCCGCCCTTCGCTGACTCGGCGGTGGTGTTGACCTGTATGAACACCGTGGCACCAGGCGCGCGTCGCGCAATCTCGTCGGCCAGCGACGGACGATCGACGCTTTGCCAGACATCGACGAGGTGGGCGATTGCTTTGACTTTGTTGGTTTGCAGCTGGCCGATGAAGTGCACCTGCGGATGCACCCTGTCGGCGGGCATCAGCGCAAACTTGTCGCGCAACTCTTGTGCATAGTTCTCGCCGATCGATGTGCAACCTGCAGCGACTGCGGCGGTAACGGCATCGAGGCCAAACCCTTTAGTGACTGCGATGAGTTCGACCGCACGCTCACCGGCGGCGCGCCGGGTGCGATCGCGAATCGATTGCACCGCACGAGCTACTGCATCAGAATCGACCGTGCTCACGCGGGCGTTGCAGACATGGGGACTACTTCAAGAACGAAGGTACGTCGAAGTCGTCATCGTCGTCGAGTGGGTCGGACGCGGCGGGAGCAAAGAGGTCTTTGATGGTGGACACCGGCTTGGCGCTGTCGACCGATTTCAGGTTGCCACGAGCCGCCGATGGCGTATCCCAGCGATCGAAGCCAGCCGCGATGACGGTGACCTTGATCTCGTCGCCCATTTCGTCGTCGATGACCGTACCAAAAATGATGTTGGCGTCTTGATGCGCAACGCCATGAATGATCTCGGCGGCTTCGTTCATCTCGAACAGACCCATGCTCGACGGACCAGTGATGTTGAGCAAGATGCCACGAGCACCATCGATGGCGGCTTCGAGCAGCGGACTGCTAATCGCTGCCTTGGCTGCGGTGACGGCACGGTTCTCACCGCTGGCCTGGCCAATGCCCATGAGCGCAGAACCGGCATTCGCCAAAATCATTCGCACGTCGGCAAAGTCGGTGTTGATCAAGCCTGGTGTGGTGATGAGGTTGGTGATGCCTGAGACACCCTGCAACAGCACTTCGTCGGCCATCTTGAACGCGTTGAGAACACTGGTCTTTTCGTTGGCCACGGTCAGCAAGCGATCGTTCGGGATCACGATGAGCGTGTCGACTTTTTCTTTCAGTTTCTGCACACCCGTATCTGCTTGCACTGAGCGGCGGCGACCCTCGAATGCGAACGGGCGTGTCACCACGCCGATGGTGAGAGCGCCCATGCGCTTGGCGATCTCGGCGATAATTGGTGCCGCACCGGTGCCGGTGCCGCCGCCTTCGCCAGCGGTGATGAACACCATGTCGGCGCCCTTGATCATCTCTTCAATCTCGTCGCTATGCGACTCGCCTGCGGCGCGACCCACTTCGGGATCGCTGCCTGCACCGAGGCCGCGCGTGAGTTCGCGCCCAATATCGAGTTTGACGTCGGCATCGCTCATCAACAACGCTTGCGCATCTGTGTTAACAGCAATGAACTCAACGCCCTTGAGGCCTGCATCGATCATGCGGTTGACGGCGTTAACGCCACCTCCGCCCACACCGATGACCTTGATCATTGCGAGATAATTTTGCGGCGCGCCTGCCATCAGGGAACCTCCGATATCTGTTCGAACGATTGACATACCAGGGGAAACCCTGCTACGGAATTTAACTTGACCAATCCTGCCACGTTCGCATCAGTAAAACGGGGAGGGTGTTGGTGAATGCGCCTTAGCACTTGTGACTAATGGGCGAGGTCGACACGTTGATGAGCGAACATTGGTCAGAACCGGGCCGCTGCAGGAACGCTTCAAGGCGCGTCAATTTGTCGAGCAAGTCACTTGGGCTACCGAGAATGACCGTGGCACCTTCCTTGTCGGAGCCTGCTTTCCTGAAGATGAGTGACAGGTCGCCGGTGTCGCCGACGTTGACCAACAAGGTGAACGACCGCACCGTTGGGCTGAGCGCCTCGACCAGCGCAGAAGCGCGGGTGAACGCTGTTCCGGCAGAGTTGCCAGCCTCAACATCGAGACCCGAACCACGGATGAGCATGAAGTCGACAGGACGCCCAGGAATCACATCGACCACTATGCCATCAGCGGCCATGATGCGAAAGCGGCCATCGGAGCCGCCATACGTGGCAATCGGAACGCGCTCCACGAGTTCGATGGTGGCGTTATGCGGGAAATCAACCGAGACCCGGGCGCGCTGAACCCACGGGCTGAGTTCGAGCTTGCGCTCGATAGCGCGGGTATCGACCAACAGCGCTGGCGTACCCATCAAATCGTCGATGGCTATCTGCAGCGTTTCGGCATCGATGCGTCGGGCGCCGCTTGGCGTGACCGACGAAATCGAGAACAACGACGAACCAAGCAAGGTGAGGGCTCCGGCTACGAGCAACAGTCCCCCACCGACGACGACAAGCCACTGCAGCCTGCGTTTGCCAATCTCGCGGCGCACAGCGATGCGACGCGCCCTGAGTCGAGGGTCCATCGATGCCGAACTTGCGGCAAGCGGGATGCCACCCGACTGACCCTCAATTTCGTCGCCGACGATAAGAATCGTGTTTCGCTCAGTGCTGCCAGTGGCATTCGATGTTCGTACCGGCCCGCCGCGCAGGCGGTCTGTGCCTTCTTCATCGAGGTACATCGCATCAGGCTGATCGTCGCCGCCGATCACGATGGTGCGACGCTGCGACGCAGGTTCGTCGGCGATCGTGCTGTCGGCAATCGTGCTGTCGACTTCGGGGGTCTCGGACTCAGCCTCGGGCACAGCCTCAAGCTCGGGCTCGGGCTCGGGCTGATTGATGTCGAGCAGCAAGTCGATCGAGGGATCGTCGAACGTGGCGAGATCAGAAATCTCGTCAGTTGGCGTTGCGCCACCAAACGCAGCCATGAGCTCTTCAAGAACTTTGTTCGGAACGTCGTCGTCGCCGATTGGGGGCTGCGTGACGTTCACAACTGAACTCCGGGAACCTCGTCGACAGGAGCATCAGAGAATCCGACGAGGCGTACTTCGCTGCGCAGGACGAAGCCAGTCTCAGCCGCCACGCGGTCACGTACAAGCCGAATCAGATCGCGCACGTCGCTGGCTCGGCCCCCTTCGGACCCTTGAATAAAATTCGCGTGCTTATCGGAGACACATGCTGAGCCGAGCGCGAATCCACGCAGACCCACCCGATCGATCAGTTCGCCCGCCGCGAGTTCGCCAGGAATCGGGTTCACAAACACCGAGCCGGCGTTTTGCCCGCCCGGCTGGTGCTCGCGTCGCCAATGCACGATGTCGTTCAGCACGCGCTCGGACTCTTCTCGGTCGCCGTGCGCCAACTGCAGACGCGCCGCGATGACCACTTGATGATCGGCAAGATCGCTGCCGCGGAATCGCAGACCAAGTCGATCGGCCGTCACCCACGCGCATTGGTTGGTTCGCAAATCGAACAGTCGAACCTCGACCAAACACTGGGCCATGTCGCCGCCGTGGCCGCCAGCGTTCATTCGAACGGCTCCCCCGACGCTGCCTGGCACGCCGACCGCCCATTCGAAGCCAGTCAACGACGCTGCGACCAAGCGGCGCGCTAACTGCGGTAGTGCCAGCGCGGCTGCTGCCGTGACCTGCGTGTGCTCGATTGAAAAATCGACGCCCATCTCAGCAAGTGTGACGGCGATTCCATCGAAACCATTGTCGGCAATCAGCACGTTTGAGCCGCGTCCGAGAACAAGCACTGGCAAGTCTGTAGCAGCGAGCGCATCGCCAATCGTGTGCAGATCGGCAACGCTACGCGGCCTGACCATGATGGCCGCACTACCACCGACGCGATACGTGGTGAGCGCAGCGAGTGGCACATGCTGCTCGGCTAGCTCACCGAGCATCGCTGCCGCACGCGCGATGCGATTCGCGATGTGGTCGTCGGCACTCTGAGAAGACATCAGACCGACGTCTCAAGCGAACGGCCGTGCTGCAGAACCTCTGACGGCAACGACGCGATGTCGCCGCACCCCATAGAGATCGACACGTCGCCGGCGCGAAGCGTGCGCGACAGATACTCGACAAGGTCGCTGCGCCGCGGCAACCACACCACCGCGGCATGCGGATGTGCGTCGAGAATCGCGTTCACGACCAACTTGCCAGTGACACCCGGAATTGGTTCGGTTCCGGAAGCGAAAATATCGGTGATCACCACAACGTCGGCATCGACAAACGCGTCGCGATATTCGGGCCAGAGTTCGGCCATGCGGTTGTAACGGTTGGGCTGAAACACGGCGACGATTCGTTGCCAACCATCGCCGCTGCTGCGTGCCGCACCAAGTACCGCTGCGATCTCACTGGGCAGATGCGCGTAGTCGTCGACCAACGTTGCGCCGCGGTGCTGGCCGCGCAGGTCGAACCGTCGAGCGACGCCGCCGAAGCGCCCAAGAGCTCGGGCAGCAACCTCGAACGACACGCCGACAGACATCGCCATCGCAATGACGCCCGTGGCATTTTGCACGTTGTGTTTTCCGCGCAGCGGCAAGTGAACCTCGCCGAGGGCTTGACCGAGGTACTCGACCACGAACCGAAACGAACCGTTGTCAGGACGCAGTTGCACTGCTCGGTAGTGCGCCGCCTCAGCCAACCCGTAGGTAATGCCGCCGCACTTGGTTGCCAAGCGGGCGCAAACGTCGTCGTCGGCACACAACACCTTGGGGCCAGTAATCTGAGCGAGGTACTCGTCGAACGACGCCACGATGCCGTCGAATGATCCGTAGTGATCGAGATGGTCGACCTCGACGTTGGTGAGGATGGTGCCATACAGCGGCAACTCAAGATGTGTGCCGTCGCTCTCGTCGGCTTCGACCACAAACCAGTCGGCGCCAGTCCACTGTGCTCCGGTACCCATGTCGGTGACATCGCCACCGATAACGAAACTCGGCCGCAGCCCGGCCTCGGCCAACACCAACATCAGCATGCTCGACGTGGTGGTCTTGCCGTGCGTACCCGCAACCCCGAGCGACCGAGCCCGAGCACAAATACCGGCCAGCATTCCGGCACGGCGCAATACGGTGATGCCCTGCTGGCGCGCTTCGTCGAGCTCTACGTTCTTCGAGGGCACCGCTGTACTGGCCGTCACAGCGTCGACGCCGTGCACATTGGAACGTTGGTGGCCCACCTGCACAGCAACACCCGCGGCGCGAAGCCGATCGAGAATTGGTTTCTCGCGGATGTCGCTGCCCGACACGTCGTGACCCATCTCGGCCAACACAATCGCGATGGCGCTCATGCCGGGCCCACCCACGCCCACTACATGAAGTCGCTTGGGTTCGCTGAGATCGATTGGCGATGTCGGCGTCATCGTTGTTCTGCCATGAGCTCGATGACGTCGGCAAGGCGACCGCTGCGATGAATCTCGCCAGCGGCATAGGCCGAAGCCGCCATCTCTTGCAGGCTGCCCTGGTCGTGGAGTAGCTCATTCACGAGGGAGGCAAGCCGCAGACCCGACAAATCGGTTTCGGCAAGCACCACTGCTGCTCCGATTGATCCGAGGATGCTGGCGTTATCTGTTTGGTGATCCTCGGCAGCCCCGGGCCACGGAATGATGATGGCCGGAACGCCGGCTGCAGAGAGTTCGGCGATGGTGCTTGCGCCGGCTCGCGTGATCATCAAATCGGCAGCGGCATAGACCTGCACCATGTGATTTTCGTAGCCGACTACGTCGTACATAATGCCGCTCTCACCTGAACGCAGGGGCGCTGCGTCGGCCAAGAAGCGCTCGCCGACTACGTGGCGGACTGCAAGCTCAGGTCGCCGCTCGAAAATCTCAACCATTTCGGTGACAGCCTTATTGATGGCCTGAGAACCCAGAGATCCGCTGAACACAGCGATGAGAAACCGATCGTCGGGAACGCCGAACTGTTCGCGAGCAGCGTCGCGCGCTGCGATGCGATCGAGGGCCAACAGTTCTCGGCGCACGGGTGCGCCTGTAATGCGCGCGTGGGGCAACTTGGATCCTTCGAATGCCACCGCGCACACGTTTGCGAAACGAGCACTCACCCGAGTCGCCAAACCGGGTCGACGGTCGTAACTCACGACCACAATCGGTATGTGCGCAAGCCGCGCCGCAAACGTTGCAGGGAAGCTCGCATAGCCGCCCACCGACACAACAACGGCTGGGCGCAGTTGTTTCAACAGGGCGCGCGCAACCAGCGTCGCTCGAATCAGCTTGAACGGAAAAGCAATGTTGCTCGCGGCAAGGCGTCGCTGCAATCCCACAACATCGAGAAAATGATGCGGATACGGCGAGTCCTTGAGCAGCCTCGTTTCGATGCCGCGACGCGCTCCGATATAGACGATCTCATCGGCTCGATGGCCGCCAGCGACGAGGCTGTCGGCAATCGCCAAAGCCGGGAGCACATGGCCCGCCGTGCCACCGCCAGTAATCACAGCAAACGCCGTCGAGTTCATCTGGCCACTACCGCGCGTGACGGGACACGTTGAGCAAGAGTCCGGCACCGACCATGCACGACAGCAACGAGCTGCCGCCCGCCGAAACGAACGGCAGGGTGAGACCGGTTACGGGCATCACGCCGCTGACGCCGCCAATGTTGATCATCGCCTGAATCGCAAGCCAGGCAACGACTCCACCGGCAAGCAGCGTTCCAAATCGATCTTGCGCGTTGATGGCCAACTGAATGCCGAAGTAGGTCAACAGCAAGAATCCACCGATCACAGCAACGACGCCAATGAGTCCCATTTCTTCACCGATCACCGCAAAGATGAAGTCGCTGTGAGCCAACGGAAGGTAACCCCACTTCGATGGTCCGCTACCAACCCCAGTGCCGCTCACCCCGCCGGTAGCCATGCCGATCATTGCTTGGTACACCTGATAACTCAAGTGCTCCTTGTGAGCAGTGATGTCGAGAAACGCCGTGAAACGATTGAAGCGACGAGTGCTGCTGAACGCGATCGAGCCGATCAGTGCCGTTGCACCAACGCCGCAAATGGCCATGGGCACAACCGGGCTTCCGGCGATGAACACCACTGCGAACAGCATCGCCACCAACACGATGGCCGACCCAAGGTCGCCCTGCAATGCGCACAACACAACTCCAGATCCACCAGCCAGCGCAAGCGGCTTGACGGTGATCCAAAACTTCGACATGTCGTTGCGGCCGCGGGAAAGTACATGCGCTCCGTAGACCAGCACGCCCACTTTGAGAAACTCTGACGGCTGGAATCCGACGGGTCCGATAAAGACCCACGCGCGCGATTCGTTGACTGATCTACCGAGTCCGGGGACGAACGGCAAGAACATCAGCGCCAAGGTCACCGCCAGCAAGGCTCCGGCAAAACGCCGCCACTTGTAGTAAGGCAGCCTTGCCGCAACGATCATCGCCGCGCCGCCGAACACTGCCCACACTAGTTGTCGTTTAAAGAAACGCCATGGCGAGTTGCCACGATGCAATGACGTGATCGATGAAGCCGAAAAGACCATCACCAAACCAAGCATCGTGAGACCCGTAACCACGAAAGCAATCACATAGAACGACGTAGATGGCGGCCCCATCGGCTTTCGATTCGAACGTCGGTCGGGGCGTTGACGCTGAGCAGACATCCGCTCAAGGGCCTGGCGGCGGCGATCGCCCACCACGGTTGACGAAGCGCTCATTGGGCTACTCGTCCTTCACCCAGATACGCATGCACACACTCACGATAGTCATCACCGCGCGCTGGGTACCCGCCATCGGGATACCAGTCGAAACTGGCGCAGCCCGGAGACAGCACCACGGCGTCGCCGCTGCGCGCCATCGAGCCCGCAATTTCTACGGCCTCACGCATGGATGTCGCTCGTTGAATCGGGCAGATGCCAGCGAAGGCGTTGACAATAATGTCGCTTGATTCGCCGATGGCCACAACGCCGCGCATACGTTGCGGTTCAGTTGCCAGCGAGGCCAGATCGAGACCCTTGTTGCGTCCACCGGCGATGAGAACTACATGATTGAACGCGCGAATCGCAGTGAGCGCAGCGTGCGGTGTAGTGGCCTTTGAGTCGTTATACCAATGCACGCCGTCGCCTTGGCCAACAGGTTCAATGCGGTGCGGGGGGCCCACGAACGAGCGCAGCGCTGTTGCTATCGCCGCCGTACCGGCGAGCCCACTTTGCTCAACCAGTGCTGCCGCGGCGAGCGCATTCGTAATGTCGTGCGGCAACGACCGGCGCATCTCGTCGACCGAACACAACGTGCCCCGGGGACCAACAAGTGCCCCGCCGACAACAGGCAGACGTTCGCAACGATAGTCGGCGCCACTGAGACCGAAACTCAAACGACGGCCGCAACTGCCTTCGAGATGTCGCATCACTGTGGGGTCGTTGGCGAACCCAATCGCAACATCGTCGGGACGTTGATGCAACCAGATGCGCGCCTTCGCTGCTTCGTAACTCGCGAGGTCGACGTGCCAGTTGAGGTGATCGGGCGCAAGGTTGAGCCACGCCGCGGCTTCGGCGCGAAACATCGTTGTCCAACTCAACCGAAAGCTGGTGCACTCAACCACGAAAGCGTCGAGCAACGGATCGTCGATGGCTTCAATGAGGGGAATGTCGGTGTTGCCGACAGCGGCTGCGTTGAGTCCCGCAGCGATGAGCATGTCGGTGGCAAGCAGCGTTGTCGTGGTTTTGCCATCGGTACCGGTGACCGCCAGCATCGGGCGCGGACCCCCACTGCGTTGTTGCTCCCATTCGTAGGCAAGGTCGATCTCTGTACGCAATGGCTTACCCAATGCCAATGCCGCAAGGATCACCAAGTGGGTTTCGGGAACACCGGGGGCGGGCGCAACGAAGTCAGAGTTGGCAACTAGGCGCTGAATTGTGGCCGCGTCAGGAGAAGCTATGAACTCGATACCGAACTCGCGAGCAACCGCAACCTTGGTGTCGTTGACCGAGTCATCGGCCGCAACAACGATGTAGCCGCGTTGGACGAGAGCCCGAATGGTTGCCGTGCCGGCGATTGCAACGCCGTACACCAGCACACGAGGCATCAGCCTTGTACCTGCTTGGTGAAGTCGGCAATGAACAACGCCAGCGCGCTTGCAACGCAGATACCAGAGATCAGCCAGAACCGAATGATTACCGTTGTCTCAGGCCAACCAACAAGTTCGAAGTGATGATGAATGGGCGACATTTTGAACAGTCGCTTCTTGCGGCCGCTGGCCTTGAAGACAATCATCTGGATGCCGACCGAGCCAGCTTCCATCACGTTGATGCCGCAAATCAGAATCAGCAGCAGGTGCGTGTTGAGCGTCAGCGCAAGCAAAGCCAACGCAGTTCCGAGGGCGAGCGCGCCGACGTCGCCCATGAAGATTCGCGCCGGAGCGGCGTTGAACCACAGAAAACCAGCGCACGCGCCAGCGAAAGCTGCGGCCATAACGGCCAAGTCGAGCGGATTCACCACATCGGTGTAGATGCCGCGATAGCGCAATGCCACGTAACCAACAATGGTGAACGCCAAAAAACCCATCATCGCTGAGCCGGCGGCCAGACCATCGAGTCCGTCGGTGACGTTGACGGCGTTGCTCGTGGCCCAAATCATTGTGGCCGCCCAAAGCACCCAGACGTACCAAGGCATGTGCCAACCGGGCAGGTCTGACCTGGTGAACGACAATGTGGTGCTGATACTCGTGGCACTGACCATCCACCATGCGAGCAACAAGCTCAACGTGAAGGTGATGTAACTCTTCTTCTTCCAGAACAAGCCGCGATTGTGGGCGCGCTTCACCTTGAGATAGTCGTCGAGAAACCCCATGCCCGCCATCACGAGAATGGCGATCCAGGCGATCTCTGCCTGACGCGAAAACGCGAGGTCTCGAACGTGCGCCACCATCCACCCAGCAAAAGCAGCGACAACAATGGCCAGACCTCCCATGGTGGGGGTGCCGGCTTTGCTCATGTGATGCTCGGGGCCAAGATCTTCCTTGCCCAAAATCGGCTGTCCTTTGCCGCGCGTCTGGAAAAATGAAATGACGATGCGGGTACCGATCATCGACACCACCATCGCGGTAGCGCCGGCAAAAATTATGGCAATCACGACATGTTCTCCAGCAGGTTTCGAGCAGCAGTTCGGTCGTCGAAGAACGAAACGGTGGTGTGAACTGTTTGTGTGGTTTCGTGACCCTTCCCAGCAATGACCACGACGTCGCCCGTGCCGGCGGACCGGAGCGCTACGGCTATGGCGGTGAGACGATCTGGCTCCACCACAGCCCTCACACGGTACTCGTCGGGAACTCCCGCGATGATGTCATTGATAATCGCCAACGGTACCTCTGAGCGGGGGTTATCTGAGGTAACGACCACTTGATCTGCGCCGGTGGCAGCTTCATGCCCCATACGAGGACGTTTTTGCTGATCGCGATCTCCGCCGCAACCGAAAACCACGATGACTCGATTACCTGCCGCAACCCGCCGGGCGCTCGTAATTACCTCGCGTAGCGCGTCGGGCGTGTGGGCGTAATCGACGATCACTTCGAAGTCTTGTCCGGCATCGATTCGCTCGAATCGGCCCGGCACTTGAGTGGTCGTCGCAATGGCTTCGGCGATGTCGACCAGATCGAAACCGAGTACATCCAGTGTGGTGACAGCGGCGAGGCTGTTCATCACATTGAACGCTCCGCCTAGTGCCACGCGAATGCGTTGACCGCGCCACGTGTACGAATGCTCGAAGGCACCGAGTTCAAGATCGACCGCATCGCTGCGCGAGAACGGCGACGTGGGAATCGACATCGTGTCCACGAGCAGACGTCCCTGCACGTCGTCGACGTTGATGACGCCGTGCTCGCTGAGATCAGACTCGAACAACCGGGCCTTCGCAGCGAAGTACCGTTCGGGCGAGCCGTGAAGATCGAGATGGTCGCTGCCAAAACTGGTGAACACTGCAACCCGAAAACGGGTGCCAAGCACGCGATCGAGCGCAAGCGCATGCGACGAAACTTCCATCGCCACGGTTGCGCAGCCCTCTGCTTTGAACTCGGCAAGTCGACGTTGCAGATCGGGCGCCTCTGGTGTTGTGTGCCCGCCGGACAACGTGCCAATGGTGCCTGTGAGCGAACCAAGCTGATTCAGCGCGCACGCCAGAATGTGGGCAGTGGTCGTCTTGCCATTCGTGCCGGTAATACCCACCACGTCGAGGTTGCGACTCGGGTATCCAAAGAAGGCATTCGACAAGTGCGCCATCGCCGGCCGAGTGTGATCAACCACGATCTGTACTGCATCGCCAACATTGTCGAGCTTGCGTTCGACGACCAATGCAACGGCTCCTGCAGCCACTGCGGCGGCCGCAAACTCGTGGCCGTCAACACGATCGCCGGGCGAGCAAAAGAACATTGATCCAGCCACCACTCGTCGCGAATCAAACGCAACATCGGTGATCACCGGGTCAACAACTGAGTCGCCTCGAAGGAGTTCGCGCACACCTACGTCTGGAGCGCGAGCAAGAATTTCTGAAAGTTGATCGGACGAAGACCCGCTCATCGCCCGGCCATCATTTCGCCGGGCATCCACCGGTGGTGGTGGGGGGCTGAATGCCGAGTTGATGCATGATCGTTGGCACGACGTCTTGGAACACCGGAGCCGCTGCAGTTCCGCCGAAGCGATCCCTGCTGCCGGCTGGTGGCTCGTCGATCGAGATCAGCGTTGTTACCTGTGGGGCTTCAGCGGGGAAGAAACCAACGAACGATGAATAATAGGCTTTGGAGCCTGCGTTGGAGCCGTACTGACCGGCAACGGCCTTGATGCCCGTACCGGTTTTACCAGCGATGGTGATGCCCTCAACCTGAGCCTTCTTGGCCGTACCGTCACACACCACCTGACGCATCAGCAGGTTCATTGAAGCGGCGGTTTCGGCGGTCACCACGCGGCGACTCGCTGCGGGCGAGGCAGGCTGCACTTTGCCATCAGATCCGACGGTGCCCTGCACGAGCCGAGGGGCCACATACACGCCTCCGTTGGCGATGGTGTTGATTGCCCCAATCAGCTGAATAGCGCTTGCGGCAACGCCATAGCCGTATGCCGGCGTCTGGTTTTCGGTACCGCGCCACTTCTGCCATGGCTTCAAGATGCCTTGAGATTCGCCGGGGAAGTTCAGGTCTGACTTTTCGCCAAGACCAAACGAGCGCATGTAGCCGTATTGCTTGGCTGAGCCGATCATTGCGGACACACCAACTGTTCCAAGGTTCGACGAGTGCACGAGAATGTCGCGGACCGTCATGTCCATAGTTGGGTGTGGCTCAGCATCGGTAATCGTGAACTCGTAGGCGGTGCCCGGATCGTAGGTGTGCTTGCCCTCGACGCTGAGCACGGATTCTGGTGTGACGACGCGCTCGTTGAGTCCGGCAGCAATGGTGATGACTTTGGCAACTGAGCCTGGCTCGTACGAGTCAACAGCAGCCACGTTGGCAACCGTGACCCGGTAGACACCTAGATTGTCTCGCCGCACACTTGCCATCGCCAAGATGTTTCCGGTGCTGGTCTGTTGAACAATGGCGGTGCCGCCTCGAGCGCCGAGTTCGCTGGCACGCTTGAGCAACGCCTGTTCAAGCGAGAACTGAATCGACCGATCAATGGTCAGCACAATGTCTTTGCCAGGAACGGCCGCAACGCTGATTGCTCCCGAACCAGGAATTGAGTGGCCGTTATTGTCGTGCTGGCGAACCAACTCGCCATCGACGCCGGTGAGCATGCTGTCGTATTGCTGCTCAAGTCCTGCGGTGCCCTTGCCATCGGTGTCGGTGCGTCCGATGACGCTTCGCGCAAGATCGCCGCCAGGGATGACCCGGCTGCTTTCGCGGTACGAATCAACGCCAGCAAGCTTCAGCGCTGTGACAGTCGCCGCCTTGTGGTCATCAATCTGACGCGCCACATACACAAAACTTTTGTCCTTGTTCGCCATTGCGAGGGCCAGCGACTGCTGCTTTTCTGGCGACAAGCTGAGCATCGTTGCTAGCACAGCTGCGGTGCCTGCTGGATCACCAACAAGCTTGGGGTTCACGAAGATCGTGGTGGCCGGAACCGACAGGGCGAGCTCGTCGCCGTTGCGATCAAAGATCACTCCCCGACTGGCATGCAACACGGCGTCTTGGGTTCTCTGCGACGTGCCCGCACGGGTGAAGGTGTCGGCATCGACGGTTTGCAACTGAGCGACATGCACCAGCACATAGCCAAACACCAGCACGGCGAGGACCAGCACGATTCTCAATCGCCTGTTTGTGTTTCCAGCCGTGAAGTGACCTTGTGACTCGGTGCGCTGACGAATCGTGCGCTTCTGAAGCGGGCGAGCATTGCGGCTCACCCCAGCCTGAGTGACAGGGCGACGTGTCGAATGTGTCGTTGCAGCGCTGCGGGTGCGGGCCTGCGGCTGCGAGGTTGAGTGCCGATCACTGGATGTCGATGTTCGCGACGACGGAGCAGTTCGCGACGATGTCGATGTTCGCGACGACGGCGCGACGTGTGTCGGGCGGGATGCCACACCAATAGATGCGCGGCCTTTGACCGGGCCGTGCGAGCGAGTGCCTCGAGCGGCAGTTGATGCGGGCGTGCGAGTGCGAGCAGCCGTCTTGGTGCGCTCGTCGATCATGGTGCGCCTCCGGCTACAGCCTTCACTTGACCGAACTGCTCGAGCGACGAAACGCTGTTCTCGGCTGGGTTATTGGCCAACCATCCCGAGGTTGCCATCAGATGAGCAACCGTTGCTGGCGAGATCGTCATGAACTCGCCCTTCTCGGTAGGAACCATGCCAAGACGATCTGCCTCAACCGCGAGGCGGTTTGGCGAGCGCAACTCGGCACGAGCCCGACGCAACAGGTCGTAGCGCTCGCGGGCAACTTTGACGGCACGGTCAGTCTTGTCGAGAGCGAGCTGGTTTTGGGCAATGCGAGTCTGCAACGCAACCGTGCCGAGCAGCATTGTGAACATCAAAATGCAGCCGAGCGCCATGATGCCGGCGGTGCGACGGCGGCGTGGAACCACCAGAAGTTTTGGGCGAGGCGCACGCAGGGCAACAGGCGCTGCGCGGCGTGCGGCCTCGCGAGGCAATGGCACGGCGAGCAGTGGATCGAGCAGTGGATCGAATAGTGGAGTGACAGCTGCCATCAGACCGGAGCTGCAATTCGTTCGACCACGCGCAACCGAGCCGATGCGGCGCGGCGGTTGGTGGCCACCTCAGCAGCCGACGGAGTCTTGGGAACCCGACGAACTAAGCGAACGGTGCGCACAGCACCACACACGCATGGCAACCCGGTAGGGCATTCGCATCCACCGGTTTCAGCTGCACGGAAGCGCTCTTTGACGATGCGGTCCTCGCCCGAGTGATACGACAACACCGCAATACGGCCGCCGACTGCGGTGGCCGCAATGGCTGCATCGATCGCTGCCGGCAAAATCTCGAGTTCATGGTTCACGGCAATACGAATTGCCTGGAACGAACGCTTTGCCGGGTGGCCGCCGGTGCGGCGCACAGCCGCAGGGATCGCCGTCACGATGATGTCGGCGAGTTCACTGGTCGATTCGATCGGCCGGTGGGAGATGATGGCACGAGCGATCCGGGGGGCAAATCGCTCGTCGCCATACTCGAACAGGACTCTGGTGAGTTCCTGTTCGGTATAACCGTTCACGACATCGACTGCAGACCATGGTTCCGTCAGGTCCATGCGCATATCGAGGGGGGAATCGTAACGGTAAGAAAATCCACGCTCGACACGGTCGAGTTGCGGCGACGAAACACCAAGGTCGAACAGCGCTCCACTGAGCGTTGCAACATTGGCGGTCTTCATGGCGTCGCGAAGGTGGTCGAATCGACAATGAACTGTCTGGACACGGTCACCAAACCGGCTCAGGCGTGCGGTCGCTGCTGCGAGCGCCGACTGATCCCGATCGATACCAACGACGTTCAGGTGCGGATGGGCTTCGAGCAGCATCTCTGCATGCCCTCCCCCGCCCAGCGTGGCGTCGAGCACCACTCCGTTGGTTAGCTCAGCGAAGACGGCAACAATCTCGGCGGCCATGACAGGCAGGTGATGAAACGCAGCGCTCTGTGGCGCTTCTGCTTCATTCACTTGATTGTCCTTGCCGGTATTGCTGCTTTTCACGGGGCTTCCTCGCACTTGCGCTCCGCTGATCGGCAGTCCCCCGGTGAACGATTGTCGCCGGGATTTCTCCCCGGGATGAACGAGATGAGAGCGGGTGGAGTGTGCTGCATCTTGTCAACCGGGAGACTGCCGATGAGCGGAACTCATCGGTACCTGTTGGGTGTTTGTCGTGTGTTCTTCGGGCCTTCGTTCTCGCTTTCGTCGGTCGGTGTGTGTGGTGTGATCGGTGCAGGACTCAGAGCACTGGCTCTGAGAACTCCTGCTCGCCAGCAGTCATGCTGCGTTCGTGGCGGTCGACTGAACAGATCTCGATACGGTCGAGGCGACCCATCACGATGACGGGGCCCTTCACGTCGAGTCGGGCGTGCTGGCGCAGACGCTCGTCGAGGTAGATGCGACCCTGCGCGTCGGGCTCGATTGCCGTGGCCCGCGCTGAGAAGGCACGAAGGCGATCCATGCTGATTTCGCCTCGTGCTTGAAGTGCTTGCATCCGATCTGCCTCCTCTTCGAACTTCTCGGTCGTAAAGACCTCGATGCTGTTATCGGTTCCCAACGTGAGGTAGCAGCTCGTGCCCAGGCGCGCTCGAAACGTGGCAGGAAGCGCCAATCGACCTTTTACGTCGAGTTGTCGTTCAAAAACGCCAAGAAACTTCTGCACGTGCCCTTCGATGACTTCCCGAATCGCTGCCTCACGTAGGTCGGGTCCCTACATGTCCCCACTATCCCCCACTACACCCCATAAGTCAATAGAAATTCCCCACATTCTCGAAAAATTCGGCAGCCTCACCGAAAAAAGTGCGCGCAGAGAGCGCGAACACCGAGGAAACTCCTGATTTGCTTCGCGCAGAGAGCGCGAAAGCGCAGTGGGGAAGAGTGGAGGGGTTGTAGCGGCGGCTGAGTCGGCTGGTCTAGCCGAGCGAGTTCAAGACGTGCACAAACGCCTCGCGTACCGCTGCCACTGGCGCCGACACGGGCGCCACCAGATCGAGCAGTTCATCGGCCCGAGGTCCCGAAGAACCGAACACCAACTCGTGGGTGCTCGGCCGCCACTGCTGGTAATACGCACACTGAAAGCGGGCTCCGGCGCGAGAACGGCGTTGGCTAATGCCCACCACCTTGCGGTCACCCATCATCACTTCGCCACCACCGACGCCGGCAAAGCACATTCGTCGGGACCATTCGGTGTGCCGAATCGGCGACGTATGCACGCTCAAACCGGGCATACCGAGTGAACTCAGCGCACCGCGCCAAGCCTCTCCGAGCCACCACGCCGACGAACTCACGTCGGCACTCCATTGCCGGTGAGCTGCTGGGATCAAGACATCGACCCACACCACATCGCCTGGTTCGAGCAGCACTGCTCCCCCGCCGCTGCGCCGTCGAACAATATCGATGCCGGCTTGAGCGCACGCCACTGCGTCAACATCGTTGATCGGTTGCGACGAACCAAGTGCCACGGCCGAATGGTCGACATCGAACCACCACACGGTAGGTGTGATCACGTCGGGCAGATCGCGCTGATGAAAGTCACCAGCGCTTCCGCTGAACTGCTCGATCTGCCACATGGTTGCCAGCATGCCCTGAGCGGCGTCGCTTACCACACACTGGTGAGATAGGGCATCCATGCATCGGGCATTCGACCCACGCTGACAACTGCCCACGCCTGCTCGCGCGGAACACGTGGCTCACGGACAAGGCGCATGTTGGCCTCTTCGGGGGTGCGGTCGCGCTTGTGCGCGTTACATGGCCGGCATGCAGCGGCGACGTTCTCCCATTCGTTGGGCCCGCCCCGTGAGCGCGGCAATACATGATCGATTGAGTCGGCGTGTGCGCCGCAATACTGGCAACGGTGCTCGTCTCGCGCAAAGACTGCTCGACGAGACAGAGCTGTTCGGCGATGGAACGGCACCCTGACTACGTAATGCAGCCGAATGACCAACGGGCTGCTCAAAGTCAGCGATTCAGAACGCATAAAGGTTCCGTCGTGCTCAATGACCTCGGCCTTTTCTGCCAGCACAAGGCACGCAGCCCTGCGCGCGGGCACAACACTCAGCGGCTCGTAGGTGGCATTCAACACGAGGGCACTGCGCATCTGGATCAGACCTCAGCTATCGACGTTGTTCCACTGCCGGCACCACGACAGATAGTTGACGACATCGATGGGATCGGGACGATGCCCGGGGTCTCCGTACTGCGTGACCAGCCGGAACCGCAGATAGTCGCCGCTAGGTAGCGGCAAAAATGGCACACGCCGATACCAGCCCGGCGCAGCCATTCGGCGCATTTGGCGAATCGCCGTCGACCACAACCGCGGGCGCGCGAGCACAGCCCACGCCACCCTCAGCCAGGTCATCGGCGAACCTGCATTTACTTCGGTTCTTTCGGAAGGCCGAGCACCATCTCGCCAATGATGTTGCGCTGGATTTGGCTTGACCCGGCATAAATCGAGCCAGCGCGTGCATTGAGGAACACACCCGCCCACGACCCGGTTGAGTTCGGGGCGCCACCATCGTCGGTTTGGAAGGCGCTTGATGGTGCACGACCGCTCGGCGACAACCCGTCGAGACCCATAATGTCCATCGAGAGTTCGGTGACGACCTTGTGATATTCGCTCCAGTAGAGCTTGAAGATCGCGCCGTCTGGGCCGGGATGATGTCCCTGCATGAACTTGGTGAGGGTGCGCATACCGAGAAAGCGCATCATCTGCACCTTCGAGTAGCACCACGCCAAACGCTGACGGATCACCGGGTCGTTGGCGACGCCACGGTCTTTGGCCATGATCATCAAACGATCGAGCTCACCTTGGAAACGAATGGGCAGCGTTGCCGCAGCCTCACCGCGCTCGTAACCGAGCAGGGTCATTGCTACGGCCCACCCGTTGTTGACGCCACCGATCACGTCGTCTTTAGGGCAGGTGGCATCTGTGTAGAACACTTCGTTGAATTCGCTCTCGCCCGAGATCATTCGGATCGGACGAACGTCTACGCCGGGCTGACGCATATCGACAAGCAAGAACGAGATGCCCTTGTGCCGAGGAAGATCTGGGTCGGTGCGGGCAAGCGTGAAGATGTGATCGGCCAGATGGCCGGCCGAGGTCCAAATCTTTTGGCCGTTGAGAACCCACTGGTCGCCGTCGAGTTCGCCGCGCAACCCAATGTTTGACAGGTCGGAGCCAGCGTTGGGCTCGCTGTAGCCCTGGCACCACACGTCGGCGTTCGACAAGATGCGTGGCAGGTAGTACGCCTTTTGCTCGTCGGAGCCCCACTGCAGCAACGTGTTGCCCAACATCTGGATACCGAACACGTCGTTGAATCCGCCGGTGGGCACGCCAGAGCGAGCAAACTCTTCGGCCGTGATGACCTGCTCGAGCGCCGACAATCCGCCGCCGCCATATTCGGCAGGCCAACCTGGAGCCAAGTAGCGATCCTTGTGCAACACAACACGCCAATGCGCCACGAACTCATGAAGTTCTTCGCCTTCGAGTTTGCCGATACCACCCCAATTGCTGGGTAGCTCGCGGGCAAGGAACGCTTGTACCTTGCTGCGGTAGGCCTCGGCTTCAGGGGTATACGTGGGCTGCATAGGGCGAGGCTAGCTTGACCAGCGCCCAGACAAACCGGTGGAGCTCACGAGATTTTCGAGCAGCAGATCAGCTGAGTCCGAGCAAGCCGCGGCGCGCAAGCGCCGCGGCACCCACCAGCGGCGCCAGTTCGCCAAGCGCGGCCTTGCGCACCTCAAGGTGATCGGTGAACGACAACTTGGCTCGGGCCGCAATCTCGGCTTGAGCAGCGGCAAAAAACGGTTCGCCGAAACCGAGAGCCACTGAGCCGCCGATGACCGCAACGTTGAAGTCGACCACGGCAGCCAAAGAGGCCAACGCCCGACCGACCAACAAGCCGGTGCGTTCGATGATGGCCTGCGGCGCTCGATGCGGCGGCCTACCGGTTTCGGCTTCAATTGCAGGTCCACACGCATAGGCCTCGAGGCACCCGACGCCGCCACACGCGCACGGACGGCCTTCGGGTTCGACAACCATGTGCCCGATATGTCCGGCGTTGCCAAGGCGACCGCCAAGCAGGCGGCCATTGCTGATGATGCCGCCGCCCACACCCGTTCCGACCACAACACCCACCATGTTCATCTCGCCGCGACCGGCCCCGCACCATGCTTCGCCAAGCGTGAGCGTCTTGGCGTCGTTGTCGACAAATGTGGGTAGGCCAGTGGCCTCGGCGAGCGCATTTTGTAGCTCGAAGTCGCGTAGCGACGGGATGTGTAGCGGTGACACAGTTCCGACCGTTGGGTCCATTGGGCCGCCGCAACCGACGCCCACTGCAACCAACGGCACCGGCGCAGCGGCCATCACGCGTTTCACCAACCGCTCGATGGCCGACCAAACATCGCGCGTCGGCGTAGCGATGCGATCACGAACGATGACGCGGCCGTCGTCGCCAACGACACCTGCAGCCAACTTGGTGCCGCCGATGTCGACGGCGAGGTACATGGTGTCCACCGCGCAACCGTAGCAATCGCGCCATTGCATATTGGGTTGTATGACATACCCTTATGCCCGTGACGGCTGAAGCAACTACTCCGGTACCCACATTCGCTGCGCTGTTCGAGGCCATCAGCGACAACATCGCGCAAGTGGTCCACGGCAAACGCAACGAGATCGAACTCGCTGTCATCTGCTTGCTGGCCGAAGGACACCTGCTCATTGAAGACGTACCTGGCGTCGGCAAAACCAGTCTTGCCAAGGCGTTGGCGGCCTCCATCGAATGCACATGGAAGCGCGTGCAGTTCACCCCAGACCTGTTGCCCACCGACCTTGTGGGTGTGAGTATCTGGCAACGCTCTACCGAGACCTTCGACTTCAGGCCGGGTCCGTTGTTCGCCAACATCGTGTTGGCCGACGAAATCAACCGAGCGTCACCTAAGACCCAATCCGCGCTGCTCGAAGCAATGGAAGAACGTCAGATCTCGGTCGAGGGCCGCAGCCATCCGCTGAGCCCACCGTTCATGGTGATCGCCACACAGAACCCCATCGAACAAGAAGGCACGTATCGGTTGCCCGAGAGCCAGCTCGATCGTTTCCTGCTGCGCCTCTCACTCGGCTACCCATCGCGTGAGGCCGAGCTGTCAATTCTTGATGTGCAAGGTTCGGGCACTACTCCAGCAAACCTCGGCGCAGTAGTCACGGTGGCCGAGGTGCTCGCGATGATCGATGCCGTTCGAGGCGTGCACCTTGCCAGTCCGCTCAAGGCATACTTGGTTGACCTCGCCGAGTTCAGTCGCCGCCATCCAGGCATTGCGCTTGGCATGTCACCCCGGGCCACATTGCAACTCGCTCGGGCGGTGCGAGCAACTGCCGCCGCTCGCGGACGCAACTTTGCCACCCCCGACGACGTCAAGTCGGTCGCTCACGCAGTGCTGTGTCACCGCCTTGTGCTTCGACCTGATGCCATGTCGAGAGGACTCACCGCTCAGCAGGCAGTGACCGAGATACTCGCCGCCGTGCCAATTCCATCCGGTAACTAACGTGCTCACCCGGCAGGGTTGGGCAGCGCTTGGTCTCGCTGCGGCCTCCGCCGCGGTTGGTCGCGTGTTCGGCGTCCTCGAACTCATCGTTCTCGGTTCAGGCGTCCTAGCGCTCGTTGCGGCGAGCCTTGCGTGGGCCAACTACCACGCCATCGCGCTGAGCGTTTCTCGTCGCGTCGTGCCCGAGTTTTTGCAGGCCGGCGACACGGCACGGGTCGAGTTCGCCATCACCAATGAATCTCGCTCAGGCACTGCGCCGCTCACGCTGTGGGAGCCCGTTGATGGCCTCGGCGGAGCCACCCTAAAACTGGCCCCGCTGCACGCACACGAAACCGCCACCACTACGTACCGCTTACCCACGCTGCATCGAGGCTCGCTCACATTTGGACCCCTCACTGCGCAGCGACGCGACCCATTTGGCATTGCAGGCAAGCGACGCGTCGTTGGCACCACCCATGAGATCGTGGTCTTCCCAGCGCATCACCATGTCCAACTGCCAACAGCAATGGGCGGATCCGGACCCCTTGGCAATCAGTTGCGTTCACGGTCGCTCGGCCGCTCCGGCACCGAGTTTCATTCACTGCGCGACTACGCCGACGGCGACGATCTCCGCCAGATCCACTGGCGCGCCTCTGCTCGCAGCGAAGTCTTGAAGGTGCGCGAGGTCGAACCCGAAGGTCTTCACCACTGCACCATCGAACTCGACAACTCCTCGAGCGAGTACTCCCCCGAGGGATTCGAGCGCGCCGTCTCCGCAGCAGCCAGCGCTGTCTCTGCGGCCAGTTCGGCAGGCCTGCGGTTGAGATTGGTTATCGGCTCCGAGACCGACCTGCGCAACACGAACCTTTCGTCGGCAATGACTGCGCTCGCGAACTGTTCCACCACCGATCAGGTTCAAACTCAACGCCTCCCGGCGCCGCGCGCCGAGGGTCTCGGCCTCACGTTTGTAGTCACCGGCGGCCCACAGTCGGCGGCGGTGTTAGCGCTTCGGCCAAACCTCACGCAGACCGACATTCTCATCGTGGTGGCCTGCTCGTCGACAGCTTCGACGCAACGCGACTTCACAGTCGACGCCACCACAGCGGACAGCTTTGTTGGCTCATGGGCCTCGCTCACGGGCAACTACACCGAACGCCAAACAACACCGCCCCAGCGCACCGAAGCGGAACGACGATGAGCATGTCAACTGCTGCAGCGCACCAAGCCTCCAACTCTGGCGACGCCGGCGACGGCGGTGACTTCACCTACGACAGCACCGAAACAACAGCGGTGCAGTCGATACCCGCCAGCGTTCTGCTGCTTGCGCTCAGCGCATTGACTGCCGTTGGGTTCACGAGGATTTTCGCCGACACAAAGTTCCTCGGCTCAATGCTGTTCATCGTTGTCAGCCTGCACGCGTTTTGCCTTGCGCTCAGACTGTTCAAGGTGCGCGGATACATCGCTATACCTGCGGCATTCGCTGTGATGTTCACCCTGCTGGCGTGGAAGTACTACCCCGACACGATGTCAGGGCCCTTCCCCACATCAGAGTCGTGGCAAGCGTTCTTGGCCGACCTACAACTCGCCCGTGGCCAGTTCCCGAGCTCGGTGGCCCCAGTAGCTGCGGTTGGCGGGTTCATCGCGCTTGCTACGGCCAGCACTGCCACCGCCGCAATTCTCTCCGACGCTTTCGCGTTTCGCGCCTACGGACGAGTCGAGACAACCGTCCCAAACGCCGTTCTCTTCATCTTTGCATCAGCGCTGGGCGCCGACCGCCATCGCGTGGCCATCACCACCGCATGGTTGGCATGCGCGCTCGCAGTCATCGCTGCATTGCGCGTCACCCATGCTCAGGTCGAGCACGTCTGGATCGGCAAGCGATCTCGGGTTCTCGCACGCTCATTGCCTGTGGCTGCGGTGCTCGCCGGATGCGCCGCCGCCGGCGCTGCCATCGTGGGACCGCGCCTGCCCGGTGCCGGCGAAGCGGCGTTATTCAAGCCGAGCAAGAAGAGCGACGTCACACAAGTGCTCAGCCCGCTCGTCGATATTCGCAGTCGCCTCGTCACATTGTCAGATACTGAACTCTTTACGGTCGCCGCAGCCGAACCCAACTACTGGCGGGCCACAGCGCTCACCGAGTTCGATGGCAGCACCTGGAAACTTCCCGACGGCAATCTGGCGCCGGTCGACGGGTCGTTTGCCACGCCAGCGCTTCAGTCGCACAACCTGGTGCAGCAGATTCGCATTTCGGCGCTTGGCGGCAACCTGTTACCCGCCGCGTATAGCGCTGTCAGCCTGCAAGACGGCAAGGCCTACTGGGTCGACAAGACCGGGACGCTTGTGGTGCCTGGCATCGGGCTTCAGAAGGGCGCCGACTACACAATCGTTTCCAGCATCACCGACGTGGCCGCTTCGTTGCTTGGCACCGCACCAGAAGCGCTGCCACCAGACGACCCATCGATCACCTTGCCGAAGGACTTCCCCGAGTCCGTGACACAAACAGCTTTTGAAGTCACGGCTGCCGGCACCAGCCGTTACGACAAAGCGTTGGCCCTGCAGAATTGGTTCCGCAGTCAGTTCGTCTACGACCTCACCGTGCAGCGTGGCCACAGCGACGATGCCATCGAGAACTTCCTGCGCGTGCGTCGCGGATTTTGCGAGCAATTCTCCGGAGCCTTCGCAGCGATGGCCCGCTCAGTTGGAATCCCCGCGCGGGTGGCCGTTGGGTTCACCCCCGGCGATGTTGCCGCCGACGGCCGCTATCACGTGTTTGGCCGCAATGCCCACGCCTGGCCCGAGGTCTGGTTTCAAGATGTCGGCTGGGTGTCGTTCGAGCCAACACCCGGGCGCGGCCAACCCGGCGCGCAAGAGCGAACCGGAGTCATCCCACAGCAGGCAGATGCTGGCGATCCCAATTCGGTGACACCAATCACCACCGCCACCACCACACCCGTTACCCAACCAGGCGGACCCACAACAACAGCCGCGAACACGCCCGGCGGAACCCCGCCAACGTCGGTGCCAACGTCGACCAACTCATCGTCATCGTCATCGAATGGCCCTTCGATCTGGCTCGTACTTGTCGTGCTCTTGATCGCCGCAGTCGCAACGTGGGCGTTTGCACTGCCCCTGGTGCTCAGGCGAATTCGGCTCACCCGGCCACCTACCACGTCGCAACAAGCCATCGCCCGCAGTTGGCAACGAGCGACTCACGCGTTGGCTCTCATCGGCGCCGGGCCTCGCGCTGGCGAGACGTTCATTGAGCACGCCCACCGGGTTGGCGCCGACTTCGATATTGACGCCCATGCGGTGCAACAACTTGCGCTCGATTGCACCGCTGCTATCTACGGCAACCGAGGCAGCGAGATCAGGGTGCAGCGCGCTGAGCAACTCAGCGCTGACATCGTGCTTGCGGTAAAAGACCAACTCGATGCACGCCAGCGACTGATCGCTGTGTTCGATCCCCGAATGGCCGAGGTGCTGCTCCCTGCGTAAGCGCAGGTGAGCGATGCGTTAGCGGGGGCGAGGGCCGGCGCCGCGAGCAGCGCGACGACGCAGTTCTTCGGGAATGCGACTCAGTTGGTCACGGCCGCGAGCGGTAAGTTCGCGCTCGAGAAAGACACCGGCGACGACCATCACGATGAACGCCACGAACGACAGCAGGGCACTGATTTGTAGGGCCGCAACGACCACAAACAATGAAACAACCAAAACCACCGATGACCAGACGAGGTGGCGCGGTGAGACCCCGGACTGACCGCGTTGCGTCGCCTTGAGGTCAAAAGAAGGATCAGCCTTCAGTTGTTCCTCGATCTGATGCAAGATGCGCTGTTCTTCTTCGGAGAGCGGCACCGAGTTACTCCCTTACGAGCCTGTCCGCCGGATGCGGGTTGTCGCCATTGTCGCACGTTAGACCCGATCTGGCAACGCGGCCTAGCTGCCTCTTTGCAGCGCTCCTAGCCCTGATTCGGAGTATTGCCGCGAACCGGGGTGTGGTGGTCGGGGCCCCATTGCTGGGCACCACGCCGCACGAGTCGCAACCCGCGGGTGCTCACGGCACTCGCGGGCCCGATTGCGGCGTCTCCGAATCGTTCGCGAATCGCGTCAATTGCGGCAGACGCCTCGACCCAATCGGTTGGTGCCGCAGCCTGATCGGCGGCGAACAAATCATCGAATTGCAGTTGCTCGACGGGTGGACCGAAGTTCGAGGCGTGTACCCCAACCAGACGCACACCCGACGATGGGTCGATGCTGGCGAGCAGAGGCGCCACAGCGCCGATGATGGCCGCTGCCGTGGCAACCGGCGACGGCAACGTAGTTGATCGGGTGATCGTGGTGAAGCCGGCAAAACGCACCTTGAGCGTGAGTGTGCGCGCACCGAATCCGGCGGCACGCAAACGCGACGCGACCCCATCACTCAGACGAACCAGCTCGGTGCGTAGATCGGCGACTTCGTGCAGATCTCGAGCAAAGGTCTCTTCGTGACCGATCGACTTGGTGGCGCGATTGGTCTCGACCCCGCGCTCGTCGCGCCCGCACGACAGCGCGTAGAGGTGACGCCCACTTGCTTTGCCGAGCGCCGAAACCAAGGCGGCTTCACCCAGCGCGTTGAGATCGCTCACCGTCTTGACGCCTAGGCGACTGAGCCGCTCGAGCGTTGCTGGGCCAACGCCCCAGAGCGCTTGCACCGGGAGCGGAAGCAAGAACTCGAGCTCACGTCCGGCGAGCACCTCAAAGACTCCGAGGCCGGGTTCGATGCCGCTCGCCGAGGCCTTTGGCTTTGCGGCTACCGACGCCAACTTCGCCAGAAATTTGTTGGGAGCGACACCCACAGAACAGGTGAGATCGAGTTTGCTGGCGATGCGCTCGCGAATGAGCTTGGCGATCACCACACCTTCGCCGAGCAGACGCAGAGATCCGGTCACGTCGAGAAATGCCTCGTCGAGCGACAGCGGCTCAACGTACGGCGTCGCCTCATGAAAGATCTCGTTGATCTGCCGACTGACCTGTGAGTACAGCTCGTGGTCGCCGGGCAAGAACACTGCTGCGGGGCAGAGGCGGCGCGCCACAGCGCCGGGCATTGCTGAGTGGATTCCGTATCGGCGCGCCTCGTAAGACGCTGCGGCGACGACGCCGCGAGAGCCGGTTCCGCCGACCACCACTGGTTTGCCGCGCAACTCTGGTCGACGACGAAGCTCGACCGACACATAGAACGCGTCCATATCGACATGCAAGATGGTGCGCTGTGCCGCCTGAGATGTCACCGTGAAATCTGCTCCACTCGCGCCGTCGAACGATCGGACCCGATGAGCATGAACGAGAAATCGCCCGCCGGCCGCATGCCGCCCTTGATCCACGCCATCAATGGCACCCTCACCCACATCGGGGACTCGACAAGCAGTTCCTCGACCTGATCGAGCTCCACAAAGAGGGCTTGTTCCACAATGCCATCGGGATCTTCGAGTGCGATTTTGCCCTCGACTATGGGACTGAACCACGACTCGACCGACATGGTCCAACCCATATCGGGGGCTTCGACCGAAACGGTGTAGTGGCACTCGTGCCATTCAGCCACGTGAAGTCCGGTCTCCTCGCGGACCTCGCGAGTGATACCCGTGCGCACCGATTCCCCGCTGTCGATGACTCCGCCCGGCGGAGTCCATTCGATGGCGCCGTGCTTGCGTCGATTGGCTGCCAATAACAGTCGGTTGTCGACAACAATGAGCCCGCCGCCGACCCGAAATAAACGCATGCACGATTCTCGCATGGAATGCGCGCGAGGCTCCGCTTCGTTGGGGTCAGCCGCCTTGAATTCGCCGCTGCCGACGACCGCGACGATCATCGATCCACAACTTGAGCACCATGACCAACGCTTCTTGCACGATATTTTGCGACATCTTCGATTGTCCAGCAGTGCGATCCCTGAACGTGATGGGGATCTCGACGATCTTGCCGCCGGAGCGCACGAGGCGGTGAGTCATCTCAACTTGGAAGCCGTAACCATCGGCCTTCACCGTTTCGAAATGCATCTTGTCGACTAGGGCCGAACTGCGATACGCACGAAACCCCGCTGTGGCGTCGTTGATCGCAAGCCCCAACACACCAGATGCGTAACGGTTACCCCAACGCGACAACCAACGCCGCTTGCGCGGCCAGTTCTCGGTGATACCACCCGGCACATAGCGACTGCCGACAGCCAAATCGACGCCGTGTTCGACTGCAGAGATCAGCGCTGGAATTACAACGGGATCGTGCGAGAGGTCGGCATCGATCTGGATGCAGATCTCGGCACCGGCATCGATGGCTGCGCGGATTCCAGCGCGATACGCGGCTCCCAGACCCAACTTGCCCGGACGACGCAGCACGGTGATGTCACCTAGTTCAGCAGCGAGGCCTTCGGCGATCTTGGCGGTGCCATCGGGGCTGTTGTCGTCGACCACCAGAATGCCAACACCGGGAGCATGTAGCCGGATTAATCGACAAAGCGCCTCAATATTGTCAGCCTCGTTATAGGTGGGCACGACGGCTACTGAACGCACGGGCGACAGCCTAGAGCGACTGCGGTTCCCCACGGCAAACGTCGTACAGTGATCGTGTGCCAGATAGCGCTGCCCCTCGCCCCTTGTCCGCCCTCCCGTCGCCCGCTGCGCGTGCTGCTGCATTCGCCGCAATCCTCATCGGGGGTCTCGCTGGCGGACTCATTGGGTACAGCTTGGTTCGCGTGCAGTGCAGCGGACAATGCGGCTTTGGTAAAGGCCTAGGAGCGTTCATCGGAGCCTCGTCGGCGGCCATCGGCATGAGCATCGTGGCCGTATTAGTGCTTCGAGCTGTTGGCGAATGGCGCGACATCGAAGACCGTCGCGTCGACGGTGGCGGCCAAGGCTCGTGACCCCTTCGCCGCAGATTGAGCACCACGATCTCGGCGAGCAACTTCGCCAGTTTGCGTGCGACCTCGCACTCCGAGCTGGCGCGCTCATTGTTGAAGGCCGACGCAGCGGCGTTGGCTCGGTCGACACAAAGTCCACAGCAACCGACCTCGTCACCATGTTCGACCGAGCATCCGAGAACCTCATCGTGGGCTCTCTTCGCGAGCACCGACCCAACGACGGCATCGTCGGCGAAGAGGGCACCTCGCTGGTCGGCGTGAGTGGCATCGATTGGTTCATTGATCCCATCGACGGCACCACAAACTTCTTCTACGGGCTGCCTGGCTACGCCGTATCCATCGGCGCCCGTGACCCTCACGGGTCGCTGGCCGGCGCTGTCTTTGTGCCCACAACCAACGAACTGTTCAGCGCCGCTCGCGGCCACGGCGCATGGCTCAACGGCCAACGCATCGGATGCTCAACCACTACGTCGCTCTCACAAGCACTCGTTGCCACCGGCTTCAGCTATCAACCCGAGCTGCGGCGCAAACACATGGCGCGCCTGCAACACATCATCGGTGAAGTACGCGACATCCGTCGGTTCGGTGCGGCCGCTCCAGATCTTTGCTACGTGGCTGCCGGACGCGTCGACGCGTATTTCGAGGAGCACCTCGGCGCGTGGGATCTTGCCGCTGGCGAACTGATCGCACGCGAGGCGGGCTGCATCAGCGGCGATCTCAGCGGCGGCCCCGTGCGTCCGGCGCAGGTATTGGTGGCAAACCCAGCATTGTTCGAACCGTTGCGGGCCTTGATCAACAAAGCCGACGCAACCTGCGCCGCCGAAAACTGACGGCACAACTCCCCAGCACCCGATTTCGATGTATCGCGCAGACGACCCCCACAAGTAGGGCATCATGGCAGGCGTGGGTACACGAATCCTGACTGTCGAAGACGACGAACGCATCAGAACAGCAGTGAAGCTTGCTCTCGAAGACGAGGGCTGGACCGTTGATGAAGCAGGCAGCGGCGAAGAAGCGATTGAGTTGTTCCGTCGCTCCCCACCCGACGTCGTACTCATCGACATCATGCTGCCAGGTATCGACGGTTTCGAACTGTGCCGACACCTGCGCAAAACCAGTGATGTTCCCATTGTGATGGTGACCGCACGAGTCGACACCCACGATGTGGTTGCCGGTCTCGAGGCCGGCGCCGACGACTATCTCACTAAGCCGTTCGCACCCAAAGAACTCTCGGCACGAATTCGTGCGTTGCTGCGCCGCATCCGTCCAATGGGTCCCGCGCATGCGCGCTTAGTGTTTGGCGACCTTGAGATTATTGCCGACGAAGGCAAGGTGTCGCTCGCTGGCGAAGAACTGCATCTCACCAAAACCGAGTTCCGCTTACTGGTCGAATTGGCCCAGAGTCCCGGACGCGTCTTCAGCCGCGAACTGCTCCTCGACAAAGTATGGGGCTACGACTATTTCGGCGACGGACGGCTCGTCGATGTCCATATTCGCCGCCTGCGCACCAAGGTCGAAGCCGACCCAGCAAACCCTCGTCACGTGGTCACGGTTCGAGGACTCGGCTACCGACTGCAGTCGTGACCGACACACCGCAAGCCCCGCCTCGCGACACACTGCGGATGCGTTTGGGCGCCCGACTGGCCCGTCTTCGACCCAAGCGCTTCGGCCTGCGCTCGCGAATCATGCTCACCTTCACCATCGGCTTTTTTGGTCTGTCGGTGGTCTTGGCCGTGATTACATACAGCTTCACGCGCAGCACCTTGGTCGATCAGCACGACCGAACCAGCGTCGAGCAGGCCTACCGCGACGCCAGCGTGGCCCTCACCGGTCTGCGCTCGTCACCTGTTTCGGCGCAACCGGTGATCGACAGTTTGTCGAGCCTTGGCGTCGCCCGACCGCTCATCAACTATCGCGACGTATGGACTACCGGCGCCGCCCGATTCGGGCCCGAGGTCCTTCCTAAGTCGCTCGTCGAGCGAGTGTTTGTTACCAGCGTTCCCTCGCGGATGGCTCTCACTGTCGGCGACGAACGGGTGCTTGCAATCGGCATCCCGCTGCCCGAAGTGGGCGCCGCATACTTTGAGTTCGCCAGCCTCACCGAAGTCGACTCCACGCTCGACAGCGTTGGGCTATCGCTGATGTTCGCCGGCTTCATTACCACGATGTTCGGCGTAATCCTTGGTTACGTGGCGTCACGCCGCGCCGTGCGTCCACTCGCCGATGCAGCACAGGCGGCCAAGGCCATCGCCGGCGGACGCCTCGACACTCGCCTCGAAACCACCGACGATCATGACCTGAAACTGCTCGCCAACTCGTTCAACGACATGGCCTCCGCGTTGCAACAACGCGTCGAGCGCGACGCTCGCTTCGCTAGCGATGTCAGCCACGAACTCCGGTCGCCGCTGATGACACTTGCGGCATCCGTCGAGGTGATGCTGGCCCGTCGCGACGACATGCCCGAGCGGGCCCAATCGGCGCTCGACCTGTTGGTGGCCGATGTATCGCGGTTCCAAGGACTCGTCGAAGACCTGCTCGAAATCTCCCGATTCGATGCAGGCGCGATTCGCCTTCATCTCGAAGACCTCATCGTGGCCGAGTTCGTGCGTCAGGCCATCGGCGTCAGCAGCCTGCCCCAAACCAAGGTCACCGTGTCTGAGCGCGCCGAGAACTTCGTGATGCATGTAGATCGACGCCGACTCGCTCGCGTGATTGCAAACCTCATCGATAACGCCCGACTACACGGCGGCGGCGAGCCCGAGGTCATCGTGTCCGAAGCCGAAAACGAAGGTGAGCCAATCGGCCATGTCTGGATCGCCGTCCAAGACCACGGCGCCGGCGTGCCGCTCGACGAGCGACACCTCATTTTCGAACGGTTTGCGCGCGGCGCAGTTGCCGGGCGACGGAGCTCGAGCGACGGAGCCGGGCTCGGGCTCGCCCTTGTCGACGAGCACGTACGCCTACACGGCGGCAACGTGTGGATCGAAGACCGACTCGACGAAGAGCCTGGCGCCCGGTTCGTGATTGAACTGCCAGCGGAAGAACTCTGACAATGAACACACGTCCTCGTCTCGGATTCATCTGTGCCGCTGCGATAGTGGTGTCGGCGTGCGGCGTCGCCAACGACGCGGCGCCACGAGATATCCCCCTCCAGCAACGTTCGGCGTTGATCGATGCTCCGGTGCAGGCTCCCGCCACCAGCACTGGCACCGACCGCATCTTCTTGCTCGCCCCTCAGCTACCCGACCAACCAAGTCGTTTGCGTGCAACGCCGCGAGCCGTCGGCCCTTCCATTGAGGCCCGCCTCAATTCGCTGTTCGGCCCGCTCAGCGTCGCCGAGACTCAAGTGCGATTGCTCACCGCTATCCCTGAGGGATTGCAACTGCATTCCGCAACTCTGAGAACCAACGGCACGGTGACCATCGATGTCACCGATGAACTTCTTTCGCTGTCGAGCGGAGCGCTCATAGAGTCCGTCGCACAGATTGTCTTCACTGCGCTCGAAGTCCGAAATGTACAACGCGTGCAGTTGCTGGTGAACGGCACCAGCCAGCAATGGCCTGGCGGAGACGGTTCGCTTCGCACAACTGCGCTCAGCGCCTTCGATTTTCCGGGTTTGATCGAGACCAGTCAGCCGAACTTTCCGGCTGTGCCGTCGCCAAACGCCTAAGGCTCAACCGAAGAAGATCGAGGCGACGTCGCGGTAAAGACTCAGGTCGACCGGACGCGTTTTGCCAGCAGCGTCGCTGAGGGGTCGCTGCACAATCTCATCGTTGATCGAGGCCACCATGTTGCCCCACGCACGCTGATGCACGGCGTCAATTGCGCCAAGCCCAAAGCGCGTCGCGAGCACTCGGTCGTATGCAGATGGAGTTCCTCCCCGCTGGATGTGCCCCAGCATCACGACACGCGTTTCAAATCCGGTGCGACCCTCGATCTCGGGTGCAAGGCGATCGGCAACGCTTCGATGGCGAACGTGACCAAATGCGTCGCGCACCACTTCTTGGTCGGGCATCGTGCCACCAACTGGTTCGGCGCCTTCGGCCACAACAACGATCGACGCATAGCGGCCGCGTTGATGCCGCGTCTTCAGGATGTCGCAGACGTCGTCGACGGAGAACGGTTGCTCAGGAATCAAGATGACCGTGGCTCCCCCGGCGATGCCTGCGTGGGTTGCAATCCACCCAGAATCGCGACCCATGACCTCGACCACGATGACTCGATCGTGGCTCTCGGCAGTGGTGTGCAAGCGATCGATTGCATCGGTGGCAATCTGCACAGCGGTGTTGAAGCCAAACGTGATGTCGGTGCCTACGACATCGTTATCGATGGTCTTCGGCACACCAATAACGCGCAGACCAATGTCGCGGTGCAGATTCGAGGCAACCGTAAGCGAACCGTTTCCACCAACCACGATGAGCGCATCAAGCGCCATGTCGCGCATCGTCGCGGCGACCCGTTCGACGCCGTCGGGATGGTCATAGGGACTCCCCCGGCGGGTGCCCAACAACGTGCCGCCCTTTGGCAGCATGCCGCGCATTGAGTGCACGTCGAGCGGCATGGCGCGCCGCTCAAGAACACCATCCCAAGCGTCGAGGAAGCCAACGACCTCGTCGCCGTAGACCATCTCACCCTTACGAACCACTGCGCGAATGACCGCATTGAGTCCGGGGCAATCGCCGCCACCGGTAAGTAGGCCTACGCGCATATCCCGCCGACGATAGGCGACAGTGTGCTAACAAATGTGTATGGCATGGGACTCAACAAGGCCGGTGCCGTGGCGCCGACTGATCCGCGAGTGGATTATTTATGTTGCATTTGCAAGTGTCGCATTTGTCTTCATCTACCGAGACGACCTGCAACTCGGTCTCTTTGCTGGGCTCTTTGCCAGCGGACCAATGTATCTATTGTTCGGCGCGGTCCTGGCCAAGTTCGGGTATGCGCGCAAGACCTTCAAAGACCTCCGCAACGAGCGCGATAACGCCGCCGCGTCAAAAACGCCAGCGCCAACCATCACGAGCACCGGACGTGCGAAGCCAGCGCCAACTCGGCGCACCTCGAGTGGGCCTTCGTCACCGCGCAAGGGCAACAAACCCAGTCGTCGTTAGCTCACCGCCGAGACGGCTACCGTCTAGCACCGATGACTGCGAACACTCCCTTGAGTAATGTCTGCGTTCTCGCGCTTGATGCCGGTACAACCGGCGTGCGCGCTCGGGCAGTGTTCACCGACGGGCGTGCGCCCGTGTCGTCGTATCGCGAGTTCACCCAACACTTCCCCCAACCGGGCTGGGTCGAGCACGATGCGCTCGAGATCTGGCAGGCCGCCAAAGAGACCATCAACGACGTCCTGAGCCGCCTCGACGCGTTGCCGGCGGCCATTGGTATCACCAACCAACGCGAGACCGCCGTGGCCTGGAGTCGCTCTACCGGCACGCCGCTGCACCGAGCAATCGTGTGGCAAGACCGCCGCACCGCCGAGCGCTGCGACCAACTCGAGGCCGATGGCGCATTGCCGCTCGTACGCCAACGCACTGGCCTTGTGCTCGACCCCTACTTCAGTGGCACCAAGTTCGAATGGATGCTCACCCACGGCGGCGTAGAGGCCAACGACGACCTTGCGCTCGGCACGATCGACTCGTGGCTGCTGTTCAACCTCACCGGCGGCCGCGTGCACGCCACCGACCCATCCAATGCCAGCCGAACCATGCTGTTCGACATCGGCACGCTCGCATGGGACACCGACCTATGCGCCCTGCTCAACGTGCCGATGCATGCGCTCGCCGAGGTGTCTCCCTCGAGCGGCCGCTTTGGATTCACCAGCGAAGACAGCGGAGTACCTGCGGGCATTCCGATCTCCGGCATCGCTGGCGACCAGCAAAGCGCCCTCTTCGGACAAGCGTGCTTTAACCCTGGCATGGCCAAGAACACCTACGGAACCGGCAGTTTCGTGTTGCTCAACGTTGGGTCAACATGCCCCGAACCCAGTGAAGGCATGCTCACCACGGTGGCGTGGACACTGGCCGACGGCACCACCACCTATGCGCTCGAGGGCGCCATCTTCGTAACCGGCGCTGCGGTTCAGTGGCTTCGTGACGGGCTACAGATCATCGCGTCAAGCGAAGAGGTGGGGCCGCTCGCCGCAAGTGTGCCCGATTCTGGCGGCGTCTACATCGTGCCCGCGTTTACCGGCCTTGGCAGCCCGTGGTGGGACCCGTATGCCCGCGGCTCAATCTTGGGTATCACCCGCGGCACCACCCGCGCTCACATAGCTCGCGCTGTCGTAGAGGCAATGACATACCAAGTTCGCGACGCCGTCGATGCAATGACCGCCGTGTCCGGCACAACGCTGCATGATCTACGCGTCGATGGTGGCGCATCGGTGCTCGACATGATGTTGCAAATGCAAGCAGATCAGCTCGGTGTCACTGTTCGTCGTCCTCGCGACCAAGAGACCACCGCGCTCGGCGCTGCGTTCCTCGCTGGCCTCGCCGAAGGAGTGTGGCCCTCGCTTGAGGCAATCTCCGCACGGTGGCAACTGGAAGCAGAGTTCAGCCCATCACAAGATCGTGCAGTTGCAGATGCTCAGCACACGCAATGGTTGCGCGCCGTGGAGCGCACTCGCTACTGACGTTGAATTGCGCGACGCCATCTACACGCGCCGCAATCATCCGAGTCTGGTGAGACCCTTTTTCAGGTTGCGAATTCCCTGTTGGATGCGCTGTTCGTTTTCGATCAACGCGAAACGGGCGAAGCCCTCGCCCCCCGGGCCAAAACCCAGACCAGGCGACAACGCCACATCGCATTCACGTACAACGAGCGAGCAGAACTCGACAGAGCTCATGTCGCTGTACGGCTCAGGAATCGGAGCCCACACAAACATTGAGCCCTTGGGCTTAGGAATGTCCCACCCAATGCGACCAAGGCCATCGATGAGTGCGTCGCGACGACTCTCGTAGATCGCGCATACCTCTTCGGGATAATCGGGGGCTTCGTTCATGGTGACAGTGGCAGCAATCTGCACCGGCTGGAACATGCCATAGTCGAGGTAACTCTTCAGCTTCACCAATGCCTGCACAACCTCTTTATTGCCCACGAGGAAGGCGCAACGCCAGCCGGCCATCGAGAAGCTCTTGGTCATGCTGTAGAGCTCTACAGCGCATTCCTTGGCGCCCTCAGCCTGCAAAATGGATGGCGGCTGATAGCCCTCGAAACCAACATCGGCGTATGCGAAGTCGTGTACCACGATCATCTCGCGCTCGCGACAGAAATCGACAACGCGCTGCATGAAGTCGAGATCGACCACAGCGCCGGTTGGGTTATGCGGGAACGAGATCACCAGCACGCGTGGCTTGGGCCAGCCCACGTCGTAGGCAGTGGTGAGGCTGTCGAAGAAGTCGCCGGTGAAGTCGCCCTGCACCCGTGGATCGGCGAGGTGACGCATTGGCACCTGACGAAGATCGGCGCCAGCAAAGAGCGGACCGTAGATGTGAATCGGGTAGCTCGGGCTCGGCACGATGGCAGCGTCGCCACGATCGAGTAGCACCCACATCAAGTGGCTGAAGCCTTCTTTGGACCCAATGGTGTTGGTGATCTCGAGCTCAGGGTCGAGCTGCACACCCCACTTGCGCTCGTACAACGCCGCAACAGCTTCACGAAGCTTAGGGAGGCCCCGGCTGAGCGAATAGCGGTGGTTCTTGGGGTTCTGCGCAGCCTCGATGAGCTTCTCAACAGCAATGCTCGGCGAGGGAATATCGGGATTACCAAAACCCAGGTCGATCACGTCGGCACCGGCTCGTCGAGCCTCGATCTTCAAGTTGTTGATGATCGTAAACACGTACGGTGGCAGGTTGGTGATGCGTCGGAACTCCATAGCCCCCTCACGTTAGTTGCTGCAACGGTCTCCGCGGCTTATGGTCAGCGAGATCTGCGAACTAGCGGCCAGCAAGACCTTGCGCCGGACGAGCGTGTGCCACGATGTTGCGATGGCAAACGAACCGGGCGAAGGCTGCATTCACGTCGTCATCGAGATTCCTCGAGGCAGTCGTAACAAATACGAAATCGACCACGACACCGGCCGGGTTTTTCTCGATCGTCGCCTGTTCACCGCCACCACCTATCCGGCCGACTATGGCTTCATCCCCAACACCTTGGGTGGCGACGGCGATCCGCTCGACGCCTTAGTGCTGCTTGACGATCCGGTGTACCCCGGCGTCTGGGTAGAAGCCCGTCCGGTGGGCGTGTTGTACATGCACGACGAAGCGGGCGAAGACGCCAAGATTTTGTGTGTGCCTCCTCGCGAACCGCGCTGGGAAAACGTTCACGATCTCGACGACCTCACGCCGCAGTTGGTCGCCGAAATCCAACACTTCTTCGAGGTATACAAAGCGCTTGAGCCAGGCAAGACATCGTCTACCGGTGGCCTCGCCGGACGCGAGGCCGCGTGGGACGAGATTCACAAGGCTCGCGGCAACTACAAAGGTCCCGTGCACTAGCTGCGGGCGTCGACCCGACTCAGTGTTGTGACGACGGAAGCAGCGCTGCGCCAATGGCTCCGGCGCGCTCGCCGAGTTGGGCGAAGTTCAGCGTGGGATGAGGCCGATGCTCAGGCGAATACAGCAACGCTGAGAACTCGCGAGCAATCGGCGGCAAGAACAGATCTTGCGCTGCAGTGAGGCCGCCACCGAGCACGATGCACGATGGGTCGAGCACGTTGGTGAGGTTCACCAACCCGAGCGCAACCCAGTGCGCGAACTGGTCGATGACCTCAAGAAGTTCGCGGTCTCCCGATCGAGCTCCTTCGACCACGTCTTCGCCGCGCCTGCCACCCGCAAGCATCTGCAGACCGCGACCCGAGGCAAATCGCTCCCAGCATCCGCGTCGGCCGCATGGGCACGCTGGACCATCGGGCTTCACGACCATATGACCAATCTCGCCGGCAAAGCCGTTGGCGCCGCGCTGCAAGCGTCCACCCATCACAACACCACCGCCGATGCCCGTGCCAAGCGTGACCAACACAACGTCGTCGAAGCCACGAGCAGCACCGTGTTGCCATTCGGCGAGCGCTGCACACGTGGCGTCGTTGTCGACCGCCACGGCAAGGCCGAAGGCATCGCTCATCGTTGGGCCAACGGCGAGCTCGTACGCTCCGGCGAGGTTGGGAGCAGCACGCAGCACGCCCGATCTGGTGACGAGCCCAGGCACCCCAACACCCAGGGTGTCGAATTCACCAAGTTCGCGAGCGAAGTCAACAAGTTCGCCAATCAGCGTGTCGGCACCCGTCGGAGTGGCACGCCGCTTCTCGACGAGCACGTCGCCGTTGTCATCGAGGATGACCCCGAGAAACTTGGTACCGCCGACATCAATGCCAGCAGAACGGGTCACGTCTCGGAGCGAACCTTGAGCTCGCGGACCGTATTGAGGATTCGCTGCTCGGCGCGACGCTTGACGAAGCCAGGCAACGGGACAACGAGTTCGATCGCCAAGTCGTAGCGAATCTCGGTGCCACCATCGGCGGTTTCGGCGAGACAATATGCGCCGTCAATAGCGCGCATGATGTCGCCACGAAGCATGTGCCAGCCCAACACGCCGGGCGCGTTCGAGTAGTCGTAGCTCAACGTGTAGTGGGTGCTTCGTCCGAGTGCAGACGTGCGGAATTCGACCTCAACGGCGCGGCCTTGATCGTCACGCGTGCGGATGGTCGCTACTTTGACATCTTTGGCCCACTCGGGGTACCGCTCGAAGTCAGTTGCGATTTCCCACACCCGTGCCATTGGCGCGGCCGTAATGATGGTCTGGAATGCTGTCTCAGCCATGAGGTGAAGTCTGCTCTACTTCGGTGTCCGATGGGGGGACTCTCGGTGTATTTAGAGAATTTTCTGCAACTCTGGATTCGAACGTGCCGTGTGTGGCGCACCACAATCCGTTGAGACCGAGACCGAACATCGGCACCAAGATACCGAACGCCAATGTTGAGCCAGGGCGACCGTCGGTGGTACTGCGCGCCAGCGCCGTTGCCAAGCCGCACACCACCTGCACCATCAACATGTAGTTCATCGTGCGTTGCACACCTTTGGGCGCAGTGCCGTTGCTGAGGAAATACAGCTGGGCTACCGCGATGTTGTCGGTGCGACTGCGTTGCACAGCGGTCCAGTAGCTCCACAAAAACGCGAAGATGCCGATGGCAAACAACGCCAACGCAACCACTACCCCAAGAACTCGTGTTGGGTTGTTGAACGCCACAGCGGCCACCACTGACGACGCAACGAACACCGCCGTGCCGACGATGTTGAGGCGCACAATGCCACCCGATGAGCTCTGTTCAATGTCGGCTTGCATGGTTTCAATCATGGCAGCGCCCCTAATGATTTACCCAGATGCTGCGCCAGCACGTCGTACGAAAACTCACGCACCGCACGTTCGCGTCCAGCGACGCCCATTGCAGCCCGACGGGCTGGGTCGTTGAGCAATGACTCGAATGCCTTGGCGACTTTGCGGTGATCGTCGGGTTCGCTGATCACGATGCCGGTCTCGCCGTCGGCTACTGCTTCGGCTGCGCCACCTGAGTTTCCGGCAACCTGCACCACGCCGCATGCTGCCGCCTCAAGAAAGACGATGCCGAAGCCCTCTTGTTCGAGTCCGCCCCACCGGTTGCGACACAGCATTGTGTACACGTCGGCGCAGCCATAGAGCAAGGGAAGATCGTCGTGATCGACGCGACCAAGAAAGCGCACCGGCGCACCGAGCTCGATGGCCAGACGTTCGAGGCGTTCGCGATCGCGACCGCCGCCGGCAATGACCAACACAAGGTTGGGACGCGACTGTTTGAGCAGCGCTACCGCACGAATTGCTGTGTCGAAACCTTTACGCGGCACGAGTCGGCTGATGCCAACAATGACCTCGGCTGATTGATCGATCGAGAAGTACTCGCGAGCTGCGTGACGCTGAGCGGCATCGAGCGGACGAAACCGTTCGGTGTCGACGCCTGGCGCAACCACCGTGATGGGTAGGGCTCGCCCGGCTGCTCGTTCGGCTTCGGCGGCCGGATAACCGCCAGCGGCAACAATGTGGCGCGCCCGCTTGAGCACATAGCCCAAGGTCTGCTTGCTGGCCGGAATGCGACCAGGCACAGTGACCTCGGCGCCATGCAACACGATGTCGTACGGCAACTCAAGCGACGGGCCAACAAGGCCCACCGGAAGCGCCGGGTCGAGCACCACAAAATCGGCACCGATCTCGCGGGCCATGTCGTTGATGCGCCGCACCATCAACGGGTGCGGCAAGAGCACTGGTTCGCGCACACGATCGATGCGAAACGCCTGTTGCGCGTCGAAGGCAGCGGAGCTTTCGTAGGGGGTGGTGAGCACCGCAAATGAATCGGGAGGAAGCCGCCGCCACCACTCCCACAGCAGCGACTGAATGCCGCCGATTTTGGGTGGAAAGTCGTTGGTGACCAACAGGTGTTTCATGACGCAGTCGCGGCAAGTTCGTCGATGACGATGGGATCGGTGTCGGTGAAGTCAAGCATGTGATGGCAACCAAGTTGGGCAGCGGCCCACACGGCGTGGGCACGAAGCATTGGCTCGGAATCAACAAGGTACCGCTGCAGCACTGCGCCAACGCGTCCATCGGCGCCATCGCCAACGTTGCCGAGCGCAATGAGTGCATTGCGACGCAACCACATTGGGTTGCGATCGGCCAGATACCAACGGCCGTACGAATCGATGAGCGCATCGTCGGAGGCTTCGAGCATGTCGAGCAAGGGCACCCACGCCTGAATATGTTTCGACTCGTTGACCGATGTCTTGCGCTCGAAACGCACCGTAGGCGGACACACGATCTGACACTCATCGCACCCGTAGATGCGATCACCAAGCGCGGCACGAAACTGCCGCGGAAACACACCGGGGCGCTGCAACAACCACGCTAAGCAACGCCCAGCATCGACCACACCGGGTGCCACAATGGCCGCCGTAGGACAGCCATCGATGCATCGCTGGCATGATCCACAACCGTCGGCAACGGGAGCTGCCGCAACCGGCAATGGTGCCGTGGTGATAACCGAACCGAGCACAAAAAAGCTTCCGGAGCCGGGCAACAAAATGTTCGCGTTCTTGCCGAACCAGCCGAGACCTGCGAGCCACGCCGCTTCGCGATCGACAACCGAATTGTCATCGGCAAATGCAACTGCTTTGAATCCGTCAGAACGCAGTCGCTCGACAATGGCCTTGAGCGCGATGCGCAGCGGTTCGTAATGATCGACCCACGCGTAGCGAGCCACCGAGCCAATTGCGCCAGCGGGCCGATCGGGCTCGCTCAGCACGTAGCTACGCGCGGCCACCACCATTGCCTGGGCGCCCTTGACCGCTGCATTGGGGTCGGTGGAGCGAATGGGATTTCGATATGTGAACTGCATTGAGTCGGCGAGCCCAGCCTGCTTACGCACGATGAGCGAGTCACGAGCCCGTTGCATGACCCCTGCAGGAGCGATGCCCACATGATCGGCCCCAAACTTGAGACCAATGGCTCGCAGAACATCAACGTAGCGGTCGTCGATGGGTTCAGAGGTTTGCTGCGGCCGCACGATGGCGAAGCGTAGGCACCAAACCAGCTTCTGCAAACAAACGAACCGCACGCTGCTCGGCGAGGTCGAACACAACAGCAGTGTGCTCGGCGGGTTCGCAGAAGAAAGTGACCACACAATCAGAGCACGCCGAGGTGGCACGCATGACGCAATCGTCGCAACTGATGATGAGGTTGTTCATTGTTCGCTCCACAGTGTTGTCCGGTTCTTGTATTGAGAACACCATGACAAAGGGGTGCTACAGAGTTACTCAGTTGCCCTTCACCGGTCGCCCGCCAAGCGCCAACAATGTGTCGGATGACAGCACATTGGCGCCAGCGTTACGCACGTCGGTCACGATGGCTTGATCGTTGGTAACCACAACGACAGGCGTCTTCGATGGCAACGCAGCAACCTCGGCTCGAATGACATCGTCGGCAATCACGCCCGCCGGCGAGAACTGCACCCGGATCAATCGCCGACCAGCCGAAGCCCCGACCACATCGGCACCATCAAAGATCACGTGGATATCAGCGCCGAATCGGCGGCTGATGGCTTCGAGGGTCTCGATGCACACCTTGCGCTGGTCGGCGAGTTCAAGCTTGGGCCACGCCAACTTGGCAACGTTGTAGCCATCGACAATTACGCGTACATGAGGCGTCTTCACCAAGTGCTGGGCCACGGCCACGGTGTCGCCGAACATGCCACCCGGAATCGCAATCGGCTTGCGCTTGAGTCCTCGTGGGTTTGCCGGACCTGGAGTAGTTGGCGCTGGCGTGGCCACCGGCAGATCCGCCAACAGTGCGCCAGCAGCGCGGCTCAACGCCTCAGCGAGATCGTGGGTAGATGAGGCGGCCTTCTTCAGCGCCACGGCAGCCTCGCGGTTCGCAACCGCCGCAGTTGCTGCATGACTCTCGGGCACGGTCTGATCGACCCGCTCGGTCAACACGCGATCGACAACCGCCTGAAGCTCAACCACCAGCGCCTCGGCTGCAGCGACTCGAGCTTCAGCAGCGGCATGGCCCTCAGCAATTTTCTCGACGCGATCAGATTCGTGCGTCAACTTCACGCGCGCTTTTTCGACTTCACGTTGTAACTGCTGAATCTCGCGCCGCAGTGTCTCCGTTTCGGATGATGCAGCGGCAGCCTTCGCCTCGGCCTTCTCGCGTCGAGCTTGCTCACGAGCGAACTCGTCGCGCACCGCCAACAGATCGGCTTGAGCGCGCGCCGTTGCCACCTCGGCGGCCTCACGTCGACGTTCTGACTTGCGCAGCGCAGCCTCAGCCGAGGCGTTCTCGCCGGCTTGTTGCGCGGCAGCATGCAACTCGACCACGCGCTGCTCCCAACCTGGCGAACGCTGCAGCCAGACGATTCCAACCTCGTCGACAAGCTCAGGCGTTACAGCCGCAGCGAGTCGGTTGCGGAAATCTTCGTCGGCCACAAGGGCCCGACGCACCGGCGGCATCGAGGTCTTGTCAAGCTTTTGAAACTTGAGATACGGCTTGAGCCCCGCAGGAAAAACCAGCGGAGGGCGCAGCTTCTGCCCGGCGGCCGCAACGGCTACAGCGAACTCGAGTGCGAGACGCAGTGCAACAATTGGTAGGTCTGGGACATCGGTTGGCTCTCCCGACTGGTGCTGTTGGGGTGCCGTCTCCGCCGTCATTGGTAAAGAGTACCTGTCATGGTCAAGCCCAGTGCTTGACAACGAACGCACGTTCGTGGTCATCTGTCGGTATGCAACGTACGTTCGATGATCTCGGAATGCCGCTCGGCGATGTCACCTTTTGCGTCATCGACCTTGAGACAACCGGCGGCGACCGCGGCAACGATCTCATCACCGAGGTTGGCGCCGTCAAGGTTCGCGGCGGCGAGTGCCTGGGTACGTTTCAAACGCTGGTCAATCCGGGACGCGCCATCCCTGCCACCATCACGATTCTCACCGGCATCACCAACTCAATGGTGCTCACTGCTCCGCGCATCGAAGGTGTGCTGGCGGCATTGCTCGAGTTCTGCGGCGACGCCGTCATCGTTGGCCACAACGTGCGGTTCGATGTTGGGTTCCTCAATGCAGCACTCACCCGTTCACGGCGCCCCACGCTCACCAACGCCACGGTCGATACCGTCGCGCTCGCTCGCCGCCTCGTACGCGACGAAGTACCTAACTGCAAACTCGGCACCTTGGCAGCACGCTTTCGACTGGCCCATCAACCAAGCCACCGCGCCCTCGACGACGCGCTCGCCACAGCCGACCTGTTGCATCTGCTCATCGAACGCGCTGCGTCGTTTGGTGTGATGGGCCTCGACGATCTGCACGGGCTCCCCAAGATCGGCGGACATCCACAGATCGCCAAGCTCAAGCTCACCAACCATCTGCCGCGCACACCCGGCGTCTACCTGTTCCACAACGCAGCGGGCGAGGTGCTGTACGTGGGCAAGGCCACCAATCTGCGTCAGCGCGTGCGCAGCTACTTTGGCACCGA
This sequence comes from Ferrithrix thermotolerans DSM 19514, assembly GCA_945861025.1. GTDB lineage: Bacteria > Actinomycetota > Acidimicrobiia > Acidimicrobiales > Ilumatobacteraceae > WLMZ01. The sequence continues at coordinate 48,254 of CAMASN010000006.1, forward strand.
TGATCGCCGCAAGATCGGGCCAATGCTGCGTGAGGCCCAGCGCGTCACCCATGTCGAAACACCCGATGTGCTCACCGCCGAGATTCTCGAGCTGCGCTATCTGCACCAGTTGTCACCGCGCTACAACAAGCAGGGCACTACGTGGGACAAATACCGATACGTGCGCTTGTCCACCAACGAGACTCAGCCGCGGTTATCCATTGTCAAAGAAGCCGACCGGCCCGGCATGTACCTCGGTCCGCTGTCTTCTCGATCCGCGGCCGCGTTAGCAATCGATGCGATCCATACCGTGGTGCCCCTACGCGGATGCCTCGATGCTGTTACTGACAGCAACTACGCCAACGCCGTCAAGATGGTGATGCGCGGCCTGACCCACGAACCCGAGGTATTGCTCGCGCCGCTACGCGAGCGCATGCTTGCTCTTGCTCGCGCCCAGCAATACGAGCAAGCAGCGGCGATTCGCGATCGCGCCCACGCGTTGTCCAACGCACTTCGCCGCCAACGACTCATCGATAACGTGCGTGCCGCCGAGCAACTCGATCTACGTATTGGCGATGTCACCTTCGAGTTCGATCACGGTCGTCTCGTCGATTCGCGACTCGATGGCACGCTCACTGCGGCGCTCGAACTACCGCCTCCCGAGCTCGCCTCGCTCGATCGTCCACTCCCCCGACACGCAGTAGACGAAACACTGTGTATCGCCCGTTACCTCGACTCAAACAGCCACCAGATTTCGCTGCTGCGTTGCAGCGGCCAATGGGCTCGTCCGTTGGCACCGCTGGCCTCGTTCGAACAACGGTCGGCCGCATAAGCGACAATGACAGCACCAGCGCCACCGTCAGCGGCCTCACTGATGCAGCGTTGCCCCAGTGGCGGCTACCTGCAGGATCTTTGTGTGGCCATCGGCGCCCAGTGACCCAGCGATGGTTTGCGCCAGATCGGCCGAGCACAGTGCCGCAACGGTTGGCCCCGAACCCGACAGCCACGAGCACCACGCTCCGCCCGCAAGCGCCGCTTCATATGCGGCAAACGATTGCGGCACTGCGGCGAAACGCTGCTGCTGATGCAAGCGATCGTCGGTGCCGTGACGTAGTGCGCCAACGTCGCCAGCAGCGAGGGCGGCGACCAAATACGCGACGCGGCCAATGTTGAATACCGCATCGGCCATCGACACCGTTGAACTCAACGCCGTGCGACTGTGATCGGTGCGAGTGCTGAACGATGGCACCCACACCACCACCGTCGGGTCGAACCCAAGGGGAACGCGGATTGAGCGATCTCCGGTTGTGGCGACCACCCCACCAAGCACTGCTGGCGCGGCATTGTCAGCGTGACCTTCAAGCGCGGCTGCATGAGTGAGCACCTCATGAGAGTTGGCGAGCACCGTCTCAGCATCGGCGCCATCGCGCTGCGCGCAGGCAAGCATCAAACCGCCCACTCGAACCGCTGCGCTGTAGCCGAGGCCGCGCCCCATCGGGATCGGAGATCGAACCCACAGTTCACCGTGACCACCCAACCGCCGAAATGCCACCGTGGCGAGATGGTGTTCATCGGCGCAGTGGGCACCCTCGGGCACATCGGAGCCGAGAGCCAGCAACCCGATCTCGGCCCATAACGACACGGCCATCCCCAACACATCGAACCCGGGCCCCAAGTTGGCCGAGGTGGCCGGGACGCGGGCAATCATGACGAAGCGTCTGCTGCTTCACCTGCACAGGCCTGCGAAACGTCGACAAACCTCTGCAGTGTTGCTGCTGCAGCGCCGCTATCGATAGAACGAGCAGCGAGCACAATGCCCTGCTCAATATCGCTGGCAGCATCGGCCACAACAAGACCCGCTGCGGCGTTCAGCAAGACGATGTCGCGATGGGCGCCAAGCTCGCCAGCAAGTACTCGGCGCGCTGCAGCAGCGTTGAACTCTGGGTCGCCGCCCACACAGTCGCCAAGGGTCGCGGGCGCAAAGCCGAGCATCTCGGGATCGACGATGAAGGTCGAGACCTCGCCGTGGTCGAGCGCAAGCACTGTCGATGGACCCTGCGTGGACAATTCGTCGAGGCCGTTGCCATGAACAACCCATGCTTTGACAGTGCCGTGGCTACGCAGCGAGCCCAACATCTGCTCGGCAAAGGCCGGATTGGCCACGCCAATCAAGCTGCGCTGCACACGCCCGGGGTTGGCCATCGGCCCGAGCAAGTTGAACACCGTAGGAATACCGATCTCGCGCCGCGACGGGCCGGCAAAGCGAAACGCTGGATGAAACCGCGTGGCCATACAAAAACCGATGCCGGCTTCTTCGATGCATCGCAGAACCCCTTCAGGAGACAGCTCGATGGCAACCCCAAGTTCTTCGAGCACATCGGCGGTGCCGCATTTCGACGACGACGCACGCGCTCCGTGCTTGCACACAGGAACACCGGCCCCGGCCACGACCAGTGCAGACATGGTGGACACGTTGACCGAGTGGCTGCGGTCGCCACCGGTGCCAACAATGTCGACGGCCCGCGAGCGGAGATCTTCGCCAAGCGGCACCAGCGTGGCGGCTTTCATCACCGCATCGAGCAGTCCGGACAGCTCTTCGGCTGTTTCGCCTTTGGCGCGAAGGGCCACAACAAACGCGATTAACTGCGCCGACGTAGCAGCGCCAGAAAGAATGGTGGACATCGCCTCATAGGCATCGGCTGCTGGCAGGTCTTCACGCTCAAGCAGTCGGGTCAGCAGTCCAGGCCATCCACCAATATCTTCGAAATGTGACACGCCGCACATACTACGGCGCCGATGAGCACCACCAAAAGACTTTAGGCAGAGCGGCGTCGATAGCGAATGATGCGCCGACGCTCTCGCTCTGTGGCGCCACCCCAAACACCCTGTTTCTCGCGCGAAGCCAGCGCATGCTCAAGGCAGACAATGCGAACAACACATTGTTCGCATACCGACTTCGCTGCGGTCACTTCTTCGTCTTCATCCGGAAAAAACAAGCCGGGATCAAGCCCTCGACAGGCGCCCAATTCCCGCCACACCATTACTTTGGCCGTCACGATTAGCCTCAAACCTTCTGTGCAGAAACGCACATCGATTGACGTGGTCTGTCGTTGGTTTGCCAATGCAAGCCGACGACAACCCGCAAGCTAGGCGTTGAATCGTCGCAGCGCTAGGGCATTAGGTCAGTATTTTTGGATGAAGACGAATTCAGCCTAAGAGATCGCCAAGGAGCTCGGCGACCGTGGCCGACGACAGTTCGGCCGACTCGCGATACGCAGGGTGATCGATCTCAAGAGAGGCCTGACCAGCACCCAGTGTTTCAATCTCGGCTGGGGTCATCGAGAACTGCAGATAATGAACGGCACTGGTGACATCGGCACGAGTGAGTTGGCTGGCGTGTTGTTGCTCGGGAGCCGAGCGAATAACGCTGCCATCGCAGAGTCGAAGAACAACGTGATTCTCAATACCCACAAGCCGTGGAAGCCATTCGCGAATCGCTTGGTCTGAGGTGAGTTCAATAAACATCGTGGCGCACAGCTGGCCAGTATCGGGAATAAGCGGGTTATAAGCATCGATCTCGGCCTGAATCTCGAGATCGGTCATCAGCTTCTCGACCCGAGCCATTTCTTGGATCTGATAGCGAATCGTCTCTCGGGACTCAAACGAAACCGTGACGATGGTGCCCAACGAGACACGACGCCTGCGGCGCAGTTCGAGCACGCTGTCTCTGAACTCTGCCCGCTCACGCTCGTAGGCGCGTAGGTCGGCGATATCGCCAAGTGCCAACTTTCGGGTCGATGCTGCTGTGTTCATCGGGTGCCTTCCTCGATAGCGATGCCGTAGGCGCGTGCCACGACCTGAATGGGGTGCTGGGGAACTTTGCCGGTTTGTTCGTTGATTGCGGTGTTCGCGAGATGACAATCGCCAGCCACCACTTCTCCGTTGGCACGAGTGATCTCGTCGCCCAACTTCTTGGCAATCGGAAGCGAAATATCGGAGTTCTCAGCACGTAGACCCCACATGCCATCGATGCCACTGCACTGCTGCACAAGCTTGATCTTGGCGCCCGTGAGTTTCATCAGGTCGCGGCTCTTGAGCCCGATGTTCTGAGCCCGCAAGTGACACGGCGTGTGATACGTGATGGATTCGGGAACGTGGCCAGTGAATTCGGTGTCGAGCGACGTGTCATCGTCGCGGTGCACCTTCATCAAGTACTCGGCTGCGTCGTAGGTATTGTCTGCAACGGCTTGCGCCTGCGACCCGCCGACATAGTCGAGATAGTCCTTCTTCAGGATGTATCCACACGTTGGCTGCGGCACCACAATGTCGTTGCCCTTGCGAACTTCGGCGGCAAGAATTTTTACGTTCTTGTTGGCCACCTTTTTGAACTGATCCATGTCGCCGCTGTGCAGCCACGGGGCACCACAGCAACCAATATCGGCCAACGACACCTCGATGCCGTTGCGCTCGTACACCTTGACGAGGTCGTGGCCAATACCTGGCTCTTGATATTCAACGAGACAGGTAGGAAACAACGCAACACGGCCCTGACGCTTACCGATGCGCACCTTTGGCCGGCGGTTGAACCATGTCGAGAAGCGCTGTCGACTGAACGGCGGCAGCATTCGCACGCTTGAGACACCCGCTGTCTTTTCGACCACTTTGCGGATCACGCTGCCGGGCTTGGCGCCAAGAACTTTGTTGGCAATAGGGGCCGTGGCGCTGCCTACCTTGCCGAGCAGATCAGTGCGACCCATCATCTGGGTGGTGGCCTTGTCGCGCACTGAGGCGTGGCCGGTTTCTTGAAGCATGGCGTCGGCTCGCAGCATCAGGCGAGGAAAATCGAGTGCCCACTCGTGCTGGCCCGGAACGTATGGGCACACCACGTAGCACAGCTTGCATTGGAAACATTCGTCGACAACTTGGTCCTGCTGGGCTGGCGTGAGCCGACCGGCGTCTTGGTCGTCGTGGTTATCGATCATCTCGAACAACGTCGGGAACGATGTACAGAACTTGAAACAAATGCGGCAACCGTGACAAAGGTCGTATACCCGCGTGAGTTCGTCGCGGACGTCGGCCTCATCGAGGTACTGGGGGTGGAAGGGGTCGTATGTCGTTGTCATGAGTTTGCCTCGAGTGTGTTGCGCCGGCGACAAGCGCCGGCGCAACTACTCAGTTGTAGGGGATGTTGTTCAGTCGAGGCTGTCGAGGCCCTGCTGGAACTTGCCAGCATGGCTCTTCTCGGCGCGTGCCAGTGTCTCGAACCAGTCGGCGATCTCGCCAAAACCTTCGTCGCGAGCGGTCTTGGCGAAGCCTGGGTACATCTGCGTGTACTCGTAGGTCTCACCGGCGATGCTGGACTTGAAGTTGTCGCTGGTCTCGCCGATTGGCTCGCCAGTTGCTGGGTCGCCGACTTCGGAGAGGTACTCAAGGTGACCGAGAGCGTGGCCCGTCTCGCCCTCGGCGACTGAACGGAACAACGATGCCGCGTCGGGGTAACCCTCGACATCGGCCTTCTGAGCGAACCATGTGTAGCGGCGGTTTGCCTGGCTCTCGCCGGCGAATGCCTCTTTCAGGTTCTCGTGTGTCTTAGTGCCTTGCAGGCCCATGGTTGGCTCCTTTTTGCTTGTGATAGTTGTGTTGAATGGAGAAGGATTAGACCGTGTCGGCGCAGCGCACGCAGCGGCCGCGAAACACAATGTCGGTGCTCGCCGTCGCAAACGAGTGCGCATCTGGCTCGTTGCGTAGCGAAACGTTGAGTTGGTCGACACCGTCGACGTACACATCGGTGATCTCGTCGCACGACACACACACCTGATGGTGATGCTGGCCGACGTTGGGATCGAAGCGGATCGCGCCGCCACCAAACGCGATCGACTGCAGTTCGCCCATACCGGCGAGGTCGGTGAGCGTTTGGTACACGGTGCGCAATGAGATACCAGGCATCTGCGCGCTCGCCACCTCGAACAGGGCCTCGGCAGTGGGGTGGGTGGTGTTGTCGTGCAACAACCGAAAGAGCAACTGTCGTTGCGGGGTCACCTTGAGGCCCAACGAACGAAAGGCTGTGGTGAGTTCGGCCGGTGTGCGCACGAGAGCAACCGTATTTGCATCTCATGCGAACTGCCAAACCCTGCGAGGTATTTTTTCGCGGGACAAGTCGGGCGCGGCGCTGATGCTCTGACTGGCCCACTCACATAGGATCTCGCCAATGATTTCCGCCTCGAACAACACCTCCTTCGATCGAAACACGATGCTCGAACGGCTCGCCCACGAAGAGTTCGACATCGTCGTTGTCGGCGGCGGAATCACCGGCGTTGGAGTCGCTCTCGACGCCGCGAGCCGCGGATTACGCACTGCCCTCGTCGAGCGCGACGACTTCGCTTCTGGCACGTCGTCAAAGAGCTCCAAGCTTGTCCACGGCGGCCTGCGCTATCTGCAGCAGGGCGAGGTTCGCCTCGTGTACGAAGCACTGCACGAGCGCCAGCGACTGCGCCGCAACGCACCACACCTGGTGTCTGTGATGCCGTTCATGATCCCCATTCTCACCAAGGGCGGCGTGGTGTCACGCAAGATCGCGCGCGCCCTCGGCAGCTCAATGTGGATGTACGACCTCACCGGCGGATGGCGCATCGGCAAACTGCACAAGCGACTGCGCAAGGCCGCTGCATTTCAACATCTGCCAACCATGCACGCCGACCGACTGGCCTCGGCCTATTTGTATTACGACGCGAGCGCCGACGATGCCCGTTTGTGCCTCACGGTGGCGCTCACCGCTGCCCATCACGGCGCCGCAGTCGCGAACCAGTGCCCGGTCGTACGCATCATAAAAGACTCCGCAGGCCACGCCAACGACGTTGTTGTTCGCGCCGATGATCGCGAGATCACCGTGCGCGCCAAGGTTGTCGTCAACGCTGCAGGCGTGTGGGCCGACGATGTTCGCGCTCTCGCCGAAGCAACTCACCCCGACTCGATTCGTCCGGCCAAAGGCGTTCATATCACCGTGCCGTGGAGCATGGTGCGCAACGACATCGCCGTCATCATTCCAGTGCCCAAGGATCGCCGCAGCTTGTTCGTGGTGCCGTGGGGACCCAATGCCGACGGCACGTTTCAGTACACATATGTGGGCACCACCGACACCGACTTCGACGGCGACGCCGACGACCCGCAGTGCACCAAAGACGACATCGATTATGTCTTGCGAGCCCTCAACGCTGCGGTCACTACCGACATCACCGAGGCCGACATCACTGGCGTGTGGTCGGGGCTTCGACCATTGGTTAAGTCGGTCGAATCTGGTCGCACCGCCGACCTTTCGCGTCGCCATAGCATCACCACCAACGATGCGGGCGTTATCAGCGTTACCGGCGGCAAGCTCACTACCTATCGAGAGATGGCCGAAGACACCGTCGACAAAGCGTTGCTGCAGCTCAAGCGCAAGGCGCGCTGCCGCACCAAGGCGCTCAAGCTTGTCGGCGCTGCCGGATTCAAAGCCGGCACTCCGGGCTCCGTCGATGCACATCTGGCGTCTCGCCACGGTGGGCAAGCAACGTCGGTGCAAGCACTCATCGCCGCCGATCCAACCCTTGGCGCACCGCTGATTGAGGGCCTCCCCTACCTGCGCGCCGAGGCCATCTACGCCGTGCGTTACGAGATGGCTCAGAGCCTCGACGACATCTTGACCCGACGCACTCGTGCCCGACTGTTCGACCGCGATGCCACCATGCGCGCCTCCGAGTCGGTAGCCGCACTCATCGCTGCCGAATTTGGTTGGGACGATGCCACAACGGCCGACCAAGTGGCGTCGTTTCTCGCCAGTTGCGAAGACGAAATTTCCGCTGCAACCATCGGCGATGCCGACCTCAGAAAGGCACAGGCGTGATCCAACCAACTGCCCCAATCGAACTCGCAGGCACTGCCGATCATTTCGCTGGCAACTCTGTTGCGCTCACCGATGCCTTCATCGCTCAACTGAGCGCTGTGTGCGAAGCAAGCACCGACATCAATGCCACGGCCGACGTCAGCCGCGACTGGTGGCCACTGTCTATGCACTGGGCGCTTGCCGGCAAAGTGCCACGCCGCGCCGCTGTGGTGGTGAAGCCAACCACCACCGCCGAGGTCAGCGAGATTGCTCGCCTCTGCAACATCGAACACGTTCCGCTTACGGTGGCCGGCGGACGCTCAGGTGTCTGCGGAGCCAGCGTTCCCGTCTTTGGTGGCGTAGTGCTCGACTCAACCGCACTGCGCGGCCTTCTCAGCGTCGACGTCGCTTCTGGAATCGTCGAGGTGCTGCCCGGCACTTTTGGCCCCGACCTCGAAGCAGAACTCCGCTCGCAGTACGGCCTCACGGTTGGCCATCTGCCGCAGAGCTTCGATATTGCCACCGTGGGCGGATGGGTCGCATGCCGCGGCGCAGGCCAATACAGCACCCGCTACGGCAAGATCGAAGACATGGTCGTGGGCCTCGAGGTGGTGCTCGCCGATGGCACCGTGATCTCCACCGGCGGCAGTCCGGCCGCAGCGATGGGGCCCGATCTCAACCAGTTGTTCCTCGGCTCCGAAGGCACGCTTGGCATCATCACGCGCATCTGGTTGCGAGCACACCCTGTGGCCCAAACCGAGCGCCGCGCGGCCTATAGCTTCCCCACATTCGAAGCCGGCATCGAAGCCTGCCGTCAGATCATTCGCCGCGGCGCCACGCCCGCCGTGCTTCGCCTGTACGACGCCGCAGAGTCCGCCCGCGGCCAAGGTGGCGACGGCACACAAAACATGCTGCTCGTGCTCGACGAAGGCGACGTGCGCCTTGTCGATGCAGTCATGCACATCGTCGACGAAGTTGCCACGGCCCAGGGCGCCACAAACCTCGGACCAGCGCTTGTCGACGCGTGGACTCACCATCGCAACGACACCAGCGCGCTGCAGGCCCTCACACGCAAGGGCTTCGTGGTCGACACACTCGAGATCGCCGCACCATGGTCAGCTCTCACCAACATTTTCGATGCCGTTCGCACCGAGATGCTCGGCGTTCCATACGCCCGCAGTTCCACGTGTCACCTCAGCCACAGCTACCTCGATGGCGCGTGCCTGTACTTCACCTTCGCAGCTACTCCCCCGCCCGAAGAGGTTGAGAACGCCTACGTCGCGATGTGGGACGCTGGCCAGCGCGCCGTGCTCGCTCATGGCGGCAACCTCTCGCATCACCACGGCGTCGGCCTGAACAGAAGCAGGTTCATGGTCGAGGCACTCGGCGCGGCACATGGCGTGCTCGTTGCCATGAAACAAGCGCTCGATCCCAACGGAATTCTGAATCCCGGCAAGATGGCGATGCCCTCATCGTTCGGTACCCCCGCATGGCCGTGAGCAGTCGCTGGGATCTTGTCGCACTCAAGCAAGGTGCTGCCGTAACCCTTGCGTTCGCCGTGCCATTCTCGGTGTTGGCGCGCATCTTGCACGAAAACGATGAAAACAACAGTTTCGTCGTGCCACTAGTACTCGCTGCGATTGTCGGCTTCGTGCTCGGCTCCGGAGTCGCCGCATGGCGCCAGCGCGCGAACAGTCCGTTGTCTCACGGCATCGTCACCGCTGCAGGCACCTACAGCGCTGTGCAAGGAACACTCGTCGTGATCAACCTCATTCGAGGCGCGAACATCAGTTGGTTCGCACTTCTGTTCAACCTCACGGTCACTCTTGCAGCCGGCCTGATGGGCGGTTTTTTGGGTATGGCCTTGCAACGTCAAGGACTGGAGCCCCGCCGATGAGCGTGCTCGTTATCGATGTCGGAACCAGCGGACTCCGCTCCGCGATCGTCACTGCCGATGCCACGGTCGGCCATGTCGATTATCAAGCGTTTGCTCCGTCTACCCCAGCGCCAGGCCTCGTCGAGTTCGATGCAATGGCGATGGGACGAGCTGTTCTGCAGGTCGCAAACGCAACCTTGGCGGCCACCACCGATCGCATCGACGCCGTTGGCATCAGCGCCCAGCGAGCCTCAACCGTGGTGTGGGATCGCGCAACGGGCGACCCTGTGGGGCCGGCGCTTGGCTGGCAAGATCTACGCACCGTCTTCGACTGCATCATGGCCAAAGCAGATCACGGCCTTGCGCTCGCCCCGAATCAGTCGGCCACCAAGTTGAGTTGGTTGCTCAACACCTATGACCCCGATCGCTCACGCGACCTGATGTTCGGCACCATCGATTGCTGGATTGCTTGGGTGGTCTCGGGTGGCTCGCTGCACATCACCGACCACACCAACGCTGCAGTCACCGGCCTATACGACACGGCGCTGCGGAACTGGTCAATGCGCGCATGTGAGGCGCTCAACATCCCAATGCGCATGCTGCCCACCATCGTCGATTCCAGCGGCGAACTCGGCACAGCAACCGCATTGCCAGGTGCACCCATGATTGGCGGACTCGCAGGCGATCAGCAGGCGTCGCTGGTGGGCCAAGGATGCGTGCGTCCGGGGCAGGCCAAGATCACGTTCGGCACGGGCGGCATGCTCGACCTGTGCACCGGCTCCGAACCGCCGCGCAGCTCAAATCGCAGCAGCAACGGCACGTTCCCCATCGTGGCGTGGACCCGCAACGGCGAAGCCACGTGGGGCGTCGAAGCCATCATGTTGTCGGCCGGCACCAACGTCGAGTGGCTTCGCGACGATCTCGGCATTATTGCCACCGCTGCCGACAGCCACACGGTTGCGTCGCAGTGCGACACCACCGATGGCGTCGTCTATGTTCCAGCGTTACTCGGCCTCGGCACACCGCGTTGGGACTACGGCGCTCGCGGTGCGTTGTTCGGCATCACTCGCGGCACGGGCCGCGCCCACATTGTGCGCGCCGTGCTCGAAGGCATTGCTCACCGCGGCGCCGATCTGGTCGAAGCCGCCGAGGCCGATACCGGTCTCAGCATTCCGGCGCTGCGAATCGACGGCGGAATGAGCGAGAATCCAACCTTCACGCAGGCGTTGGCAAACGCCACTGGCCGCCCCGTAGAGGTGTCGCCAGTGACCGAGGCAACCACGCTCGGAGCCGGTTACCTCGCCGGACTCGCAGCGGGTACGTGGACTGACCTCAACGAGGTGGCAGACTCTTGGGCGCCCGCTCTTGTGGTCGAGCCAAACGGCTCACTCGACCGCCAAAGTTGGCAGCAGGCAATCGAACGTTCTGCGCGTTGGATACCTGACCTATCAGCGCTCGACTTCTAGAGTTGCTGCGCATAGCTCCGGCCGTCAAAGCTGGGGAAACACTTCGAAAGGACCTTGGTTCGTGGATATCAAGCAAGCGGCACTCCCCACAGCAGCCGCACATACCGCTGGCGAGTCGGCACCCATGGCACGCCGGCGCATTCTGGCAGCTGGCGTCTCCGGCGCAGCGCTCTCGATGCTCCCATGGCTCAGCGATCGCGCTGGCGCTCAGGCACGCACCGCACCTCCAACCTCGGGTAGCGAAACGGTGACTACCCCAGCGCCTACCACCACTGCTGCGGCGCCGAAACGGCCCACCACCGCCGACATCGAACTGCTTGCGGTTGCGCAGAGCATCGAGCTCGCCATCCGCGACCTCTACGACGCAACCCTTGCTGCAAATTCGTTCGAGGGCGCAACTGCCGAGGCCATCACCGCGATTCGCGAGGCGCACGAGGCCTATGCCCAATCCATCTCCGGCCTCATTGGCTCAGATGCCCCTGGCATTCGCAGCGACAAGCTCTACAACGCTCAGCGCAGCAACTTCAGCGGCTCGGCTGCCGCAGTAGCTCAGTCCGCTGCCGACCTCGAGAATGTCGCCGTTGCCACGCACATCGACATTCTGGGCTCACTCATTGGCGTCGACGCCACCGGGCTCATTGCCTCAATCCTCGTCGTCGAAGCTCGCCATGCCACGGTGCTCAACACCATCGCAGGCGCATCCACGCTCTCTAACCAGCTCGCAAGCGACGGCGTTGCCCTGTCGCCTGCCGACTATCCAGTGAAGTGACGATCATGAACAACCAGACCTCCCCCGATACCTTCATCAGCGCCGAGCCACTCAGCCGCCGCGGCCTTCTCCGCGTTGGCGGCCTCACCATTGGCCTCGCCACGCTGGCCGCTGCGTGCGTCACTGAGGCCAAAGAGAACGAACCTGCGCGAGTTGGCGATGTCACGCCGCCTACACCGCTGCCCGATGCCGTGGTTACCGATGGCGTGTTGTTCCGCACCGCTGCGTCCGTGCACTACAGCATCATTGACGCTCACAAGATGAGCAAGGAACTCGGCAACCTCAGCCCCGCACAGACCGCCATCGTCGACGCCTACATCGCCGCCAACGAAGCAGCCATCCGAGACCTCGCAAGGTCCACCACCGACGCGGGCTCAAAGCCATGGACCTGCGCTAACCCACGTTTCGACCGTGTGCTGCTTGCACCGATTCGCGATCGCATCGCCGGCCGCCCCAGAACGGGCAGCGAATCGGCCGACCTTGAGCCCAGCGATGACCCAACCCGAGACGCGCTTGCCTTGGCTCATGCAATGGAGACACTCGCTGCCGAGATGCACCAGTCACTGGTGCCGCAGTTATCGCTTCCCAAGTACCGCTCTGCGGTCATGCAGCAGGCTCAGGCCGCAGCGCGTCGCGCAGCAGCGCTCGCGTTGGCCATCAACCCAGCCAACATCGTGAACCCGTTGTCGCTCGAGAACGCAAACGTTTCCACCCCAACCACGGTTGAGGTAACCACTACCACTGCTGCTCAAGACATCACACAGAGCACCGACGCCCCGGCCACCACGGTCGCCGCAGCGGCTCCGTTCGGCTTCCAGCAGTACTACGCGCTCCCGAGCCAGTTTGGCTCGCTCAACGCAGTGCAGTTGGCCGTGGGCGTGCCCAGCGGCGGCGCACAGTTCACGATCAACCTCGAGACGCCAAGCCTCAACTCGTTCGTGTACGACTACCAAACCGAGTGCTGACATCGGCGTCGGCCGCATACACTCACGGTCGACGGCGAGTTGGCCGGGTGACCGCGGTACCACGGCACACCTTCGGGTGAGCAGGTATTGAGGAAAGTCGGGACTCCACAGAGCAGAGTGCTGGCGAGAGCCAGGTGGGGGCGACCTCACGGACGTGCAACAGAGAGAGACCGCCGATGGGTTGGGCAACCAACCACAGGTAAGGGTGCAACGGTGCGGTAAGAGCGCACCAGCGTGTCAGGCGACTGACACGGCTTGGTAAACCCCATTCGGAGCAAGGCCGAGCAGAGGGGATGGGCGGCTCGCCTGTTCTTCTGGACACCCCTCGGGTAGGCCGCATAGATGGATGGTCACCGCACGATTTCGGTCGTGTACAGAACCCCGCTTACAGGCCGACTCGCCGTCACCTCACACGCCGTGCGCAAAAACTGGTGGACATCCACCACATTGCGCGCACGATTTTGTACCGTACGCGTACTGCCGAACTACGGCATAAGTGAAGGAGAAACGAATGTACACAGTTGCACTTTTCATCGTCATGGCAATTTTGCTCGAGGCCGTCATGGCGGTCCTCAATTCTGTCCTCAGCACCGTCAAGGTCGGCGACGCCGTGAATGGCATCCCTGTCATCGGCACCCACCTCACACTCATCGTGTCATGCCTCATGGTTTGGCTGCTCGGTGGGGCCGCTCAGCTCACGGCAAGCTTCGGCCTACCGTCGCAGAGCCAAAACTGGATCAACATCATCGCCAACGGTGCCATCATCGCCGGCATGATTCCGCTCAAGAACGCTGTCTTTAGCGCAATCGAAAAGGGTGCGCGCGCCTAATAGCGCAGCTCACAACAAATAGCTCGTGACTTCGGGGTCAGTTGCATGGGAAACCGTGCACCGGCCCCGATGTCTCGTTTTCGGGCCAACAGCTCAGGGCTGAAATGACAGAACTGCAAAACGCTCGCCGCTCACAGCAGTACCGCCAGGGGTCACCACAGTGACCGGACCAGTTGTGGCCCCCACGGGCACCACCACCCTGATCTGGCGCGATGTCGTATTCGAAACAACGAATGCAGGGACACCGTTGAAAGTGACTGAGCTGGCGCGCAGCAGGTTCGACCCGGTGATCGCCACGACGGAACCCACCCCGCCATACGCAAGGCGGAGCTCCAAGATCACCGGCACCCCGGCAATCTTGAAACGTGGTCTGGTCGCAGTGCCGCCAGCAGTAGACACCGACAGCGAACCGGTCTGTGCGCCGTCGGGCACTGTGGCCTCGATCTCTGTCGCCGACTTCACCGTGAACGATTTCGCTGGAACGCCACCAAACGACACGCCAGAGGCAGCGCTGAGATGCTCGCCTTTGATGACGACAATGCCACCAACGCCAGCCTCACCAGGCGAAACCTGGCTGATCTTCGGCGTTTCGACAATGTTGAACGCCGATGCGCTCACAGCAGTTCCACCATCAGTGTTCACCGAAATGCGACCGGTTTGAGCCCCGGCAGGAACCGTGACCACAATCTCGGTTGACGATCTCACTTCGAACGTGCGCGCAATTTGAGTGTTAAACAAAATCGACTTGACGACGCCAAAGTGCTCACCCGTAAGTGTGACCGTGGTCTTCACACCACCCGAGCCAGGCTTCACCTCGGCGAGCACCGGAGTTGGCTTCACGGTGAAGAGTTCGACGCTCTCGTACGTATCGCCGTGACGCACTCCAAGTCGACCCGTCTTGGCGCCATTGGGCACCACGACATCAATGGTGCGATCGGAGATAACGGTGACGTCATTCGATGCCACTCCACCGAACAACACCGCCGTGGCGTCGCTCAGCGAAGTTCCCCTAATGCGGATAACCGCGCCGACGCCGCCGAAGGTGGGCTTGAAATCGTTGATGACCGGACTCGCCGAGCTCTGTCCCGTCGACACAGGTCGCATCGCGTCGAAAACCGCAATGCCTGCGATCACCAAGATCACCACGACGGCGATCTTGGCGATTCGGACCGGCTTTGATTGCGTCGACAACGCCGAGGTCAACATCGCATTGCGGCGCGTGAGTCTTGCCAAGGCAAAATGACGTTCAGGTGACGCTGTTTCCGGAGCGGAATCGCCGGTTGCGGTGCTGTCGTCCCGGGGGTGGGGTTTCAGCACGAACGCCTATTCAGCGACCGGGGCAACGAGGGTGCGACGACGGGTAGCCAATGTGAGCACAAGACCCAATAGTAGGCCGAAGATACCAATCAACACAGTTGATGCTGGCGAACCGCCCGACGTGGGCAGTGCGGGGTTTCCGGGAACCGTGGGTGGAGCGACTGCTACCGCACTCGTCGTCGTGGACTCAACCGAAGTCGGCGGCCCCACCTCGGATGTCGTGGTGCTGGTCGTTGTGGTCGCCTCGACGGTCGTTGTGGTGCCCTCGACGGTCGTTGTGGTGCCCTCGACGGTGGTCGTGGTGCCGGCGAGAGTCGTGGTCGACTCCGCTACGACAACGGTGGTGGTCGGTGCCACGGTCGTGGACACGGCCGTGGTAGGAGTTGTGTACTCGGGGTACGTGTTCTTGGGGCCTGAGGTAGACGGCGAGGTGTTTTCGGTCTCTTCGCAGTCGTTCTCGTACACCTTGCGGTGTTCCTTGTCCCAGTTCTTACCTGGGTAACCCGCGAATGGCGGGATGATGTCGTTGTAATGAGCATCGTGGCCCGATGTGCTCATGATGACATCGCTGCTCACGTTCATCGAGCGATGCGAGTGGGATGAGCCCGACGAGCCCTCGCAGATATCGACCCGGATCGGGGCGCTGCTCGAGGTGGATGGCGCAGGTGCACATTCACGCGACTCTTTAGTGATGTCGACGCTTTGGCCGTCCTTGAAATCTTCGTCGTCTTCGGCCTCAACACGCACGCGGTACGTGTGCTTCACCTTGGGATCACCCAGGTTCGACCGACTGTGATAGCTGTTCTTGAATTTTCCATCGATGACCTTCGTGCCATCGACCCAGACCTGCACCTTGTTCTCGCCTCGATAGCCCTTGAGGCCAATCTCGCCGTGTACCTCGCCGGCACCACACGATGTGGACATTGAGGGAGAGTGAGCCGACGCTTGGTCGAGTACGACCGCGGCGACGCCCACCGAGACCAGCGCGGCGACGGCTACAAAATTCAAACTGCTACGAATATCCATGATTGCCCCTAAGGAGGTTGCCGACTGCTAGGGCGTCGAACGTCTTCGAAAATATGACTGGACCAGAACCTTCGCACAGGACCCGATGCAATGCGACCGAGCGTCACGAACTTGAGAGAAAGTTGACAAGTACCACAGACTAAAGTGCTGCTCAGAGCACATGAAGGTCCTAAGTCTTTAGGGTATGCAGAACTTCGTTGAAGCTCACCAGCACGGCAATACCGCCTCGGTTCGCAATGCGACACACGGCCGCCTGCTCAAGATGGCAACGCCAGCTCAGCGAGATATCGCCGCCCAGCGCCCAGGCCATAGCGGCCTTGATCGGCGAGACATGGCTGACCACCACCACGTTCTGATCGCGGGCCATTTCGAGGGCATCGCCGCATGCTGCGCGCACACGATCGTCGAGTTGCAGCATCGATTCACCCTGCGGCGGGGCAAACGCCGTGTCGCTGCGCCACTGGGCCCATACTTCTGGCGGAACGTCGCCCGTGCGCAACCCCTCGTAGAGCCCGTAATCAAGCTCAATCCAGCGGTCGTCAATGCTGGTGGGTGCCCCGAACGCCAGACCAGTTTCGCGGGCTCTCGCGAGCGGACTCGTAATCACGTGATCGACGGGCCCGATTGCAGCGACAACCTGACGAACCTGCTCGCGACCAACGTCGTCGAGGCTCAGGTCACCTCTGCCCTGCAGCAGACCGGCAGCGTTTGCCGCAGTGCGGCCATGACGAACAAGAATCAACACAGCATCAGTGAAGCATGTTTATCGCCGGCGAACTGCAGCCAACTCAAGGCGTCCCTGCTTCAGCAGCAGGTCGCGCTGAGCTTTCGAGCGCAGGCCAAACGTGCGCCACACCCATACCAGAGCAACCAGGCCGATCAGTTCGAGAACAATGTTGAACCAGCCACGCGCCACGCTGGGCAGGGGTTCGTCGGCAAAATGCAGGCCAGCGAGGGGCCACCAAAACATCTTGGTGGTCGCAAAGGCACCATCGAACACAAGATGCAGCATCATCCCGATGGGTACCGCAAGCGCGCGCTTTCTCCATCGCTTTCGACCAGCGCTCGCCACCACAACGCCAACGAGCGCGGCGACGCTGACCGGCATGCTGTGAAACGCACGGGCTCCGCCGAACGGCGCATCGAGCACATCGGCGAGCAATACCCCAACGCAGAGCCAGCGATAGTCAAAAGCGGGGTCGCGAAACACAAACCAAACCGAGGCGATCGCTGTGCCGAGGAACCAGAAGAACACGCTGCGACAACCCGAATCTATCGAACGAGCAGTCGCCCGCAGTTGGGGCATTCTGGGATCTCATCGGCTTCGGCGCGCTTGATCGCATCGACCTCGCCACGGGACAAGTCGAGATGGCATCCTTCGCAGCGCAAGCCATTGAGTTTGGCCACGCCTACTCCCCCAAACTGCGAACGCAACGAGTCGTAGCGATCGAGCACCGCTGCCTCAAGTGCCGATCGAAGCAGATCACGCGCTGCGCAGCGTTGCGCCAGATCGGCCTCGGCAGCGGCGATTGCTGCATCGCCAACTTCAGATGCAGCGTGCGCCTTCGCGCGCAGATCGTCGTGTGCCTCGGAGTGCGAGTCGAGCTCAGCCTCGTTGGCGGCTACTGACTCCATTGCGCCCAACTCGGCGTCGTCGAGCACCGAACGCTGACTCGACAACGTCTCGATCTCGTGCATCAGCGCCTCGGCCTCGCGCGGCGAGATCACTGTCTTGAGCTGCTTCTCGAGTCGGTCACGCTGCGACGACAGCACCGCTGTTTGCTTCTCGGTAACCTCCATTGCGGCCTCGAAGTCAACGATTTGCTGACGCAACGCAGCGGCCCGCTTGTTCCATACTTCGAGTTCTGCAGCCGTTTCTTTGCAGGCCAGCACCTCGGGGAGGTGCCCGAGGCGGTACCGAAGTTGATCGATTGCAGTGTCGGCCAACTGCAGTTCGAGTAGCGCGTCAGCGTTCACTTACTTGGCCTGAATTGTTGCGCCCGGAATTCCACTTGCACAGTCATACACCACAAACAGCTTCGGATCGATAGTTGGCACCGGCGCATTGGGGTCGAGCACGTCGGGGGCGATGGTGGTTCCGCTATCGACGGCCTGCAAGACCGGCGAGGTGTCGGGCACCACGGGCTGCAACGGCACCGCCGGATTGAAGATGGTTGTGGTCGTCGCAACCGGCGGCGGCGGCGGCACTCCACCGCCGGGCAAAACGCCAGCCAACAGGGTTGCGAGGCAATCGCTGCCCGGAAGATACAGGCGAGCGGCAGGCCGAAGATTCGGCGGAGGCGCCGGCCAATCCTGATTGGGCTTGCCCTCAAGGGCTGCGTCGGCGAAGGTCTTCCAAATCTTCTCTGGATACGTGCCACCTTGAACCTTGTTCACACCCTGCGCCACGAACTCGGGCACGTTCACCATCGGCACGTAGCCATTCGGATTGCCCACCCACACGGCGGTCGACAGTTCAGGCGTAAGACCCACAAACCACGAGTTGGTGTTGTCCTCTTGCGTGCCCGTCTTGCCTGCAGCAGGCCGACCGTTAGCCAGCGGATAGCGACGCCCCGTGCCACTGGTGATCACGCCCTTCAAGACACTGACGGCGCTCAGCGCAACTCCTGGGTCAAACACTTGCTCGCCGACATCGGCATGCGTGAACAATCGAGAGCCATCTGAGCGTTCGACGTACTCGACGAAATACGGATCGTGGTGCAGGCCTTGATTCGAAATTGTTTGCCCACCCGAGGCCATATCCATCGGGCTCATCTCGTTGGCTCCGGTTGCAAAACTGGCGAACGGCTGAATGGGCTCAGCGCCGCGGTCTTTGCGCGACTGCCCCTCGAACAGATACGGCGAATGAGCCATGCGGTAGGTGGTGTCGACCAAACGACGCAGCCCGACGATCTGCGCCAACCTGCTATACGCACAGTTGATCGACAGCGAGGTCATCACCGCCAACGTGCCCACGGGTCGACTCGCCGACTTGTTCGAGATGATGAACGGGTCACGCGGGTTGCCAGGGTTGGGCAGCGTGCATGGGGCGGTGCCATCGATCACGTCGATGGGCTGCACGCCAGCTTGAAGCGCCGCCGCAAGAATGAACAGCTTGATGCTCGACCCTGTTTGGCGCGGCACGAGCGCCATGTTGATCTCGCTCACATTGCGTTTGAACCCTCGCCCACCCACCATCACGCGCACCGCACCCGACGATGTCTCCAGCGAAACAATGGCGGTATCGAAGCCAAGTTTGTTCTGCGGCAGCACCGCATTGGCGCGCTCGGCGGCTGCCTGCATCGCCGGGTCAAGCGTTGTGTAGATCCTTAATCCGCCGCGCAGCAACGTGCTGCGCCGCTGCTGCTCGTCGGCACCGAGGATGTCTGACTTCGTGAGCAGATAGTCCTGCAACGCTTCGGTGAAATAGGTCGGAGCCGTCACGCGGCCGGGCAGCGCTTGAGTGCGCTCCGGTATTGGCCAGTTGACCAACAGCTGCGCACTCTCGAGCGGGGTCATCATCGATTCATCGACCAGACGCGTGAGCACCTGCTCGAATCGAGCGCGGGCGCGTTCGGGCTTACGAATTGGGTCGTAGCCCGAAGGCGATCGAATCAGGCCAGCGAGAAACGCTCCCTGCGCCAGGGTGAGTTGCTCGACGGATTCGCCGAAGTAGGTCTCGGCTGCGGCCGACAATCCGTACGCGTTGTTGCCAAAGAAAATGGTGTTCAGATACCGCTCGAGAATCTGGTCTTTGCTCATGCTTTTTTCGAGCATCAATGCGAAGTGCAACTGCAGCAACTTGTATCGGCCATCGCGAGGCAGACCGGCAAGCAGTTCGTTCTTCACCACCTGCTGGGTGATGGTCGAGGCTCCTTGTCGGTTCGCTCCCGACGAGAAGTTCGACAGTGTGGCGCGAACCAGACTGCGCACGTTCACTCCGTCGTGCACATAGAACTCTTTGTCCTCAACAGCCAGAACGGCCTTGAGCACATCGGGCGGAACCTGGCTCAGCAAGAACGGCTGAATGTTCTCTTTCTCGAACACCGCGATCTCGGTGCCGCCCGAGCCATACACATAGCTGCGTCGAGCGAGCGGCTCAAAGCTCGGCAGCACCGATGGCACCTGGTCGTGAGCGTTTGCGGCACCCCACAATCGCGGCGCTATCGCCAGGGTGACACCGCTCAGCAGCAACGCGCCAGCCAACAACACGCCCACAAACCGGAGGAGCAAGATGATGCGACGCACAGCACCGCCGAGGTTAGTTGCAGAAACCAGTTGTGCTGGTTCAACCGTTGTCGTCCTGAACGGGTCCAAAAAATTCGCGCCAACTAAGGTGGCCGAATGACTTCACTTCGCCCCTTCCGTTTTGGCATTCAAGCTGCAAACGCAACCACTCGCAGCGAGTGGGTATCCCTCGCCCAACGCACCGAAGCAAACGGCTACGACGTACTCACGATGCCCGACCACTTCACCGAACAACTCGCCCCAATTCCAGCGCTGATGACAGTCGCCGACGCAACCACCACGCTGCGCATCGGCGCCTTGGTCTGGGACAACGACTACAAGCATCCGGTCGTACTCGCAAAAGAACTCGCCACGATGGACCTGCTGTCCGAAGGTCGCCTTGAGGTTGGCATGGGCGCCGGCTGGATGATCACCGACTACGAGCAGTCGGGTATTCCCTACGACTCACCCAAG
This sequence comes from Ferrithrix thermotolerans DSM 19514, assembly GCA_945861025.1. Classification (GTDB taxonomy): domain Bacteria; phylum Actinomycetota; class Acidimicrobiia; order Acidimicrobiales; family Ilumatobacteraceae; genus WLMZ01. Next base: position 69,040 of record CAMASN010000006.1, read on the forward strand.
GTACGCATCGATCGATTCATCGAAGGCATGGCCATCCTCAAGGGCGCTATGAGCGATGGCACGTTTTCACACTCGGGCACGTACTACAACGTCACCGATTACAACGGTCTGCCCAAGCCAGTGCAGCACCCGCTTCCTCCTTTCCTCATCGGTGGCGGCGGCAAGCGCGTGCTCAGCTACGCCGCTCGTGAGGCCGACATCATCGGCATCAACGGCACGATGACCGCGGGTGTTGTTGGACCCGAGGCGATCAGCACGATGACCGCCGAAGCAGTCGACGAAAAGGTCGCCATCGTTCATGCCGCTGCTGGCGATCGCATCGCGCAGATCGAGATGAATGTGCGGGCCTTCATGGTCAACGTCACCAACGATCGTCTCGCTGTCACCGAATCGTTCTCCAGCATGCTCGGCGTGCCACGCAGCTTCATGGAAGAGTCACCGTTCGCCCTCGTTGGCACCACCGATCAGATGATTGACGATCTCCTCGCACGCCGCGAGCGGTGGGGTTTCAGCTACATCATCGTCGGCGCCGAAGACGTCGAATCGTTCGCCCCAGTCGTCGCTGCTCTCGCAGGCAAGTAGTCACCCCATGGCAACACCTGTGTCCACGGTTGCGTTGTGCGGCGCCGGAATGATCTCGGGCGCGCATGGTGCTGCTGCACTCTTCATGCAGATGCCTGTGGTGGCTGTTGCCTCACGCACCGCCGAGCGTGCGGCTGAGCGTGCCGCACAAATGCACTCCACCGCTGTCACCTACGACCAGTTGCCCGCCGGGGCCGACATCGTTGTGGTCGCCACTCCCCCACAACTGCACGCTGCGGACACCTTGCGGCTGCTCGCTACCGGTGCCGCAGTGGTTGTCGAAAAGCCGCTGTGCACCACATTGGCCGATGCCGATGCGCTCGTCGACGCAGCGGCCGCCAACAACCAACGTCTGCTCTATGCCGAGAACCTGGCCTATGCGCCAGCGGTTTCTACGTTGCTTCGCATGGCTGGCGACATCGGTCCCATCAACCATCTGAACATTCGCACGTTGCAGGGTTTACCCACGTGGGGCGATTTCACCAGCGACGCCTGGGGTGGTGGCGCCCTGTTCGATCTCGGCGTGCATCCGTTGGCCCTAGCCGTATTGTCGGGGGCCGCTGCGGGCGCCGGGCCGGTCACCTCGGTGAGCTGCACACTGCGTGGCGGCGCCGGCCACAACAGCGACGAGCACGCCGAAGTTGCGCTCACCTTTCGCAGCGGCCTCGTGGGCCACGTGGTTTCCAGTTGGAACTACGGCCCCGATCCGATTTGGGACGTTCAACTCAGCAGTGACACCGGCGTCTTGCGCCTCGAGGTCTTTCCCGAGCCCAGCCTCGAGCACAACGGCGAACCCGTGCGCCTGCCAGCCAGCACCGCACCACTGCCGTTCATCGAACAGTTGGGCTACATGGGTCAACTACGCGCGTTCGTTGCCGACATCGCCGATGGCGCCACGCCGTTTATGGATGCAGCATTCGGTCGGATGATTCTCGACATCGTGTGCGCCGCATATCAATCAGCAGGCCACGATGGCGCGGCCGAGCAAGTTCCGTTTGGCGGAGACCGCACCAAGACACCGCTCGAACTCTGGCACGGCAGCTGACTCGGTCACCGCAACTGGTCACCGCAACTGGTCACCGCAACTGGTCACCGCACCTGGTCACCGCACCTGCGCCATGTACGACACCTGCGCCTTTCACAGCGCCTGGCCCGGTTACACCGAAATTCCGATAGTCCCCGCCTGGCTCTTGTGGCCAACTGGGGTCAGGCGGCGCGTTGGGTGGCTGGGGGTCCGGTGGTGTGGGTGGTGTGGTCGGGGTAGGTGATGGTGAGGGATCGGTTGGGGTGCATGGCAAGTTTCCAGCCGCCTTCGTGGGCGTGGTGGTGGTGTCGGGAGCATAATGGGACCAGGTTGTGCAGATCGGTGGGGCCGCCGTGTCGCCACCAGTGGATGTGGTGTGGTTGGCAGTGTGAGGATTTCACTGTGCATCCTGGGATGGCGCAGGTGTCGTACATGGCGCGTAGCGCACGTCGTTGTGCCCGGTTGGCGAGGCGGATCTCGCGGCCCATGTCAACGATGACACCGTCGCTGTTCAACACGATTGGGATGATCGCCGCGTTGCAGGCCATACGCCGGTATGACTCGATGGGCAGATCGGCTGTTGTGCCGTTGTCGATCAGCGAGTGGTCGTGGAGTCCGTGGAGCAGGGTGTCGAGATCAATCACCACGCACACGTCGATTTTGCGTCCGGTGTCGGCGTTGGTGTCGCCGTTGGTGTCGGCGTCTATGTCGGTGCGGCCACCAAGGATGAGTTGGGCGAGTGCCAGACCGCGTAAATGGTCGTGTTTGGCGTCGCCGGTGGGGCAGGTATCGGGCACAGCGGCATGAAACAGGGCTTCAACAGTGTTATCGATGCGGCCCTGCAAGTGGAGACCGGTTTCAGGATCGAACTCGCCACGCAGATGCCACATGCCGGTATCACGATCAAACCAGTAACGCAGTCGGGTGTTGGATCGTTGACGGATCAGGCGTTCCTCACCGCTACGGGCATCGAGGCGGGCCACTTCACGTCGTAACACTTTCGCGAATTCTTCAGGTGTGCACCGTTCGGCGATAGCGACCAAACGGTCGGCGTCGGCTGCTAAAGCCTCCTGATATTCGGGTTTCAACCCCCTCAAGGCGTTGGCGAGCACATCGACATGGGCGCCGGACACACCACCAGCTTCTAAGGATGTTTCGAGTTCGGGGACACTGTCCAACACATCGACTCTGGCCACAGCCCGATCCGCGTCACGCCGACCTGAACGCGACGCCGCGGCAACATCGGCTTGTGGGGACACCTCTGGGGACGTGTCGGCGATGTGTTTGAGTCGGCGTGTCAGCACCACGTGGCGGGCATCAGCCCAGGACCGCACTTTGGCCAGCGATTTCAACGCTGCGTTCACCTCGGTGCGAGACAACTCTGTTGGATCGAGCGCGTCCAACGACACGACCAGCTCTGCAATCAACATCCCTCCACCCCCAACCGTTCAATAATCCGACAGTTTCGTGGACGGAACAAGCCGTCGATTGTGTCCGGACAGAACCGGACAAACATAGTCTAGCGAACATGCGTTCGATCGCAACCCGGGGTGCCAGAAACCTGGAAATCTTTCACACCGGCGAACACCAACATCATGACAAAGGGGTGTCTCAACCCATATAGACACAGAGGCCCGCAACGCCCCGCAACGGCCCGCTCCAGGCGGCGAAGGTCTCGTGCCGTTCAGCCCTTGACGACTGCGCCGTCACCATCGCCTCGTCAGTAACGAGGCTTGGCGAAGATCTCGCGAACCAACGGTTCGAAATGCTCCAGCGGATACGTCTCGCCGTTGGGATCGAACGCAATCTGATCCCACTCGTCGGTGAACTGCGCAGTGAGCTCGTATGCGGGGTGCCCAACGTAGGCATCGCGCTTGTTCGGGTCGACACCGAAGTGGTGATAGTAGTGGCGACCCTGAAAGTCTTGGTGTACCTGCAACATCCACGAAACATCGGGCCGCACGTAGGGACGCAGCATCTCGGCAGCAATTGCACCATGGTTCGGCACGCTCACGGCCTTACCCACGTCGTGGCACAACGAAGCCACGATCACCTCGGTGTCAGCTCCGGCTTTTTCGGCCAGCGTTGCGGTCTGCAAGCAGTGGGTGAGTTGGTCGGTAGCAAAGCCATCAGTGACTGTGGCAAGCGAGCGCAGCATTGCCAGAATCGAGTCGGCAACCCGACCCTGATTCGCAGCAGTCTGGCGCCCGATCTCGGCCCATTCCTCGGCGGTGCTTTCGTCCATGCGGGTGAAGGTTGCATTCGACATGGGCTTATTCTTGCACGCCGTCCCCTGCGATGTCTGCACTCGGCTCAACACGATGTGCGCAGCGGTCTACGCTGGCGCCCATGACCATTGCTTCCGCCAAATACGTCTCATTGATCACCCTGCGCAAGTCGGGAGAAGCGGTTTCCTCGCCCGTGTGGATCGCACCGTTGGCCGATGGTCGCGCTGGCTTCACCACCGAGGCCAACTCGGGCAAGGTCAAGCGCATTCGCAACAACAACGCCGTCACCCTGCAGCAGTGCACCATGCGTGGCAAGCTCATTGCAAGCGCACCTGTCATCTCAGCCACAGCCGAGGTGGTCTCAGGTGCAGCACACGACGAAGTGCATCGCGCGATCCGGTCGAAATATGGGTTGATTGTGTTATTCATCGGCATCGGTGATCTATTCGCGAAAGTCATCAAAAAGCCACGAACCCCCACCGCCATCGTGATTACCTTCGCCGACCCTCACATCGCTGCAGCTCACGACCACTAGACCCGCCTCGGAGGCGTACATCCGATCGTCAAGGTTGCGTCAACCTTCGGTTGCGAACCTTGCGCACCGTGATTGATTCGTGGTTGGATCGTGTGAACATTGTGATAACCGTCACGGGGGCGTGCGAACTCCCTCAAGACGTTGTCGCACAGATTTTTGCGGGGGTCCGGTGAGCAGCACAGTTGATAACGGTCTGACCACGGTCGACAACGATGGCAGGGGGGCAAAGCTTGGCGCCGGTGCGCCGACCGAGCCACCAGTGGTGCTTGTCTTCGCGAGCGATCTCGAATCTCGAGTAGCCATTGCGCATTGCCTGCGGTTGCGGTTCCGCACACAGGGCGCCGACACGGTCGCTAAAGCACTTGGTCAGTGGCGCTCTACTCGCCCGGCGATGGTGCTCATCGACCTTGTACTCGACGGCGGCTCCGGCCTCGAGATCCTTGTCGAGATCCGCCGCAGTTCGCAGGTGCCCATCATTGTGATGACTCACGACGCAACTCCAGAGACCTGCGTGTTGGCATTGCGACTTGGGGCCGACGACGTGATGGTCAAGCCATTCGATATGTCGGTGCTCGAAGCCCGCATCGATGCCATTCTGCGCCGCTCAGCAGTGCAGACCCAAAACAACACCAAGATTGGTTGCCCCGACCATGTCGACATCGACATTGAGTCGAGCCAGGTTCGTGTTGGCGGCCAAGAAGTGCGCCTCACCCGTCTCGAGTTCGACATGTTGGCCCACATGGCTGGCAACGCTCGTCAGGTATTCACCCGCGAGCAGTTGCTTGAGGCCGTGTGGCTTTCACGGGCCGAGTGGCAAGCAGGCGCCACCGTCACCGAGCACATGCGCCGGCTACGAGTAAAGCTTGGCGATGCCGCCGATCACATCACCACGGTCTACGGACGTGGTTATCGGTTCGATGCATGCACCGCATCGAACGCAGCAGCTTTAGCTCGCGCTGGACTCGCTGGGGCGCCTTGATTGCACAGCGATAAACGCTGAGATACCGGCGCACGCCGCCGCCGCCAGCAACGCCACCCAGATACCAACATTGGTTGAGACCACAAACGAAGCAAGGTCCTTGTCGACTTTGTCTTGCAGTTCTGGGCGGTTCGCCAAGAGCGCAGCAGTAGACCTACGTAACTCAGCCCGAATCTGCTTGGGCACATACGACCTGTTCACGAGCACCAGCACGAACGCCGCAACACTGATGGCTGTGCAACCAATGCTCGCTCGGTGCAACCACACGGCCTCACGTGCCTGCAGGGTCTTCGTTGCAGCCACTACGAGCAGTGCAGCGGCGAGCAGCAACGGCCATCCGACCGAAACGCTCGAATACCACAAGCTGGCCGGACCGAACTTGAACCCGTTGGTGTGGTCGGGAGGGAAGTCTCCGTTGCGGCTGGTGAACCAGGTCAACAGACCCGATGCCGCCAGCAATGCAGCCGCAGCGATCAGCGCAGTAGCAGCGGTTCGAATGGTTGGAGACACCGGCGTGACATACCTCGGCCGAGGCAAGTCCTGAAAGGACTCAGCCTCGGCCGCGGTGTCAATCTCGGTGTCGTCGTAGACGACGTCGTTATTGTCTTCGTGCATTTCGTCACAATACCCTGCGACGACGCCTTCCCTGACCAGTGGACCACATCATGATGCCGAGCTGCATGATCAGCAAGCCACCAAAGAGCTGAACCCACAGCACCGAACTGTTCGAGCCGGTGCGAGGAATCTCGCCAAGGCTTGCCACAACCGAGGTGGTTGTCACTCCGCCCCCGCCGCCGCCGGGAGTCGTAGTTGCTGGCGCTGTCGTGGCTGGCGAATCGCCTGGCACGCTGATGGTGAACAACGCTGGCACCGCGCCGGTTGGCACACAGGTCAGCGTTGCAGTGATGCCGTCGCCCACGGGGATGTCAACGACGGTAACGGAGCCGCCGAAGGCCACCACCATGTCGCCGCCGGTGGCGGTGAAGCTCACGTCGTCCGGGTTATTGATGGCGAACATCGGGCCGCTTTCTGGCCATGGCGAGGAGCTGAGCAATGGTTCGGTGTCAACCTCACCTGGGTCGGCGTTGGTCACCGTAAAGGTTCCGGAAGACGTTGTCTCGAGGCCAGCGGGCAAGAACGGCTTCAACAGTGTGACCAGAGACTCCGGCACAGTGGCCTTCCACTCTTGGTCTGTGATGGTGACCGTAGAACCCTGTGCCACTGGAGACTGCGAGGTGGCAGTGATCTCGTAGGTCATCTCACTCGCGTCTGGGGTGACGTCGTTGGTACAGGTGGCCGTATAGGTAGCGGTGTTCGTAACCGGCACTGACGGAACCGTGGTGGCAGGCGCCGTGGTGGCGGGTGGCTGCGTGGTGGCGGGTGGCTGCGTGGTTCCGGGTGGCTGCGTGGTTCCGGGTGGCTGCGTTGTGGCTGGGGGCAACGTGGTGCCCGAAGGATCGGTGATGGGTGGCCCGTCGGAGATTGCAAACTTGGCGAAGCCCGCTGCAGGCACCAGTGGTACGCCAAAGGTTGGGTTGTCGCCCTCAACCACTGGCGGGGTCGGGGTCCACGTGCCGCCCATGCACACGAGGTACACCGTCACTGCGCCACCCACTAAAGCAATTTTGGTAAATGTCTGGTCACCACCTCCGACAGTGAGCTTCAGTGGCTTTCTCGGAGGACCGACCAAAGCGGGCTCCCATCCGAACACTTGAGGGGTGGCTGGCATTGGGTCGGCAGCAACTTCGGCCACCTCAGGTGGTCCAACCACGGCTGGAATGCGGGGCATCCACGAATTGCCGCCCAAGGTGAAGCTGACATCGCCGGTCTGATCGGCGGTATATGTGCCAGTTACCTTGCCGAGCGGGATCTTCACGTCGGCGGTTACCGGAATCGATGCCGGCGTCGGAATAGTGAAGGTGCTTGCCAGTTTAGCCACTACAGGGGCGCCGGTGGCGCCGGTGAGCGGAACAATCGTTGCCTGCGCAGCAGTGATCGGAATTGCGCTGACGCCAACGGTGGCGGCGAGCACCGCGTAGACGCCGTTCAAGAACGCTGCGGCGGCAGTAACGGTGACGTTAAACTCAACCGTAAACGATGACCCAGGCACAATCGGGTTGGCCGATGGCCGCGCAACGATGTCGTACTGAAGCGGGAATTTAATGGGTTGGAACGTGTTGTTGCACGCGCCGAGCACTAAGTCGTTGCTGCCTAAGGGCACCGCAAGCGCAGTGGTGCCCGAAAACGGACTGATCGCCGACACTGCGAGCAGCAACGCCGTCACAATCGTCGACGCCACAAGGCGCGGCCTACGTTCAAAAGTTTTCAACATGACGACTTCCCCCAAAGATAATCGTTACACGCCGCTGTGGAGTCGGCGAAGGAGTTGCTGAGGCGCCCGAGTTCAAGCGATTGAATTCAAGCGATTGTGAAGAGAATTGACCAAACAACTCTAGCTATTGTCAGATTCTTCACACAATCTGCACACGTTTACGGCCGGTGCCCACCCTGAGTCGGCAGACACGCCGATGTTCCCGTTGATCCTACGATCAAGAAGGTACCCACGTCTGGGCGGTTCAAACGCAAACAAGAGGTCTCTGCGAGCCGGCAGCCAACTGCTGCGAGGCGTTGTGTACTTGTTGTGAAGTTGGAGCGCGCGTTGTGCGTGGAGGTGTGACTTAATTCTCCAAGTAATGCAACAACTATCACTCTGTGGGGGAAAAATGAAACGTCTCTTGATCGGTGCCATCGTTTTGGCTGCCGCCGTCGCACCTCTTATGCCGACCGATGCGTCGGCCGCGGGAGCCAAATTGAAGAAGCCAGGCAAGATTGACCCAACAACCATGGTTGTTAGCGGCGGTCTGCCCTTTCCACTCGGTCTCACCTGCGGCCCACTCGACGCCGAGTGCACCGCCGACGGCGGCTACGGTCACATGACTATCGCCTTCCCGGTACCCGTTGACGGAGCCACTGGCCATGTCGACTTCTTCACCGCCACTTGTACGCCAAAGTACGCAGTCGCATTGACGTCACTCGACTACCCAACCGCGCCGATCTCCAAGACCTTTGGCCCGATCCCGGCCAACTATGCCTCAAACGCCACACTCGGCGCTGACGGCTACTCAAAGACCGGCAACACCATCACCTTGATGATGCCAAAGTACGTCGATCCCGCCAACACCGGCGCCGACCAGTACCCATCGCTGTCGTGCCAGATCACGTCGAGCAACAGCCCACTTGGCAAGTTCCTTCCCGGCACACTCACGCCCGCATTCCCAGGTGGCGGCGGCGGCACAGTGGCCAGCAAGGCACCAAAGCTCACCTCGAGCCCGGCCAGCGATTGCCGTCTCATCGGCAATGCCGCAAACAACGACAGCCTGCCGGAGTTCGCCCCAGAGTTCTTGCGTCCGCCAAACGACCCGACGTACCCGAACCCAAGCACGCTGGCCGGAACCCGCTTGCACCTCAGCGTGCTCATCCAGGCCGCCGGTCTTGAGTTCCAGTTCTGCTCAACCGATGCGTCGTACCGTGCCAAGTTCCTCACCGATCAACAGACCATCATCTCGGCCGGAACAAAGGTCACCTACAAGCCCGCCAAGGTCAAGAATGGCCTTGAGACCGCCCCAGCAGTGCGTTTGGCCTTCGTGAAGAAGCTTGGCCTCACCTCGCCGGTGAGCTCAAGCATTCCGCTCCTGGTTTCGGGCTCGAAGATCATCTACAAGTTCGACCAAACCAAGCTGCAGGTCATCGGCGGCAACGCTGGTTGCGTCTACAAGGCCGCAAAGACGGCGGGCAAGGTTAACTCCTGTGTTGTCAGCAACGCACTCGGCACCATCACCCTGAACAGCACCGACGTGACTCTCGTCAAGGTCGGCAAGCCGATCCAGGCCGCAACCGCCGACATCGCCTTCAGCTACGTCGCTAGCGCCGAGACCACAACCGGCATCAGCCTGACGAAGGCCGAGACGAGCATCTCCATCGGCGCCGTCACCGTCGCTGTCGTCTTGCAGCCCTTTGGTATCCAGACTGCTCAGCCAGACACCAACATCGGCTTCCCAGCCGTGACCTTGGCCGGCCTGCTCTAAGCACTACCGAAGTCAGGTAATACAGCAATACCTAATACAGCGTTACAGCATTACGAATGACCCGTGTGGGTTGGGGTTCACATCCTCGACCCACACGGGGTTTACAAGATCGATCACCGCATCGTGCCCCATTCACAGGGAGCCCTCGGTGGACCACCATTCGCCGCGGGGGGAACCTCGGTGAAACCAAAACACCAAACTGAAAGTGGGGGAATACACGTGCTTCACACACGTAATAAGTTAACGAAAACGAGGATTGTC